>JAZNNW010000019.1:0-31128 GCA_045580485.1 Candidatus Avilachnospira sp. | reverse complement strand
CTCCCTTTCTCTGCCACCGGCAGCGGTCGCCTCATTCCCCAATTCCCGTGATTTTTCGGCTAACCTTACTAAGAGGAAAAAAGACCGACCACTAACTGGGAGTATGCCCGGTGGTCACTGTCCGTTTCTCCCTTGCTTTGGAGCTTCGAACAGGTACCTGTTTTCTCCTTGCCGCCCTACTGCCGCCATAAAACAAAGAAAAGGCAGACTGCGTGGCGGGTTTCCATGTGTCCACCTTTATCTTACAGCATTATAAAATAGTGGCCTTTAATCTTTTGCTCGTTTTTCTTTCGCCGAACAATAAGAAACGCCGTTATAATTACTATGCAAAAGTATACGGCCCAGTATAATACATTGTAGCCAATGTTTCCGGTCAAATTTCCCTTTAGCAAAAACAAACCTGAAACCAATCGAGGAACTGCTCCTATAGCAAAGCAAACCCACGCAAATCTAGTCTTGGCAAATACTATTGCGATAACCATAAAGATTAACATAAAGCCATAATAAGCCAACCCCAAATTAACATTTGCGTTATAGATAGCACATGAGTTTTGCACAATATTTCATCACTCGGTTCATCAATCATGATGCATTGCAGAATGAGCGATGAAGTGATATACTAACGATGAGGTGATGGTTATGCAGAGCAAAAAGCCGCCGTTTGAGATCACAAATGCCATTTTGGATGAAGTTGCGGAGATTGCTGAATTAGTGGGTCAGGTTAATGCCACACAAGGCCTTTCGACCAACCCGATTTTGCGCCGAACAAACCGCATCCGAAGCATTTACTCTTCGCTTGCCATTGAGCAGAATACTTTGAACCTGGAGCAGGTGACGGCTGTACTTTCCGGCAAGCGGGTGCTTGCACCGCCCAAGGACATCGCCGAAGTGAAAAATGCCTACGAGATCTATGAGATGATGGATCGTCTGGATCCCTATTCTATGAATGATCTGCTGACCGCTCATGGCATCATGACCAAAGGTTTGGTAGAGGAGTCAGGTTGTTTCCGTTCAAGACCTGTGGGCGTTGTGGATAAGCATGGCAATGTTTTGCACTTCGGAACCTTACCTGACTATATTCCTGGTCTAGTGGCAGAACTTTTGGATTGGGTCAAGAACAGCGATGTTCCTATGCTGATCAAGAGTTGTGTGTTCCACTATGAATTGGAACTGATCCATCCCTTTGCTGATGGTAACGGTCGTATCGGCCGCCTGTGGCACACTCTGCTTCTGACCAAATGGAAACCCTTGTTTGCATGGCTGCCGGTGGAGTCCATCATCCATGACAGACAGGATGAATATTACAGAGCCATCAACCAGTCCAACTGCGACGGCTCGTCTACGGCGTTTATCATGTTTATGCTGTCGGCCATCAAGCAGGCCTTACAGGAAGTCAGTGGAAAGAAAATGACCACAGACGAACTGCGTTGGCTCAGGATCAAGCAGTTCCTGCAGGAGAATGAAACCATCGCAAATGCCGATATTCGTGGACTGTTCAATGTATCGCCAGCAACAGCTAACCGTATCCTTGTAAAGCTGACAGAAGCAGGGAAATTGGAAAGAATCCGCCTCGGTAAATCGTGGGGATATCAACAAGATGATAAGGACAAAGCATTGCTAAATATGAGCCAAGAGTTGACAAAATAACATCTAAGGATTATGGTCCGTAATTACACAAGTGAGGGAGCAAATGAAAAATATTAAAGGCAAAGAAATAACAGCAGAAAAACGATTGTTGCACTCGGACATGAAATCATTGGCAATGTTTGCACTTCTTGTGTTGCTGGCGTGTGTACTAATATGTTGTAGTTTCACCAGTACAGGATGGGCGCAGAATTTGCTGATAGGATTGGGTACGGGAGCTGTGACATCTGCGTTGGTGTCCTTAGTTTTTTATCTCAATGATAAGCAAATTAAATTGAGAGAAAGGCTAAGAAGCAGAATGCTGTTCATGGAAAAATTCAAAACGCTATATTACAACTTTGTTTTTGCGATGGATTTTGCGAAAGAGAAAGATAAAACTATTGGATTGGAGACATATGTTAAATACCAGCATAGATGGTATCATGATTATTATAAAAGAATGTTTGTGGGATCAGATAATGAGGATGAGACAAAGGTTCGAATTGAACAGTTGAAGATTTTTATGCGGAGAAATTCTGCGCAAATAAGGGCTTGTTTCGATTATAGTAACGATTGGGAAAATGGTGAATATGATAGTTGGCAACGATCTATGCTGTTAAGATTTTATAGAGGGATAAAAGAAACACAGATAGCATTGGAACTAGGAAATTCTCGGTTGGCCTTTTTTGAGTTTGCATATTTACTAGAGGAAGTAAAAAACCTGTGGTCTGGATTTGAGGAATTGAAGAATTTTGGCTTGCTGACTTTCACATATGATTTAGATGGGCAGTTAAAAGTAAACGATAGCGAGTTTGAAGATAAAGAAAAGCTTTTTAAATATTCTAAGGAGTTTAATGAGGCAAGAAGACAAAATTACATGAAATATTTTTCTAGACAAACCATGGAGAGAAATACACATTCTTCTGAAATAAAGGATGAATGAAACATAGTAAATCAGGACCTGTTATTATGGGCTATGAATTGAAAATAATATGGTTAACAAAACCGCCAAGGACTTGATATCCCTTGGCGGTTTTTCAGCAATGAGATTGCACAGGTTATTATTTTATAATTTTCAGCAGTTCAACGACCTCTTTTAGCTCAGTTAAATTGTCAGAAAAGCGACCATCTTGTGTGCTTGTCTCTCGGAGATGGTAATAGATGGAAGGGTTTGGATACATTTGATAAAGGTACCAAATTAATAACTGGGGGATATCTGTGGGCGATGCTAAGTAGTACCCGCGCCTATTAGTAAAACTTTCCTGCCAAGAATTTGATATAACTCCTTGCCAATGCTTTTCCAAATATGCGGTGAATTCTGGATGCACATTATCTTGCATATGAAAAGACTGTTTTGCATGATGAGCGTCGTACAACAAGGGCATCCTTCTGGTCAGTCCATGAATATCTGAAAAAACAATCCACATCAGTTCAAAGCAGGCGAAAGAGTAATCTTTCTTTTCTTTAGGAAACAACATTGTGTGTACAGTTTTGATACGTGACATTAAATGTTCCTGCATCCGGGGATCTATACCTGAAAAGAGGGCAGAGCAGAAGTCTTCGAAACAAAAATTTGTTTGAATGAGGGAGTAGTCAAAAAGAGAAAAATATTCGGCATATTTCTCCATAAAACCACCCTCAACTTTTCCAACATTCAGGGAGATTTCGAAATCTATGAATTTCTGAAGATATTTTGTGCAATCGGTTTCATCACCGAATATTTGTGTAACAGTTTTCTCTAACTGCCCCTTATCTACGGCCAGAATGACAGCAGAATTATCAAGATTAGAAAACAGATGATGGAGACGTTCCATAACCTTGGTTGCATAGGAAGGAAGACAACGATCAAGCTCATCAACAACAACCACTACAGTTCTCTGTTCGCTCAACTTACGAATACCTTTTTGGGCTGATAGGATAGCTTTTTTGAAAGAGTAATATTTGTCGTATTCGTGTGCATCAATTGTCTGATTGTTAGATGATGCAAGGCCTTTGGCACCAGCATTAATTAGCTCAAGAATATCAGTGATATCAACACCAATCTTTTTCTCAACAAACTCTTTCGCAATTCTCTTTAAGATGGGCTTAGCAAAAGCAAGACCGTCCCTAGCTTTTTGACGCAAAGATTTGGAGAATAGGTGTGTTTCTTCGTCTACGCTATCTAGCATTGCGGCAACGATGGCAACAAGCGGTTCTTCATAGTAATCGTATTGCCAGCAATTGTAGTGAAACACGAAATATTTTTCGCCGTCCTGGTAATCCAGAAGCTGTTTCATTAGGCGGTTTAAGACAAAGGTTTTGCCACTACCCCATGTACCGTTCAAAGAAAAAGAGCACGACGAGTGTTTTTCAGAAACCACATCAAGTAGTTTCATTATTCGGTCAATTACTTCTTGGCGGTTGAACAGATCTATGGGGGGAAGACCCTCTGCAACAATGGGCAGAACAGCATTTTCGACGGAGATGATTTCAGCAATATTATCCATTTAGTACCTCCAACCATAAGCGTATCAGATTGTTTTGAGACAAAGATTCGACATAATGTTACTTTTTAGTATATATTTCTTTTTGTGGGTTGTCCATATAAAAGCCGAACTAAAGACAGATGCAAAGCTGTATTTTCCTTGCCGATTGGTGCGTCTATGGCGGGGAGAAAAATAGATTGTTACGATCCGGAGAAACGATATAATTTAAATGTAAATGTTCTGTTAATTCTGCAAATATTGAAGAAATATTCAATATTTGCAGCAGAAAGTTAAGGATTAGTGAAGCGGTCGGTCGGCGGGTCGTCGACGAATTGGGCCTTTCAAATCGGACCTGTCGACCCTATCCTTGGAGTTCTGGGGTTTCAGGGAGGTTCTCATAACCCGGAGGGGAGCGATGCGCCCGCCGCCTGTGGCGGATGAAGGGAGCTGAGCGAGTGGCAGACACTTGCGTTTGCGCAAACAAAGTGCAGTACAAATGCTTAGTGTCAACAGGACCGTCGGTTCAAATCCGGCTCCCGTAACCAGTTAAAAACACTCATTTTCCTAGGAAAATGAGTGTTTTTTCTAACTACCAACCTTTTTGTTGCTGCCGCAGTTGTTTCCTGTACTGAGATGGAGAACAATTTTTCTTTGCACGGAACACATCACTGAAATATTTGCCTGTTGAAAAACCGCAGGTTTCGGCAATCGCTCCCACAGAGTAGTTGCTGTGCTCCAAAAGCTGCTCTGCTTTTCGCAAGCGCACTTTGGTCAGATAGTCCTGGAAACCTTCACCGGTGGCAGACTTGAAGCATTTGGAAAAATAGGTCGTCTCCATATGGGCAAAGTTGGCAGCATCTTTCAATGTCACATCAACCATATTCTCATTGATATAATGAGCCACCTCCTGCATCCTTGAAATGCCTTTTTCTGCCACGGGCGCTTTCGGCGTGCCATGCTGCAGCACAAGCAGCAGGATATTCTCCAACAGCTGCGTACCCATAGCGGAGGAATACTCATTGGGATAGATTCGTTCCTCATCCAAGTATTCCAGATTGCAGCGAATTCTCTGGGCGGCCTTTGCGGTCAAAGCCAGACACCGATGATTCATCAAATTGGCAAAGGTTTCAGCACCGATCTTTTCAGCAAGGGTGCGTACAGCTTCGTCATTGAAGTTTACCACATACCGTTCGTGCGTTTCCAATGAGAGGGCAAGGGTCCTGTGGAGGGTGTTTTTTGGAATCAAAACGATCTCATTGGGGAAGAGATCATAGATGGAATCTTCGATAAAGTGCCGTCTCGTGCCGGAAAGCAGAAAGTACAGCTCGTGACTGTCATGGGAATGGAGCTCCGGCATGCTCCAGACATTCCGAAAACTGGATTTGTGAATGCGGATCTCTGTCATGTTATCACCTTCCTTCCCATTATAGCACAAAAAGAAACGAACACAAATGCATCACAAGATTTCAGGCGATTTTTCCGTTGTTTTCTCAAAAAATACGGTCGCAAAGGATGAATTCTTGGGGGTATACTATATAAACAAAGGAGTGTGACAGATTATGAAAAGAACAACATCTGTTTCCTATATTCATCAGCTGATGCAAAAAATCAAACCGGGTATGGCTTACAAAGGGGACTTTCAGCATTGGCAGCCTGCAGCGAAAGCAAAACTGGCTGAACTGCTGGGTCTGGACCGTTTTGAAAAGGTCGAACCCCAAGCTGAGATCGAATATGAGCAAAATCTCGACGGTGCAACGGAGATCTGCTTTTCTTTTTACAGTGAGGAAGGCTATGCCGTTCCCTGCCATATGCTTTTGCCCGATGGCATTGAAAAGCCCCCGGTGATGATCTGCCTGCAGGGACATACCAGCGGTATGCATATCTCCCTGAACAGAGATAAGTTTCCCCGTGATGTGCATTTCAAGGAAGACAGCAATGCGTTTTGCCTGCAGGCAGTCAAGGAAGGGTTTGCTGCCATTGCCCTGGAGCAGCGGGACTTCGGCGAACTGGGCGGCGATGCAGAAGGCTATACCATGTGCCACCACGAATCCGGCATTGCCGCTATGATGGGTCGGACTACCATCGGCGAGCGGGTCTGGGATATCCAGCGGCTCATCGATGTGCTGGAGTTGGATTTTGCTGACCGGGTGGATACCAAAACCATCTGCTGCATGGGCAATTCCGGTGGCGGTACGGCCACGGCCTATGCCGGTATTTTTGAAGACCGGCTGAAGCTGATCGTGCCCTCCTGTGCCATGGCATCCTTTAAGGATTCCATCGGTGCCATGTATCACTGCCCCTGCAATTATGTCCCTCACATTGCTGAGTTCTTTGACATGGGCGATATTATGGCCATGGCTTACCCCAAATTTTTTATTCAGGTCTCCGGTGACGAAGATCCCATTTTCCCTTTCTTCGCTGCCAGAGAAGTTTACGAGCGGGGCAGCCGTATCTATGCCGAACAGGGCGGTGATGACCGATGCACCCTGGTAGTCGGTCATGGCGGACACGCCTTCTATCCCGAAGAAGCCTGGTCTGTGGTACAGGAGTATCTCAAAAGAATCAAGTCTGAGGTGAAACCATGAAATATACAGAACACAAAACAGTGGAAGATTTGAAAATCGCTTACATAGGCGGCGGCTCACAGGGCTGGGCATGGGGTCTCATGTCCGATCTGGCAGCAGCCGATGATATTTCCGGTAAGGTCGCTCTGTACGATATCGATCTGAAGGCTGCAAAGAAAAACGAGATCATCGGCAACAAATTCAATGACATTCCCGAAAGCAAATCCCACTGGGACTATTATGCCGTGGAGACTTTGGAAGAAGCCCTGACTGGTGCGGATTTCGTGGTCATCTCCATTCTCCCCGGCACCTTCGATGAAATGCACAGCGATGTCCATACCCCCGAAAAATACGGCATCTGGCAGCCCGTAGGCGACAGCACCGGTCCCGGCGGTATTATCCGGGCTCTGCGGACCATCCCCATGATGGAGGTCATCGCCAAAGGCGTGGAGAAATGCTGCCCCGATGCTTGGGTCATCAACTACACCAACCCCATGGCCCTTTGTGTCAGAGCCATGTACGATACCTTCCCCAAGATCAAGTGCTTCGGCTGCTGTCATGAGGTTTTTTCCACCAAAAAGCTCCTGGCAGATATGCTCTATGAACTGCGTGGGATCGAAGGCGTCACCAGAGAGGATGTAAAGGTCAATGTCCTGGGTGTCAATCATTTCACATGGATCAACGAGGCAGAATGGCACGGCATGGACCTGATGCCCATTTTCAAAGAGTTCTGCGACGGCTATGTCGGCAAGGACTACGAGGGCAGCAAGGATAACAACTGGATGAACAAGGCCTTCATGGGCGGCTGCAAGATCAAGTTTGAGCTGTTTCGCCGCTTCGGCTATATCGCCGCCGCCGGTGACCGCCATCTGGCAGAATTCTGCAACAGAAAATGGTTCCTGTCCAACCCGGAGCAGGTCAAGGAATTCGGCTTTGCCCTGACCACCGTGGACAGCCGCCGAGATATGCAGAAAGACCGTCTGGAAAAGGGAGAAAAGCTCCTTTCCGGCGAAGAAAATGTGGAGATCACCCCCACCGGCGAAGAAGGCGTTTTGCAGATCCGAGCCTTGCTTGGTCTGGTAGAACTGATCACCAATGTGAACCTGCCCAATGAGGGTCAGATTCCCAATCTGCCTCTGGGCGCCGTGGTGGAGACCAACGCCATTTTCCGGGACGGCTGTCTTAAGCCTGTCTTTGCGGGCAATATCCCTGCGGAGATCGAACCCCTCATCCGCCGCAATGCCTGCGCCCAGCTGCAGGTTGCAAAGGCAGCCAGAGAGCGGGATATCCAGCAGGCCTTCGTACCGTTCCTCAACGATCCTCTCATGGATCTGCCCACCGCCGATGCCAAAGCCCTGTTTGAAGAAATGGTGGAAAACACCAGGGCGTATCTGACAGAGTACTTCCCGGACACCAAGGCATGATTGCATTTACACCTCTTCCATTTTCTTTTTGAACTGCATGGGCGTCATACCAAACTGCTTGCGGAAAAGCTGGATATAGTTAGAATAATCGTCAAAACCGCTGAGTCGTGCGGCTTCCGAGACCGGCAGGCCATCCTGCAGATGTTTTCTGGAAATGATCAGTCTGCTTCGCCGCAGAACCTGCATGGGCGATGCTTGCAGTTCCTTTTTGAAGTATCGCTCCAGCGTGTTGACGCTGACGGAAGCGGCTTCTGCGATCTGCTTGATTCCGATGCTTTCCTCGGAATGGTCTTCCATATATGCCATGGCGGTCTTTACAACAGGAGAGAGGGCGTCGGTATTCTGTATACCGTCTGACTGCCTTGCGTTCCGAATGGCTCGGATCAGTTCCCAAAAGCCGATCCGCAGTTCCAGAGAATCTGTGTTTTTATCCAGCAGCTTTTCCAAAATGTGGTGGACTCGTTCCAGTTCCGCAGGCTGTAGCACACGCAAAGGACTCGGTTCTCTTTTCCGGTTGAACAGAAACTCCATTACGCTTGCATCGGAAGAAAAGGTGATCCAGTAGTTCTCGTGGGGAATATCGGAGCGATAGATGCAGTGGTGATGTTCGTAGGGACTCGCCAGAATCACACTGCCCCTTGCGATGGGGTAAATATGGTTTTCCACTTCAAAGACCACATCGCCGCTGAAGTTGATATAAATCTCACATTCCTTATGGATATGTACTTCGTGCTGGTTGAGTTCCGATGCCTGATTGAGTGTGGAATGGGTGATGGTAAACAGAATATCCCGGGTTTCCGGTAATTTGAACTGATTGACTTTCATGACTTTGTCACCTCTTGGTGATTTTATCATATTTTTTGATGAAAATCACCTATAAAAATGAAAATATTCCTCTTATCCTATGAATAGAGGTGAAGCTACATTGATATATTATATTTTTCTGGGCATTGCGGCGGTGCTGCTGGCCTTTCAGTTCGCCATTGAGAAAAAGAATCAACTTTCCGAAGGAACCGATACCATACCGAGCTTGCGGTATAATATGTTCTACGGCCTTTTTACTGCGATCTTTTTCTTCTGTATCAACGGCTTCCGGGCAGAGTTTTCCCTCTTCTCGGTGATATTTGCCCTTGCGTTTTCCTTTTTGTGCCTGCTCTATACGCTCATCGGCTTCCGCATTATGAAAAGCGGCAATCTTTCCCTTTACACCCTGTTTCTCATGAGTGGCGGCATGATCGTGCCTTATCTGTTCGGTGTGGCCTTTTTGAATGAGGAATTGACTGTTCTCCGGGGCATCGGTCTGATGGTGATGACAGCAGCCATTACCATCTCCGGCGGCATCAAAACCGAAGGTGCAAAATCCGTTCTTCCTCTGTGCATCGCCGTTTTTTTCCTCAACGGTACTGTCAGCGTCCTTTCCAAGTGCCATGCCATTGACACCGTTCATGCTGTGGACTGCCGCCATTTTGTTATGCTCACCGGTCTGGGCAGATTCCTTGTCAGCGGTATTGGCTTGCTGTTCTGCAAGCCCACCAAACAGGCGCTGCATTTTTCCTTCCGCCCGATGATAGCCTTGATTGCCATCGCAGGCGCTGTCGGCGGCGTTTCCTACATGCTGCAGCTCATTGGCGCTGCCAATCTGCCTGCCACTGTTACCTATCCTCTGATCACCGGCGGCTGCATCATCTTCTCTGCCCTGTCCGATGTGGTGTTCTATAAAGAAAAGCTGACCCGTCAGCAACTGACCGGCATCCTGCTCAGCTTTGCCGGAACATTCTTCTTCCTGTAATGAATTGAGGTGTTTTTATGGTTTCTTATTCCAGATTTGAACACGAGCATATCATGCCCACTTTCCGCTATATCGAAAATAATTCTGAAGACTATCAGGTGTTTCTGAACGGCGAGGAGATCCCCGTCTACACCTGCCGTATCTCCAGGCACCCCTTCAACCGGGTGTGGCCCGGTGAACAGCGACCCTTTACCCAAACAGAAGTGGTTTCCTATGTGAACCTTGTCAGCGACGAGCCGGTAGAACTGACGGTCAAGGTCAACCGGGAATATAAAAAAGTCTTCCTCAAGCCCTATTCCAAAAATGTTGCCCTGACGGAACAGGACAAGACCGTTTCTTTCACCCTGACCGAGCACGGCGGCTATGTCCTGGGTGCAGATGACCTGCACCACTGTCTGTACATCTTCAACAGCAAACCCATCCAGGCACCGAAAAAAGAGGATGTGACCCACTTCTTCGGTCCCGGTGTCCATATGCCCGGCAAGATGATCCTTCACAGCGGCGACAGCGTCTATGTGGACAAGGATGCTCTGGTTTTCGGCTGCATCTACGCCGAAAATGCTGAAAATATCCACATCTTCGGCAACGGTATTTTCGATGACACCTTGGAAGGTCGTCTGGATAACGGCTGCTATGAACCCTTCACCAACGGCAACATCAAATTCTACGACTGCAAGCATATCCGTCTGGAGGGCGTTGCCTTCCGCAACTCCGCCATCTGGTGCGTCAACTTCTTCCACTGCACCGATGTGGTCCTGGACGATATCAAAGTCTTCGGTCAGTGGCGATACAACACCGACGGTGTGGACATCGTCAACAGCCGTAATATCACCATCCGAAACTCCTTCATCCATTCCTTTGATGACACCATCTCCATCAAGGGCATCGACCGCTATGTTACCACGGATAACGAGGATATGCTCTTTGAGAACTGCGTTTTGTGGTGCGACTGGGGCCGTGTCTGCGAGATCGGACTGGAGACTGCCTGCCGCAGATACCGGAACATCACCTTCCGCAACTGCGATGTGATCCGTGGTGCCCATGCGGCTCTGGATGTAAACTGCGGCGATGTGGCCGAGATCTCTGACATTCTCTTTGAGAATATGCGAGTGGAATTCAATGCCTTTGATACCCCCATGGTATTCCAGGCGACCGATGAGCAGGAATACGACGCCGAGGATCAGCTTGCCATTCCCTTCCTGCTGAAGGTGGCCAACCCCAGATGGCGTTCCCCCAGACTGTATGACCTGTACCGAATCCCTGCAGAGTACCCACCGGAACTCGATCTGGAGGGCATTCAGGTGGCCATGTGTCACGATATCACCTTCCGGGATATCACCGTTTATTATGATGAAGACCTGCCCTTGAAGGATGGCAAATTCCAAATCCCCACGGAAGTCATATCCTATGCCGAAGGCGTGCAATTCTATAACCTCTTTGCCGAGGACTTCAAGGTTATATATAAAGGCGTTTGCCATCCTCTGCCCATGACTTTGATCTGAGCAGCCCCATCCACAGAGATACCTGACAAAAAAGAACTTCACCTCTATTTTTGTCAGTTCATCTTCATCTTCCTTCCTTAGTCCCGGCGGCATGAACACCCGTCGGGACACCCCCGTCATTATTTTACCAAGGAGGTAAATTTATGAAAAACAAACATCTTGTCCGCTGGCTGTGCCTGCTGCTGATCGTGACAGTCGCCGGTGCCGCCGCACTCTTCACGGCGCCCAAGGCTGAAGCAGCGCCTGCCGGTCTTGTCCTGGAGGACATGCCCATCGTGCTGCCTGCCAACGCCACCGATGTGGAGAAGAATGCAGCCAAGGAACTGCAGCACTATCTCCGTGAGATTACCGGCAGCGCTTCCTCTATGATTACAGAGAGCGTGCCTGTGGAATCCGCTATTTACATTGGCGCAACCGAATTTGCCGAATTAAACAATGTCACCTATACGGACAACAACGGCATGGGTGAAGGCTGGACCATCAAGGCCATTGGCAACAGTCTGGTCATCACCGGCGGTGAGACCCGTGGTACCCTCTACGGTGTCTATCACCTGCTGGAGGATGAACTGGGTGTCCGCTGGTGGAACATGTGGGAAGAGCATGTCCCCACCATGGAAGATGCTGTTCTGCCTCTCGGCTTTGAAAAAAGCGGTGAGCCTGCCTTTGCCTACCGGGATATCTATTCTTCCGAACGGCCTACCCATCTGTGCTATGTCCGTAACCGTGTCAACGGCTTTGCCTCCAATCCTCCTGCCGGTTTCGGCGGTGAGATCTATTACGGACAGCCCTACCATGTCCATACCTTCAACCGTTATTTCCCGCCCTTCTATGTAGAGCCCACCTCTGCGGCGGATCCCTGGACCCCTCTGATGAACCCCGAAGGCGTGGACTGGTTTGAAGCCCATCCCGAATGGTATGCCTACGACTCTGTCAAGGGCAGACGGGTGGCTGACAAGCAGATGTGTCTGACCAACGAAGAGCTGATGTCCGTCTTTGCCGACAAGGTCATCCTTGCTGTGGAACTGTCCTATGAGCTGGCCGACGAGGCCGGCAGAGAGCGTCCCACTTACTTCGATGTCTCCCCTAACGACATTGACGGCGCCTGCGAATGTGAACGCTGTCTGGAGGTTCTGGCAGAGAGCGGTGCTACCGGCCGTCTGCTGCGGTTCCTCAATACCATTGCAGCAAAGGTAGAAACCGTCTACCCCGAAGTCTACATCGAGTCTCTGGCCTATGCCGAGTATCTGGAAGTGCCTCTGGATGACACCGTTCCCCGTCAGAATGTGGTCCTGCGTCTGGCCAACTCCGACGCCGATGCTCTCCACGACTGGAACCATGTGACCAATGCCCATGTCAAGTCCCGTCTGGCCGACTGGGCAGAGATTCTGGAGCCCCATCAGATGCTCCTGTGGGACTACGACCTGAACTATCAGCTCAACGGCGTGTTCCCCAACTATTTCCGTATCCGCAACGACTATCAGATGTTCCATGAACTGGGCGGCACCGGTGTGTTCACCGAGCTGGAAAACCAGAACGAAAGTGAATTCTGGGACATGAAGCATTGGATGCTCATGAAGCTCATGGAAAATCCCTACCAGGATGAATATGCGCTGGCCATGGAATTCCTCACCGGCTACTACGGTGAAGCCGCAGCGGACCATATCATGACCTATCTGCGCTTCTGGGAAGCCATCGGCAATGCCTATACCGAGTTCCAGGTCTTTGATGATTCCGTCATCAATGCAGACTGGCTCAAGGTGGACGATGTCATCACCAGCTACGGCTACTTTGAGGATGCCCAGGCCGCTCTGGAAAATGACAAGTCTCTGACAGAAGCAGAACGGGAACTGTTCCTGAACCGTCTGGAAGTGGCCAGAGGCGGCCTGGATCGACTGATCCTGTTCAATTACTACAACTATGTGGATGAATATGCCGCCAGAGGCGAAGTCTTCCCCCTGTCCCGCCATGAGATCGGCGAACGGACGATCCGTGCCATCCAGTGGCTGGGCAACATGGAACTGGAAGAGGATTACACCGGTCAGCAGTCCATGCCCATCCGTAAGACCTTCGGCGACCTGTCCGGCAGTTATAGCGCCTTTGCCGGCGAGACAGATGAAAAGACCGGCGAGATGCTGGAACGGCCCGAAATTCCTCAGCAGATCTATGACGATCACCCCGGCATTGACCGTGCCCATATCCATGATTACAACTATCCCAATTTCTGGAACGCCACGGTGCAGGGCATCCGCGACCTCCAGGTGAAGAAAAATGCCGCTTCCTATCCCGGCGGCACCGCCCTCCTGTGGGACCAGAATGAGATCATGAAGAATAACGGTGCGCTGACCCACTATTATGTTGTCAGCGAGACCAAGGCTCTCAACGGTCCCGGCCTCAAGCACTATCTGGGCGATCCTCTGGTGGTAGACGGCGAATGGCACCTGTATCGGGCAGAGGATGTGGTGGTCCTGAAGGAAGGCAGCACCATGGTTTCCTTCTTTGCCGATACCATGCGTTTTGAGGTCGATGACCTGACCCATCTGATTGATGAAAAAGTGGATGTCTACTACTCCATGAAGATCGAAGGCGACCCCACCGGTACAGATCCCAACAACTATGGTAAGTTCTGGATCGACCGTGTCTTCATCGTGGAAGACTGCACCACCCACAACATCAAATACACCTCCGAAACTGCAGCTACCTGCGCTTCCAATGCCACCAAGACCGGCACCTGCCCCGTCTGCGGTCAGCAGGCCACTAAGGAATTTGAAGGCACCCAGCTGCCCCATGACATCGTCGGCGGTTACACCTGGGATGAAGAAAACAAGGTCTATCATGCCACCTGTAATACCTGCGGTGATGTGGAATACGACTTCCTTGGTCAGCTGCCTGAGGATCTGCTGCAGGACTTTGCCGCTCAGGGTGTGGATCTGAACAAGGTCCACGACTTCGGTGTAGATGATTTCGATCTGCCCACCGCTGTCCAAGCCGGCACCGATTCTACGCAGACCATCGTCACCGACAGCGAATCTCTGCTGGGCAAGACCCTTCGCTGGGATGTTATGGCACGCAGCAGCTACGGCTACTTCGTCATCGACGAGAACCGCCCATGGATGATGGGCGCCGGTGCCAGCCACTTCAACCGCTTCTATAAAAAGGATATCATCGTCGACGGTGACTATCATCTCTACAAGCTGGAAGATGTGGTTGTCAATTTGGGCGGTGCCAAGACCAAGATGTTCTGCTTTGACGAGTCCCTCCGTGTGGACTTTGCCAATCTGGCCCATCTGGTGAACAAGCGTGTGGATATCTACATCTCCTTCAAGGTGGAAGGCGATCTGGTCTTTGTCCACGGCGCACCCAACACTCCCACTTATTATATCGACCGTGTCCTTCTGGTAGAGAAGTGCAATGAGCACCTCTGCGAGACCTACACCTACAACGCCGCTGCCAAGGCCTACGAGGGTATCTGCGAAAACTGCGGCAAGAAGGTCTCCCGTGATGTTGCAGGAGAACTGCCTCAGGAATTCATGGACACACTGGCAGCCATGGACAGCAACCTGTTCCATGTCTATGACTATGCGGTTGCGGATCTGAACCCCACAACTAACCCCTATGCTACCCGGTTCAATGATCCTGACTCCGCCATGGAGGAATCTCTGCAGCTGCACAGCGCCAAGATGAGCGCCGGTCAGAGAGCCAACGAGTATATCTTCAACGGCAACAAGCCCATGCCTATGACCAGTGTGGTCTCCGGCAAGCATGAAACGGTGGGCTCCATCTCCGCTGATGATCTCAATGCCAACAGCGGCGACGGCAAATATCACCTCTACCGCATGCGCGGTGTGCCCATCCCCGAGGGTCAGACCAGCACCTACATCTTCGGCGGTGCCATGACAAACTTCTTTGCCGATCTGAAGGCTCTCAGCCTCACCGGCAACACCATGGATGTCTACCTCTCCATGAAGGTGGAAGGCGATGTCACCGGCATGAGCGGCGACAGCCAGCTGCCTGTCTACTACATTGATCGCATGATCGTGGTAGACCTGTGCGAAAACTACATGGAGGGTGAAAAGGTACTGGCCTCCAAGTCCACCTGCTATCAGGGCACGACTTACAGTTTCCACTGTACTGCCTGCGGCAGAACCCTCATGCAGGAGGATATCGACAGCCGCTTGCCTCACGACTTTGGTCCTTATGTCCTCCAGTCCGACGGCAAGACCAAGGTAGCCACCTGCCGCAACAATGGCTGCGATGCCACCAAGACCGTGAAGTTGGATGTGGATCTGCCTCAGAGAGTTCTGGACGATCTGGCAGCCAACAACATCGGCATGGAGCATGTCTACGACTTTGACGGTTTCGATAACACCTTTGCATCCGGTGTCTACGGCAGCGATGTCTCCATCGTGGAAGATCCCGAATCAGTCTTCGGTCAGGCCACCCTCTTTGATCTGACCAAGCCCATTTCCATCAACCGCATTTTCGCCGCCGTCAAGCCCGAAAGCGGTATGAGTCTGGGTGTTCTGAACAAGGGCGATATCGGTGTGATCCCCTATGCCGAACTGAAGGCCAATGCCGATCAGGGCTACCACACCTATAAGCTGGAAGATGTCACCCTGAAGGTCAACAACACCGGTACCCTGTATCTGTTCAACTATGCCTTCATCCGCACTTCCGAAACCGATGCCACCGTCAAGAAGCTCAGAGATAAGACTGTGGATATCTACATCAACATGAAGATCGAAGGCAGCGATCTGGGTCTGGCAGGTCCCTCCGCCAGCTATCCCAAGTATTATGTGGATCGCTGGATCATCGTGGACAAGTGCGAGAACTACGAGATCACCTACACCGATGACGGCACCGGCACCTGCACCACCAACAGCAATCTGATCGGTGTCTGCCCCATCTGCGGCTCTCTTACCACCAAGCCCGGCACCGGTGCCGCCCATAAGTTCACCAACTATGTCCGTGAACGCTACGACAAATACACCTATGTGGCAGAATGTGACTACGGCTGCGGCGCAACGGATATCAAGGGCGATCCCAGACTGGAACTGGAAGATCTGCTTCCCGATGAGATGCCCGAAAATGTCAAGAAGCATGTCCTCTTCGCCTACGATGCCAGAGATATCACCTACTCCAAGGAAGAGGGCTACATCTGGGACTTCGATCTGGATCGGCCTGTGGTTTGCAGAGACTATGCCCACGCAGCATCGGATACCGGTAAGGCAGCCAACAACATTGCCCAAGGTCTGCCTGTCTGCTGGTGGCCCCAGGGTGCTTATCCCGCCTTCAGCTTTGGCGGCTTCGGCAATGACGGTTCCTTTGTGACCAATGCCAATGACGGCAAGTATCACCTCTATGCCTTGAAGGGCATCAAGGCCATTACCCTGCCGGCTTACAACTATATGTACATGTTCACCGACTGGGATATGCAGATCCGTATGCTGGACGAAGATCTGGAAGCCTACCGCGACCAGCTCATCGACTTCTACCTCTATATGAAGATTGAGGGTGATCCCTCCTGCGGTGGTGCCAACAAGCCCAAGTATTACATCGCCTCCTTCTATGCCGCCCAGTCCTGCCAGACTGATGAGACTTGGGTCGTCACCAAGGAGCCTACCTGTACCGCTACCGGCGAAATGGTCGGTGACTGCGCCATCTGCGGCATCAAAGGTTCCACCGTCACCATTCCCAAGGTGCCTCATCAGGTGGTAGAAGGTTGGGTCTATGCCGAACCCACCTGCCGTGATGAAAAGGTCATGCGTGGCAAGTGCGTGGTCTGCGGTGTCACAGAGTACATGAATGTGCCCGGTTCTGAACTGGAGCATGTCTTTGAGAACTATGTCCTCCAGGAAGACGGCGTTACGGAGATCGCCTACTGCAGCCTGGGCTGCGGCAAGTTCGATACCCGAACTGCAACACCTTCCATCAACAACCCCCAGACCCCTGATCTTCCCGTTCTCGATGCCCTGCAGCCCTTCCTGTCCGTCCTTGGCGGCGCAGCAGGCGGCAGCAGCTTCGGCTTCTCCGATATCAAGGAGTCTGACTGGTACTTTGAATCTGTCAAGGAAGCATGGAGCAACAAGCTCATCAACGGCGTCACTGCCACCGAGTTCCGTCCCAACGAGACCCTGACTGTGGCTCAGGCTGTGAAGCTGGCATCTGCTTACCACGAAATGAACTACACCGGCGATGTCACTCTGGAGAACGGCAGCGGCAACTGGTACAGCTCTTATGTGGACTATGCCGTTGAAAACGGCATCATCGACAGGGGTTATGCTTCCAAGAGCACTGCCGAGATGAACAAGGCCATCGACAGAAGCGAATTCGTCTCCATCTTCGTCAAGGCCATGGACGAAGGCAGCCTGGTTGGTTACAACCATGTGGCTGACAATGCCATTCCCGATGTGAAGACTGACGACGAAAACGCCGATGCCATCTACAAGTTCTACCGTGCAGGTATCCTCACCGGTTCCGATAGCAAGGGCACTTTCAATCCCACCAGCTCCATTAAGAGAAGCGAAGTGGCTGCGATCCTCAGCAGAATGTATAACGAAAATGTCCGCCAGGCCATTACTCTGAAGTAAAAGCATATCCAGACAAAGCCCAGTTTCTTTCGAAACTGGGCTTTTGTTCTGATAAATACAGGATTAGCAGCCCAATTTGGGTTTATACCCAACTGGGCTGCTAATCCTACATGCGTTCAGTGCTATCCATTTTTGGTAGGTGTGATACACGAATGTTCAATTTCAAAGTTATGATCCGCACCCTTTAGCATCCAAAAAACGGTTGCGCATAAAATCGAGTAGTTTGCACCGCTAACGGTCATGGCTGCCTCACCACTCGAGTGGACAAAAATTGCAAGCAGAACCATAAGAGCGATTGTCTGGCTATATGTGCTGATCCTTTTGTGATATGTTCGAATGGTATAATTTATAAACCACAGATATGCAGAATAGCCTATGGCGCCTGTGCTCATCAGAATGGAGAGAGGACCGTTGTGCGAATTCTCGAAAAAGTATTCACCGAAATATCCCAGTGTCCATCTCTTCTTCAGCTGTGTAGTCAGTGGGATATATATGTCTTCTCTTCCGGAGAAAAAGTCCTTGCCCCAGAAATTAGTTCCGGCATGCTGTCCGCTTTTATACAATCCAACATAAAAAAACATGAACACCAAGGGGAACAACTGAAAAACCAGGATCAACCACTTTGGTATGCGCCAGTTGGGAGCAAAGAAACGATAGGCAAGAATAATAAGTGCTGCCAACAGGCACATTCTGGAATTGGTCCGGTAAATAAGGTACATGATAAATGCGCCGGTTGCGATCAGGAACACCTTTGTTCTTCGCCTTTGGTTTTTATCAAAGTAAACGATAAGAATTGCCAGGTTCATCAGCAGGTATATTGCAGCAGCATTTGGATTCGCATAACCCAAACTCAAACTTCCCGACAAGACATGACTGAATGCATAGGGCGAAAAATACAGGGCAATAAAAACCAAGGAGATAACAACATTTGTCCAATAGACAAACTTAGCCAGTTCTTTTTTGTACTCCAATGTATCTATGATATAGATGGCCATGAGCATTTCCAAAAAACCCAATGCGCCTGCAATGTGGGGGTCAAAAGACAGCTTTTTACCAGTCATTGTTGCAGAAAGTGCAAGCGCTGCCACGATTACCAGCATAGCGACCAAACGGCGGGCGTTAAAACGGCTGATTCCCTGCAGCCACATTATCGCAAAAAACATCGATACTGTGATCAAATGGATTGTCGAATAGACAATACTCAATAAGCTGCTTTCCATAGGTATCAGAATGTACAGGCAGACTGTAAGGATCCACATAACCTTGAAATACAGTTCTTCCCATCTAAAATAGAGTGATATCACGGTTTGTTCTCCAATTCACGATACAGGTTGTAATACTGTTCCTGCATTTTTTTGTTCGAAAACATAGTTCTTGATCTGGAAATGCAATTTTGCGAATATACTGCTTTTCCTGCATTTCGAATCTTCTGTAAAGCTGTCTCTAAGTGTGCATAGTCCGCTTCAATGACAATGCCGGTGTCCTGATCTACAACCTCCGGACATGCGGTACTGTTTACCACAATGGCGGGTGTGCCGCAAGCCAGTGCTTCTGCAACTACCAGGCCAAAGGTTTCTTCCAACGATAGGTTTACCAATACATCTGCGGCAGAATAGATCTGAGCCAACTGCTGCTGATTTTCTGTTCTGGTAATACCAATGATATTGTTGGGAAATGCTGCTTTTTGTTGTTCAGAAACGCCCACCAGCACGATCACGCTGTCTGGATCCAGTTTCTTGGCCAGATCAAGAAACTTATTGAGACCTTTTCTGCTGTTCCAGACACTAGCCACACCCAGAATCATAAACTTTTCGCCGATGCCAAGGGACTTGCGAACATCCCCGGGAACGGGTTGAAAGACTTGATGGTTGATTCCATTGTAGATACAGCGGATATCATGACCGAAGAAAAAAGATGCTTCAGCAGTTTCCTTGAGCCACTGGGATACAGTTACAATATGCAGTTTTTGCGATAAACGAAAATATTTCTTTTTGTCCAGATAATTCTGATAGCTGCGATCCCGGGTGCTGTCCGGATAAGTAGTCAATTGCGGACATTGCGCACACTGGGTCTTCCATTTTTCACAGTGAGCCTCTGTAAAGTAGGCGCATTTTCCGGTCATGGGCCAGCAGTCGTGGAATGTCCAAACCACATGACATTCTGCCTTCTCCAAGTATCGGAAGAGCATTGGAAAGTTCAAGTAATGACCATGAATATTATGCAAATGCACAATACTCGGTTTCCATTTTTTTATATATCGGATCAGCTTTCCGGTGGTGTAAAGGGAACCATAGCCCTGCATACACAGTTTTCTGGAGATAAAACTGTGTATGTGGGCATCCAAACTGTTTCCGAACTTGAAGGTGTTGGGGCGTTTACAGCTGCCAAAGCCGAAAGCAATACTGTTTTCCACGCCTTGTTCGTTCAGATAATCGCTGATTTGAGCGGCCAGCTTGCCGGTACTGCCAGTGCCGCATACACTATTGATTTGCAAAACTCTCACAGCGTGGCCTCCTTGGGTATTAGGATATTTTGGTACTCAAAAAATCAATGATTTTACGAGACATAGCTTTGTAGTTCTTTTGCTGAGCAGCAAATTCTTTGGCAGAGGCTCCCAACTGCTTTCGTTCCTCATCAGACAAAGACAGTCCGTTCAGCATGGCTTTTGCGATACCTGCGGGACTTTCGTCATCGATGAACAAAAAATAATCGAAATATTCTGAGGGCATTCCGCCGACGCGAGTGGTCAGAACCGGGGTGCCGGAGGCCATGCACTCGAGAATCTTGGAGGAGAAGGAATAGTTGCTGTAATCATCTGCCGTAGGTTTGTTGATGACAATCAAGTGGGATTTTGTCAATGCTGTCAAGATCTCATCTCTGGGCACTCTGCCGAAAAATCTAATACGGTTGTCAGTTTTGGCGCACTGCTGAATATACTCAGCATCTCCTCCGGCACCATACAAATGCAGTTCAAAGTCCCCCTGCAGTTGCATAAATCCATCTACCAGATTGCGAATTCCGTAGAGTTTGCTGAGATTACCTGCATAAATGATATTCTTTGTTTTGTATTTTTCTGTGTCGGTAATGCCATCGTAGAGGCTCGTGTCACTGAAACCTTCGGACACCATATACGGCTTCTGCGCTATGCCCATTCGTGCAGCCATTTTCTCTGTGAACAGTACATAGCTGTCACAGATATTTTGAAGTCTGCACATCTTTTTGCTGAGGAAATTTGCATAAAGGCCTTTGATACCACGGTTCTTTTTCCATGTGTACATATACTCCGGAAGATCTGCGATCACGGCGCTCAAATGACAACCGTATTTTTTGCAAAGTTTAACTGCCGGTTCTGTATAAGGGGGATATATGGAGTACATCAACACAACCTTATCTTTGATGTTTTTGTTCTCCTGCAGCCACTGCTTCAGCATTTTTTTTGCATTTCTTTTGATTGTAAACTGTTTCAATCCTTGGATATTGATAAAAGGTATCCAGCGAACCTGAATGTCGTTTTCAATGCTTTCTTGTTTTGTGGATATGGTTTTGAATATACTGCGTGGAAATGCTGCAACTGCAGGTACACTCAAAGCCTCCACTTTGGCACCGTTTTCTGCCAAGCCTTTTGCCAGCATTGTTTCATAATTCACCGGAGCAACAGAAGCTTTTTCTTTGCTGTTATTATTCAAATGTTCCATGGCCTCTTGGGAAATAAGAGAACCTAAGAGCAAAATTTTCATAATGTGTTCCCTTTATAGATCCAACAGTTTTCCGAAGTGTCTGTCATATTCCTTTGGTTCAAAGGGGACCAACCCCCCACCGGAGTGGAAAGTCAGTTCACTGAACACGATTCTTCCATCGACATTGTACAAATCAACTCGAACAAACTCAAAAGGTGCGGCCAGTTTTTCGGCTACGGATATCAATTCGTCGCCGTTTTCCGGTTTGGTGTCTCCTTCAAAACCATCGTATCCGTATTTTACGGGTAAGATATTCCATTGCGGATCGAAAATATTGTCGCAGCGCCTTCCGTCAATTTGCTTGTTGTGTTGAATAAAACCAACTTTTCCCTTGAAGCAGAATAATTTATATTCTTCCAATTGCCCATCTGTAGGACGCAAAAACGCATCACACATGATCCGTGGCTTAATGCTTTTGTAGTTCTTTTCTCTATCTTTGAAGTAAAAGTTTTCCTTGAGCCATTTGCCAAACTTCTTCTCCGCAGCAGAAAAATCCAACTTAGCTTTATCGGAAACAATCATATTGTAGGACGAGCCGTGGGTTGCTTTCATGGCAAAGGCATCCGGTAGTTTATCAAAGTCAATTTCCTCGAAGCTGTCATAAATCCCTAATACATCATTTAGATACTGCACGCCCACTGTTTTTGCAACATAGTTTCGCACTTCGTATTTATCTGTGTAGCACCAGTAATGTAGTTTTTCGTCGCTGATCTTGGTGGCGCAGATATATTCGTTCATAGTTTTCGGTTTCTCCAGATCTGGTACATAACCAAACATGATCCAGAATAGGAGTTTTGCATGGCTTTCGTCAGAGATCAGATTGGGAAAACGCATAAAGAATTGCATAGCAATTACTTTTAAGAGGATTTTAAGTTTCAAAGGATCCCTTCTTCCGGGTTAATCTTTTGTTAGCAATGTTTTTTCACGCTTTTGTACCATGATGGTGTTGGCTGGGATACGGCCTGTAACCACGCTTCCGGCGGCGATCACGCTGTTATCACCGATCTCGCTGCCTTTCAGAATGATGGTACCGGCACCGATCCATACATTTTTACCGATGGTGACAGGGGCGCACACAAACCGGTTGTCCAGTACACGGCCATTCTCCATTTTGTGATCATGGTCATAAACAATTACATTGGGGCCAAAGATGGTGCCGTTTCCGATGGTAATTTTTTCTCTGGCAGTAATTATGCAGCCGGTATTCAAAAACACTTTACTGCCAATAGTCAGTTTTCCTGATCGGGCATTGATCTCCACATTTCGTCTAGCCCGAAAATCTTTTCCAATCTGAAGGAGAGCGCCCTTTTGCTGCTCGATTCGCACGCTGGACTCCACAGCCAGCAGATTGCAGTAATTGGATTTGCCGATAAAACGGATGCTGTTGTACAGCAGCCGGAAGGCCTTTTTGATCATACTAATCTCCATCGAAGGCCGCAATGTATTGGGCCACTGTTTCTTCTGTGTTTAACTTTTTTTCAATATAGGTTCTGGCACCGGCACAAAGAGCATCGAATTCTGCTTGTCCCATGGCACACAAACGGTCAATAGCCTTTTGAAATGCCTCCGGCTGATTTAAGGGATAAATGTATCCACCTATTTCGTGGGCATCGGTCCAAGGTGTCTGGTCACTAATGATGACAGGCCGTCCTACGAGCAGGCTTTCCACAATCGAATGTCCAAAGTTCTCTCCTGTTGTTGGCATATAGTAACCATGATAAGCGGAAATCACATCGGGTACCTGGTTGTGATCCACCATGCCTTTGTAAGTGACCCGGATATTTTCCGGTAAAGCGGCGATGGCGTCTGTGCACTGCGCCCAGTATTCATCGCCTTCGATGGGGCCGTAAATATCGAACGATACGGATCCATGTACATTGCCAAGCCACTGGATCGCCTGCAATGTGTTCTTTGTAGGGTGGATTCGTGCAATATACACCAACTGAAGTTGTCCAGGCTGTTTTTGCTGCGCAATCCGATCTGTTGCGTTTATAACGGCCAGATTTTGTATATTCAGTAGGTGATCCTTTGGGATATGCAGCAGTTTTTTGCACTGCGCACACTCATCATGTCCGGTGCCCTGAAAATACACATCTTTAAGGAGCCCGGACAGACGGAACAAGTGAATATATACAGATTTCTTCTGATGTCCCTTTTGCAATCGTTCCGGATAAAACTCTCCACGGGGAGCCACAATTACCTTCACACCGGGATTGCGTCGTTTATACATCAAAACCGGGAGAAGGTCATCATGGCTGAAAAAGCTGTTCTGGTAGATCACATCAGGCTGGACTTGCTCAATCAGCTTTGTGATATTCTTAAAATTATGCTGACCATGAGGAACATAATAGACCTTACCAAAGGAAAAAGTGTTCCAACCGGGTTGGATTCCCGGCAGGGGGCGGTCATCTCCCAGTTCATGATTTTTCGAAATGATATAGGTATCAAAACGCCCTTCAATGGACTTAACCAGATTCATAATGCTGATTGGAGGTCCACCGCTGTTTTTTTGCGGCCAGAAGAGAGATGCCATGATCAGCAATTTTTTCATAGGTTACCTCATAAGCTGTTGGATTGTATCCACAATTTTTTGGTAAGTATAGGCGCGGTCAAACCGTTCCTCTGCCATTCTCCGGGAGCTGTGTCCCATTTCAGCACGCAGCTGGGGATCCTGCAGCAGACGGGCCAACGCATCGGCTACTGCTTGTGCATCCTCCGGTGGGCAGTTGATACCGCAGTTGTATTCTTCCAGAAGCATCCTGTACTCCGGACATTCCTGCGTGCTCACCACCGGCAGACCGGCAGCTGCGTAGTCCGCATGCTTGTTGATGATACTTTGGGCAGCACCCCGAACAATGGGGTTGACGGCGATATCTGCCTGCTGTAAGTATGCTGTCATCTTTGGGTAATCCAGCCGTCCCATAAAATCAACCCGTACAGGACTGCTTTGGGCATATTGCTGGAAATGCCCCATTAGCGGTCCGTCACCCATAACCTTAAACACCAGGTTTTGGGCAGCCGCCTCCGGCAGTAATTTCAGAGCATCCAAGATGATTTCAATATTGTAGCTGTGCCCAAGGGTTCCAACATAAGCGATCCAGACTTTGCCTTCCGGTTTTTGGACGGCGTCTCTGCGGGCATTTTCATCAAATGTACTTAAATCGGTACCCAAATAGACGCACAAGCCGGAGCTGTCTTTCCGGTTGTTCCGCAGGCCTCGCTTTTTATAAGTCTCCGAGACAGCCACAATTCTATCCGCTTGCTTATAAAACCGATTGGAAGAAACTGTCATGGGGGCAAAAATCAAATCGCTAAGCACCGGTATATTGAATACCAGCTTGAACGCTTCAGGCCAAAGGTCCTGAATATCCACCACAAACGGAATATTTTTGTGTTTGCAATATGCTGCAGCGGCACTGCCAACATCCAACGAAGGTA
Source organism: Candidatus Avilachnospira sp. (assembly GCA_045580485.1). Lineage (GTDB taxonomy): Bacteria > Bacillota > Clostridia > Oscillospirales > Oscillospiraceae > Avoscillospira. The sequence goes on along the minus strand of JAZNNW010000019.1, from coordinate 5,999 downwards.
CCGCAATATACACAAGATCCGGCTCTTCCATACTATGGAGATACTTCTTCAAGTTTCTTCCAAATACATAATGGCTGTAAAACCGTTTCAAACACACATTTCTTGGATAACCGGGTTCCGGCAGCATGGTGAATTTATACGGCAGTTCCTCGAACAATTCCGGTGCCACGGCTCGTGTTTTTTTTGTTTTGTGAGCAAAATCCGTAGTGATGATCTCTACTGAATACCCCAAATCGCACAGTAATTGTGCCAAATAAATAAACCGGTTGTTTCCCGGCTCACCCGGAGTTTGACTATAGTGATCAATAATTACGATTCTTCTCATAATTGTTACACCTTTTTAATCATCACTTCGTTATATTTCATCATGTATATGCCATCTTCGTAATTACCGATGGCAGGCGTGTTGACAATACCGTGGATATTATTCTGAATCAATGTCATATGGTCACAGCCGGCTTCATAAGCGTGGGGATATCCACCGCCAAAACGGGGATTTACCTCGGAGATATAGTAGGTGCCGTCCACATCGAAAATGTCAATATCGATTTGACCGCTCCAACCGCTTTCCGTCACAAAACGGTGGATCAGCTCAAAAAGCTTTTCGTCCTTGAAAGACACCGCCTTATCTGTCTCGCCGGCCCGCATGACGATTTTTTTCTTGGTAAAAATGGACACCACTTCATTGGAGATCATATCGATATATACATCGGCACCGATCTCCTGACCATCCAGAAATTCCTGAATCATCAGCCCGTCACTGTGGGCAAAAAGCAGATCCACGGTCTCTTTATCATAGACTTTGGAAATAGCAATACTGGCACTGCCACGGACAGGCTTCACGAACACGGGGTAGGTAATCTTCCCGGCCTCCACATCGCCAAAGAAAGCCTCTTTGCTTACATAGCTTCGGGCGCAGGCATAGCCGTGCTCCGACAGCCATTGGTACATTTGCATTTTATCCAAAGCCCGCTCGCACAGCTCATAGGAGGAACCCACTACAGTAACACCCAACGCCTCAAAGTCTGCCTTGTGCGCGGCCAGCAGAGACAGCTCAGGGTCAATCAGTGTCAGTACCGCCTGAATCTGTTCTTTACGGCAGATATCAAAAATTGTATCAATATAACCCGGTTCTGTCATACGGGGAACTTTATAGAATTTATCAGCCTCATATACAGCGGGGGCCAACTCGCTCATATCCGTGGCGACCACCTTGCCGGTCTTTCCTACGGTTCTTTTGAAATACTGTACGACCTTGTTACGAGTACCTGCGCTTAAAATCAGAATATTCATAGGCTTCATCCTCAATCCACTGTTTGCATCTGGCGAATTTGTGCAAAATTCCCTTCTGCGACACGGGTATCCTCCGCAATATCGCTGGCAGTCAGAACTTTTTTGACCGTTAAAAAGAAAATTTTAATGTCCATCAGCAGGCTGATGTTATCCACATATTCCACATCCAGTTTGAACCGCTCATCCCAACTGACAGAATTCCGACCGTTTACCTGCGCCCATCCGGTCAGCCCCGGACGCACAGTGTGACGACGGCGCTCCTCCTGCGTATACCAAGGCAAATACTCCACCAGCAGAGGTCTGGGACCAATGATGGACATATCACCTATTAAGATGTTAATCAACTCAGGAAGTTCATCGAGAGAGGTTGCTCGCAGGAACTTACCGTATTTCGTCAATCTTACATCGTCGGGAAGCAGGTTGCCTGATGCGTCTTTTTCACAGGTCATCGTTCTGAATTTGAACAACTTAAAAATCTTTTCGTTTTTGCCGGGCCTGAGCTGTGTAAAGAACGGATTTCCCTTCATGGTGAATGCTCCAATAATCGTCAGCAGCAACAGAACAGGAGACAACGCCAATAAGGCCATAGCTGATAACAGCAAGTCAAAAAATCTCTTAAAGAACTTTGCATACATGATATGTATTTCTCCAGTCAAAATTAATCGAAGCAGCTTCTGACGATCTCGATGATCTTTGCCTGTTCTTCGGCTGTCATCTTATTGTCGCTGGGCAGACAAAGTCCCCGCTCAAAGATATCTGCACCAACATCAGCCACGCCACCGGCAATATAGGCATTGGTCTTTGCACGGCCGGAACCGCTGCGAGTGATAAACTCATGCATCCGATACATAGGCTGCATGTGCATGGGCTTCCAGATAGGTCTGCCTTCGGCATTATGCGCCGCAAGCTTTTCCAGTATCTCCGTGGGGCAGGTCTTTCCCTTCTCTGCAACATAGAGCGCATTGGAATCGTCTCTGACCTGTCTGCACATAACTTCTTTGTCAATAATCATGGCAGAAAGCCAATAATTCGGCTCTGTGTCTTTGACAATGGGATTCATCTGCACAGGGAGATCCTTAAAGCCCTCCCGATATCTTTCATAGAGCGCTTTTTTCTGTGCAATATGTTCCTCCAAATAGGGATACTGCCCGCGGACAACACCGGCTATCACATTGCTCATGCGGTAGTTGTAGCCTACCTCTTCGTGCTGGTACCAAGGTGCATTTTCTCTTGCCTGTGTGGACCATTTACGGGCCTTGTTGGCAACTTCAATATCGTTGGTCAACAGACAGCCGCCGGAGGAGCCGGTAATGATCTTATTGCCGTTATAGCTGATGGCAGAGTAATCGCCAAAAGAGCCACACTGTTTTCCGCGAATGGTAGCACCCATAGCCTCTGCGGCATCCTCGATCAAAAGGGCACCGTGCTTCCGGCAAATGTCCCTGATCAGATCCATTCGTCCGGGGAAGCCATACAGTTCCGCAGAAACGACCAGTTTCACATCGGGATACAGTTCAAAGGCTTTTTCCAAAGCCACAGGATCCATGTTCCAGGATTCTGCTTCGGTATCAATAAATACAGGAATACCGCCCTCATAGACAACAGGGTTCAGCGTTGCATCAAAGGTCATATCAGAGCAGAATACACGCTTGCCTTCCAGTGCGCCATGGCTGACTGCAGGTCTGCCATAGAGCCGTTCACCGGCAGACTTCACACAAAGATGAAGGGCAGCGGTACAGCTGGACAAGGCAACTGCATATTTCATCTCTGCTTTTTCAGCGGCAATGCGCTCTACTTCATTGATGTTCTCGCCCACGGTACTCATCCAGTTTGTCTCATACGCCTGCTGTATGTATTTCATTTCGTCGCCGTGCATGGTCGGCGTGGCAAGCCAAATCTTTTTGTTGGAAATTGCAGTTGACATGCTGAATTCCTCCAATAAACTACAATTAATTGCGATAACCGTTTCTATGGAACGCAGAAGCGAAACGCTTTCTCGGCAGCAAATTGATCCTATAATCCTAATTTTTGCATTGGGATAACATTTTATAACAGTATATTTTGTATTTTGTCGTAAAAATACAAAAAGCGATAATATCCCACTTAAGATTATACCTCTCAACACAAGAAAAATCAAGTATGGGGATTAGGTGACAGATCTGCTGAAAAACAGCAAAAATACAAGCCACAAAATAGTATATCATACTGTCTAACAAATGGGGTGCAGTTCAGTATAGCGATGGACTGTCGCTCAGTCTTTAGGACAAATGAAAGTCCAGTAAACCCGCTTGTTTACTGGACTTTTTGGCGGAGATGGAGGGATTCGAACCCCCGGGCGGTTTGACCCGCCAACTGATTTCGAGTCAGCCTCGTTATGACCACTTCGATACATCTCCAGATGGGGAAATTATAGCAGTTTGCCCTTGGAAAATCAAGTCCGCAGGCGCAGCTCCCAGAAGGCCACCGCACCGGCGGCTGCCACATTGAGAGAATCCACCCCGTGGGACATGGGGATCTTCACCGTATAATCGCAGGCGGCAATGGTGGTCTCTGACAGGCCGTCGCCTTCCGTACCCAACAGCAAAGCCAGTTTCTCTTCTGCTTTCAGTCTCTCATCCTCGATGGACACAGACTCATCCGTCAACGCCAAAGCAGCCGTCTTGAAGCCCAGAGCCTGCAATCTGTCCATACCGGGATGAGGCCAGTCCTCTCCAATTCGTGTCCATGGAATTTGGAACACGGTGCCCATGCTCACTCTGGCGGCTCTGCGGCACAGAGGGTCACAGCAGGTGGGCGACAGCAGCACCGCATCCATGTGCATAGCAGCGGCAGAGCGGAAAATAGCACCCACATTGGTGACATCCACAATGCCTTCCAGCACTGCCACTCGCCTTGCAGAAGCGCAGACCTCCTCCAAAGAGGGCAGTTGGGGGCGCTCCATGGCGCACAAAATCCCCCGGGTCAGTTCATAGCCGGTGAGGGAAGCCAAAACCGCCCGGTCTGCCGTATACACAGGCACATCCGGGCAGAGCGCCGTCAATTCTGCGCCCTGTCCGTTGAGATGCCGCCGCTCCATGAGGAAAGAAACGGGCTTGCAGCCTGCCGCCAAGGCCCGTTTGATGACCTTGGGGCTTTCGGCAATAAACACGCCCTCCCAGCTGCGGAGCTGATGCTCTGTCAGATTGGCATAGACTGCCAGTTCAGGCAGGGACAAATCAGAAATTTCAATCATTACGGTTTCACATCCGCTTGGCAATTTCGTCTAAGAAGGTCCAGCTGTCCACAGCTCTGGCTTCAAAGCCCGGCTCTGTCAGACCCACCAGATCCTTGGTCATGATGCCGTCGTTCAGGGTCCGGAAGCAGGCAGCTTCCAGTCGGTCGGCAAAGGCCTCCAGATCGGCAAGACCGTCCAGCTGGGCACGCTTGCGCAGAGCGCCGCTCCATGCAAAAATCGTCGCCATGGGGTTGGTGGAAGTCTTTTCGCCAGCCTGCCACTTATAATAGTGGCGGGTGACGGTGCCGTGGGCGGCCTCATACTCCGTGGTGCCATCGGGAGCCACCAGCACGGAGGTCATCATAGCCAAAGAGCCGAAGGCAGTGGAGACCATATCGCTCATGACATCGCCGTCATAGTTCTTGCAGGCCCAGATAAAGCCGCCCCTGGAGCGGATGACTCTTGCCACGGCATCATCGATGAGGGTATAGAAATAGGTGATGCCCAGTTCCTCAAATTTGGCCTTGTAGGCTTCAAATTCTTCCTCAAAAATCGTCTTGAAGCGACCGTCGTAGACCTTGGCAATGGTATCCTTGGTGGAGAACCACAGATCCTGCCTGGTATCCACGGCATACTGGAAGCAGGCTCTTGCAAAGGAACGGATGGAGCTGTCCTTATTATGGGCACCCTGCCAGACGGCAGGTCCATCCACCTTCTGCACAACCACTTCCTGCTGCTCGCCGTTTTCGCCTACGAAGGTCATGGTGCAGGTGCCGGGCTGCTCCGTGTACATATCCACGGACTTATAGACATCGCCGTAGGCATGACGGGCGATGGTGATGGGCTGTTCCCAGTTCTTCACCACCGGCTTGATGGCATCGATGATAATGGGGGCACGGAAGACCGTACCGTCCAGAATGGAACGGATGGTGCCGTTGGGGCTTTTCCACATCTGGGTCAGCTGGGGATATTCCTCCATGCGCTGCTTATTGGGGGTAATGGTGGCGCACTTGACTGCCACGCCATACTTCTTGGTGGCGAGAGCAGCATCCACCGTCACCTGATCCTGAGTCTCATTTCTATGCAAAAGACCCAGATCGTAATATTCCGTTTTCAGATCCACAAAGGGGAGAATGAGCTTTTCCTTGATGAGGGCCCAGAGGATTCGGGTCATCTCATCGCCGTCCATCTCCACCAGAGGGGTTGTCATTTTAATTTTTTCCATGGTATCTTCCCCTTATTTGCCGTAGCCGGCGGCATAGTAGTTCATGAGACAGCCTTCCTGTAGGATGAGGCGGTCATTTTCCGTCAGACCCCTGCACAGGAGCTTCAGTTCCTTGACTCCATCCTTGGTGACGACCTTGGCGTCAAATTCTTCCTTGCCGGCGGCGATGGCAGCCTTCAGACCGGGAACATAGACCCAATCGCCTACGGCATATTCAAATTCCATACCCTCCGGCAGAGTGAAGGCGGATCGTAGCCATGTCGTTCT
>JAZNNW010000018.1:0-6710 GCA_045580485.1 Candidatus Avilachnospira sp. | reverse complement strand
GGCTGACTTTATTGCAAGACTACATATTGCGTTGAAGGAATGTGCCGAAAGTGAATATTGGTTGGAACTTTTGTTGGAAGGTGGGTATACCGATAACAGAATCGTTTTGGAACATTGTGTGGAAGTGAAGAAGATCCTGATTGCATCTATCAACACGGCAAAGAATAACAAATAATGCGTAAAATCAGTAATTTATAGAGTAATCTCAGTCAAAAACCATCTGCGTAGCAGATGGTTTTCTTTTTGTCCCAAAACACAAGAAAACAAAGAAAATGAGAAACAGCGTTGCAAAAAATCGAAGATAATTTCCGATAATCACAAGAATATAGAGAAAGATTGAAGGAAAACACAAAAATATAAAGAAACAGGATAGTTTGTTGTGGTATAATAATAATGCAAAATTTCTTATAAAATTCCGTATTTTCAAAAATAGGCAATGGTAATTTAAGGATGCCTTTGTTATAATTCAAAGGTAATAGATATAATCAGGGGAATCGTCTGCCCAGAAGTGACGATTTCTGCGGTATCTGAACAAGTAAACGACTGCATGGAAACCCATGCAGAATAATTAAGGAAGGTGTAAAGCAATGAAGAAACATCTTGTACGCTGGCTGAGTTTGCTGCTGATCGTTGTTGCGGTCGTCGGTATCACGCTGGTCAGCGCAAAAGAGCCCACACCCAAGGCTGCAGGTCTGGCATTGGAAGATATGCCCATGGTCCTGCCTGCCAATGCCACGGATGTGGAAAAAACTGCTGCAAAGGAACTGCAGCACTATCTGAGAGAGATGACTGGCACCAACTCCTCCATTATCACGGAGAGTGTTCCGGTGGAAAATGCCATCTACATCGGCGCAACCAAGTTCGCCGAGGAAAACAATGTGACCTACACCAACAAGAACAACCAGAATGAAGGCTGGGCCATCAAGGTCATCGGCAACAATCTGGTCATCACCGGCGGTGTCCAGCGTGGTACTCTGTACGGCGTGTATCATCTACTGGAGGATGTGTTCGGTGTTCACTGGTGGAACATGTGGGAAGAGTATGTCCCCGAACTGGACAGCGCTGTGGTTCCCTATGATTTCGACCTCAGCGGCGAGCCCGTGTTTGGCGAACGGTCCATCTACTCCAACGAGTCCCTGAGCACCCTGTATTATGTCCGCAACCGTCTCAACGGCTGGACCTCCAATGCACCTCAGGCTTACGGCGGTGAAAACAACTTTGGCCGCCCCTACCATGTCCATACCTTCGACCGTTACTTCCCGCCCTTCTATCGGGCCCCAACCAGCGCATCCGCTGCCCGTTGGACCGATACCCTGAACCCCGAGGGCATTTCCTACTTCAATGAGCATCCCGATTGGTATGCCTGGTCCGATGCCAGAGAGTCCCGAATCTCCTTCGGTCAGATGTGTATGTCCAACGAGGAACTGCTGGATGAGTTCATCATCCGTGTTCTGAAGGCGATCGAGCTGTCCTATGAGGATGCAGACAAGGCTGGTATCGACCGTCCCAAGTACATCGATATCTCCCCCAACGACACCGGCGGACACTGCGAATGTGATGCCTGTACCGAGTCCATGGCAGTCAGCGGCCCCTCTGGCCATCTGCTGAAGTTCATCAATCAGATCGCCGATGCGGTCTATGAAGTCTATCCTGAGATCAAGGTGGAGACTCTGGCTTATTCTGCCTATTTTGAACTGCCTCTGGACGGCACCAAGCCCAGAGACAACATGGTCATCCGTCTGGCTTCCAACGACCGCTCCATCCCTGCCAACATGACCGACCCCATCAACAAAAACCCCAAGAAGCGTCTGGAAGTCTGGGGCGAGTATCTGAAGCCCGGTCAGCTGATCTACTGGGACTATGCCGTTAACTATTCTGAAAACGGCGTTATGCCCAATATGTTCAACTACGAATACGACTGGCGTTATCTCTATGAAAACAACGGCTACGGCGTGTTCCTGGAACTGCAGGAGATCAACGAATCTGACTTCTGGGATATGAAGCACTGGCTGCTGACCAAGCTCATGGAAGATCCCTATCAGGATCAGTTTGAGCTGGCTGAGACCTTTGCCAACCTCTACTACGGCGCCGATGCTGCAGAAGAGATCATGGAATGGCTGCTGCTCATTGACAAGCTGGTAGAGCCTTTCAATGAGACCACCCAGATCCGTTATTCCGGCGATTTTATCGACAACCCCTGGCTCAGCGTTCAGAATGTCAAGAAGGGTCATAATCTCTTCGAGAAGGCTATCGCCGAGACCGAGGCCAACAAGGATCTGACTGCGGAAGAGAAGGAACTCTTCATCAACCGTATCAACTTTGCCAGAACCGGTCTGGATCGTCAGATTCTGGCCAACTATACCCGCTATGTCAACGAAATGGCTGAAACCGGCGATCTGTTTGACATCAGTAAGCGAGAGACCGGCGAGCGTATGGTGGCATCCATGCAGTGGGTCATGGATATGGAACTGGAAAATGACTATACCGGCGACCAGAATCCCGTTAAGCGCGGCAATCTGGGCGGTTCCACCGTTCTGACCACCTATGCCCAGTATGTGGGCATGCAGGATCCCAATACCGGTGAGTATCTGGACCGTCCTGCTCTGCCTGAGCAGATCTTCGAGGATCACCCCGGTATCGATGCACGCCATATCTATGACTACACCGACAGTACCTTCTGGGATGCTTCCTACCACTTCGGTTATAATTATGTTGGCTCCTATTTCGGTAAAGCCTCCTATGAAGGTGGCAGCGCCGTTGTGTGGGATATCCGCACACTGGCCAGCAATAATGAAGATGGTGAGCTGACTGCCCATCAGAAGCACTATTATACCTTCTCCGAAACCAAGACTCTGCCCGGTCTGGAAAAGATGTTCCTGAACAAGCCCATCATCGCTGATGGCGAATGGCACCTCTACCGTATGGAGGATCGGATCGTTCGTAAGGAAGGTTCCAGCTTGTTCTCTGTTTTCGGTTCCACCATGCGCTTCGAACTGGACGAACTGGAGCATCTGACCAACGATCCCGTGGATGTCTATCTGAACATGAAGGTCGAGGGCGATCCTACCGGCGAAGACCCCAACAACTACGCCAAGATCTACATTGACCGTGTTATCTTTGTGGAAGACTGCACCGGTCACGATATCAACTACACTTCTTCCATCCCTGCCACCTGTGCCAAGGGCGAGATTCTCATCGGCACCTGCCCCATCTGCGGCAAGGAAGCACGGAAGGAAGTTGCCGGCACCAAGCTGAACCACACCCTCACCGGTGACTATGTCTATGATGCCGCAACCAACACCTATACTGCCAACTGCGCCGTCTGCGGTGAAGTGGAATACACCAATCTCAAGGGCAAGCTGCCCGATGATGTGATGGCTTCCCTCATGGCAGAAGGCACTGAGCTGGACCGTGTCTATGACTACGGTGTCCATGACTTCACCCTGGAATCCAAGCCCGGCAGTGCAGAGATCATTGAAGATGCCGATTCCGATCTGGGCGAAGCCGCCTACTGGGATATCGCCAAGGTCAACGCACAGTCTTACTTCTACATCACCGATACTCAGGGCATCCGTTTCTCCCGGAACAATGCGCCCTATCCCACCACTGCCAAGGATATCATCACCGACGGTGAATACCATGTCTATAAAATGGAAGATGTGGACCTCTTTGCCGGTGACGATCCCAGACTGATCATCTGGGACTGGACCCTCCAGCTGAAGACCGACAGCCTCAGACATCTGGAAGGCAAGAAGGTGGACCTGTACTTCTCCTTCAAGGTGGAAGGCGAACTGAAGTACGATGATCCCAACAACATGCCCAAGTACTATGTTGACCGCATGATCATTGCGGAGAACTGTGCCGAGCACTACTCTGCAAACATGACCTATGATGCAGCTCAGAAGGCCTATGTGGGCGTCTGCGACTATTGCGGCAAGACTATCAAGAAGAGTGTTCTGGCAGAACTGCCTCAGGAAGTTTTGGATGCCATCGAGCAGGCTGACAGCTCTCTGACCCATGTCCATGACTACAGCATTGATGACTTCTACTATCTGAAGAGTGACTTTGTACCCTTCCGTCAGGAAGTTGCAGACAACACTTCCGCTGTGGGCAAGGCACTCTACTACAACACCAACCACACCTCTGCTTCTACCAGAAACAACTACTTCGCCTTCTCCGGCAGCAAGGAGTTTACCCTGAAGCAGGTCATGTGGGAAAGCACCCCCACTCCCATGACCGGTATCTCCGGTAAGGAACTGAACGCCAACAGCGGCGATGGCCAGTATCATCTGTATAAGATCTCCGGTATTCTGCTGCCCAACCATGTCCGCTATATCTATGGTTTCGATTACTATATCCAGACTACCTTCCAGGATATCAAGGCTACTTTGACGGACCTGCCTCTGGATGTGTACATCTCCATGAAGGTGGAGGGCGATGTCACCTGCGCTGACAGTAAGAACCTGCCCAAGTACTGGGTCGACCGCATCATCGTGGTGGATACTTGCTCCAACCATGTGGAGAAGAAGGATCTGGAAAAGATCTCCGATGCTACCTGCTACCAGGGCGAGATCTGGCGTGGTCAGTGCGGCCTTTGCAGCAAGATCGCCGATATGGAGATGGAAGAAACCAAGCTGGATCACAAGTACAGCGATTACGAGTATGATACTGCCACCGGTAACCAGATCTCCCGTTGTGAGAACCCCGGCTGCGATGAGTTCAAGGTTATCGTGTCCGAAGGTGATCTGCCTCAGACTATCAAGGACGATCTGGCTGCCAACAATGTTGGTTTGGATCATGTCTACGACTACACGGTGGACAGCTTCAGAATGGATCCGCCTCCCTTCTACAAGCAGGCCGATGCCGATTCTCTGGTTGGCTATGCAGCAGTGGGCGATGCATGGAAGTATTCCGCCTTCAACCCCAGTAACCTCATCATGAAGTCCCATGAAACCTTCCCCGTTAAGCTCTACAGCGGCAGTAGCACCATGTATGATTTCACCATTGGCACGCTGACCTACGATATGCTGAACGGTACGGAAGGTAAGGGCTATCAGGTCTACAAGTTTGAAGATGTGACCATTCCCGATGTAGACTTCCGCTATATGCACATCTTCAATTACGAAATTCAGTGTACCGAGCTGGCCGCTGATGCTGCCAAGCTGAAGGGCAAGACTGTGGACTTCTATGTTTCCCTGAAGATCGAGGGCGATCTGGATAACGACCGTTCTTCCAAGCCCGGCCTGGTGTTCTATCTGGATCGCATCGTCATGGTGGACTCCTGCGATAACTACGAGATGGAGTACAAGGCACCTGCCGATGCCTCCTGTAAGGACGGCTCCGTGACCCTCACCGCCACCTGCCCCGTCTGCGGCAAGCAGAAGACCAAGGAAGGTCCTGCCGGCGGTCATGAATTTGGTTGGTACTACCGTGTCAAGGGTACTCAGTATGAATACCGTGCAGAATGTATCTACGGCTGCGGCACGGAAGACTTCCGTTACGATCCCAGATTGACGCTGAAGGAAAAGCTCCCCGCAGAGCTGCCCGACTCCGTCAAGAACCATGTTATCGTGTCCTACAGCTGTGATGAGTTCATCCTCTCCGGCGAAGAACTCTACGGCTACCGTTGGGATCATGATCTGAACCGTCCTGTGGCAGTCCGTGAGTATGATACCACCAAGTCTGCTGACAGCCAGTATGGACTGAATACCTCCGGCGGCATCGTCATGGCCATGCACCAGTTGGGCAGACCTGCTGAAGGCGTCGGTACCTTCAAGGGCACCGAAATCGCTGCCAACGCAGGCGATGGCAAGTACCATCTGTACTCCTTGAAGGGTGTCGTGCCCATCGTGGAAGATAACTACCGCTACATGTACATGTTCTCCGACTGGGTCCTCCAGTGCTGGATGTTCGATGATGACCTCATCACCGATTACAGAGGTGTGCCTCTGGATATCTACATGTACATGAGAGTGGATGGCGACCCCTCCTGCGCAGGCGAAGAGAAGCCCATCTACTACATCGACCAGATCATTGTCGCCACCTCCTGCCAGGTGGATGAGACATGGACGGTCACCAAGGAAGCCACCTGTACAGAAATGGGTGAAGCTACCGGCGATTGCGCCATCTGCGGCCTGAAGGGTGCCGTGGTCGGTACCCCCAAGCTGCTCCACACCTTTGAGAAGCCTCTGACTTATCAGGATCCCACCTGCAAGACCAATAAGTGGGAACACGGCACTTGTACCGTTTGCGGAACTTCTGCAACGCAGCAGGTTCCCGACAGCAAGCTGGAGCATGAGTTCAAGAACTATGTCCTCCAGGAAGACGGTGTCACGGAGATCGCTTACTGCAGCCTGGGCTGCGGCGAACGGCATATCCGTACGACAACTCCTTCCATGAGCAACCCCGAGGGCAATGTGCCTGAGTTTGTCCAGCCCTTCCTGCCCGTCCTTGGCGGTGCAGCCGGCGCACCCAGCTTCGGCTTCTCCGATATCAAGGAGTCCGATTGGTACTTCGAAAGTGTTAAGGAAGCCTGGAGCAACAAGCTCATCAACGGCGTCACTGCTACGGAGTTCCGTCCCAACGAGACTCTGACCGTGGCTCAGGCTGTGAAGCTGGCATCTGCTTACCACGAAATGAACTACACTGGCGATGTCACGCTGGAGAACGGCTCTGGTAACTGGTACAGCTCCTATGTGGACTATGCCGTT
>JAZNNW010000017.1:0-16819 GCA_045580485.1 Candidatus Avilachnospira sp. | reverse complement strand
GGCTGTCGCTCTGGCCGTTGCTGCTGCTAACGGTGAAGAGGTTGCCGATGTCGACACCGGTGCTCAGTGGTACAACGCTGAGAACATCGACGACGAGATGATCGCTCTGCTGGTTTATGACTAATACCGTAAGGTAAAGTTCATAATCTCAATGAAATGAAAAATGCCACGGGGCTTCGGCCTCGGGGTTTTCATATAGGCTCCCCTTGAAGGGAGCTGGCACGGCGAAGCCGTGACTGAGAGGTGTCTGCAGGCACCTCTTTTTTGTTTATTATTCTTTTTCTTACGCATACTACAAAAAAACAGGAGGCTGTATATATGAAAATGTCTAAACAGGAGTATGACGCCTTAGTCAAAGAAATGTCCCCCAATTCCCCCATCTGGAAGGATGTATTGTTCGCATTTCTGATCGGCGGTCTGATCTGCGTTGTGGGCCAGATGGTGCTCAACGGCTTTACAGCGGTAGGTCTGAATGAAAAGAATGCGGCTTCCGCCACCTGCATTGCCATGATCTTTATCAGTGCGGTTCTGACAGGATTGAGCCTTTACGATAACATTGCCAAATATGCAGGTGCAGGCACCTTAGTTCCCATCACAGGCTTTGCCAATGCAGTCGTTTCCCCTGCCATGGAGTTCAAATCCGAAGGTTTCATCTTAGGTGTCGGCGCAAAAATGTTCACCATCGCCGGCCCGGTCATCGTCTATGGCACGGTTGCAAGTGTGGTGTATGGGATCATTTATTGGATAATAACTTTGTTCTAACGCAAACGGCTTGACCAAACCGGTCAAGCCGTTGAATGTTAGATTAGTACCGAGAGAATCTGCTTCAAGTTTTCAAAATAGTAATCAGCGTTGCTTTGTTTGCATTCGTGGACAGCGATGGTAGCAAAACCAGCATCTTTTCCCCCTTGTATATCAGCGATTGGATTATCGCCGATTACATATCCGATGCTTGGACTTCCTGAAATTTTCTTCGCATAATCAAAAAACTCTTTTCTGGGTTTTTCATATCCGATATGGGAAGAAACAATATGACCGGAAAAGAAGTGGTCGATATTCAACTTTTTTAGATTGTCCAATATTTCTGGGTAATTGTTTGTGATGAGGTAGTTTTTATATCCTTTTTTGATACAGCTGTCCAAAGTTTGGACAGTATCGTCATATAATGTATAGTTGGATATATCGATAAGTTTTCTCCTGAAATCTTCGCAGATTATAGTCGTATCTAACGGTGAAACCCGGTGCGCAAGCAAAAAGTCGCGTATTTTTTCAAACAGCATTGCCCACCAAAGTTCGCTTGTTCGATTGGGATAGGTAATTTCCGGTGTTTTCCATGAATACACATTCGTTAAAAACTTTGTTGCGGCATTTTCGTCGATTGAATAGCCATTTTTACAAAGAACCCAATATAAAGCTGTGGAAAATGACTTGTTTGGATAAGAAAGTGTGCCATCAAAATCCCAAAATAACACCTTGTCCATAATATTCCTCCGCATTCTATCTACAAAATATATGGTGATTATAGCGCATTTGGTAGTGTAAAGCAACATAAATGGAATGCACTATGCAAAAGGAATGAGTCTTAACTGTACACAAGCAGAAGGCTTCATTCTCGGAGTTGGTGCGAAGATGTTCACCATTGCAGGTCCCGTAATAGTTTATGGCACAATAGCAAGTGTAATTTACGGGTTAATTTATTGGATCACAACCTTATTTTGATCAAAAAACACGGTACCGAAACCGGTGCCGTGTTTTCATTTATCCAAGTATTGGTGTGTCAACAAATTCAATCGTCGGCTCACCTTTGAGTCCATCGGATTCAAAGACGATGATCTCGTTCTTGCCCTTTTTCAGCACAGAGGAAGGGACATAGAGGGTTTTCTGTGGGCCGATCTCCCAGTATTTGCCCATGTTCTCACAGAGAACGGTCAATGTATCTCCTGCCTTGGCGGTGATGGAGATTCCATGCACAATAGGTCTCCACACAGTTGCAGCCCATGGATTTCATCTTGGCGAAAATATCTGACCAGGTGTCAGGCATATTCCGGAAATAGTGAACAGCCCCGGAGATCAGCTTGATGGGTTTTCCATCTTTCAGAAATTGATCGTTTTTGATCTCAAATGTCATATTAAATCACCGTGATCTCTCGCACATAGCCGTGATAGGTTCCGTGGGTGACGAACTGGGGCTTGCCGGGTGCGATTTCCCCTTCGTGATTGCAATGGGTGTGTCCGGCGATCACGGCCTTAATGGTGGGCTCTGTGCAGATATACGCTACCGCCTCTAAGGTGGCTGCATCGGCTGTCTGCAGATTTCTGTTGTGATCGGAGTACTGTGCCAGCAGCTCCGCCGGAGGAGCCAGCACACCGGCACTTTTGTAGATTTTCATCATGTAGTCTGCCAGAGAAGGTACATATAAAGGCACATGGATACCCAGAATAATGGGCAGACCCTTTGCTGCTTCTGCCTTCAGTAATTCCAACTGTTCCTCGGTGATCCGATAAAGGGAATCGTCCAGTGTCACAAAATTGACCCCATTGACCACTCTGGAATAGAAATTCAGGTCATTGGGCAAATAGCAGGCTACCTGCTTGGTATCTGCGATTTTGACATTGTAATCTTCGTCCACATCGTAATATACCTCGTGGTTGCCCATGGCATAGATGTAATCGATCTGAGCCAGCGCTTCTTTCGCTGCACGAAAATTGCCCTCGGACATAAAATCCCAGAGATCACCGGTGTGCAGAACCGTCAGGTCATTTTCTTTTGCATAACGGCAGGCGTTGCAGAAATACTCCACGCAGCAGCCTGCGTGATCGTGGTTAAAATCCCGTTTGCGCCAATGGTCATTTCCCTCGTCATCGTAATGGAAATGGGTGTCTGTCATGTGCAGAATCTTGAAGGGCTTTTCCAAACCGACCTCGATGGTGGAACGCAGCAGCTTCAGACCGTATTTTTCCAGACTTTCCTTGAAAATAATAGAATCTTGCATATCAGAGCAGAATCTCCTTGTTTGTTCCGTAGAAAATATCGTCTTTTCCGCTGATGAGTTGGAAAAACTCCTCCAGCTTGTTCCAGTTGTCGGAGTCAAAATCCATTTCGTAGGAGTGACCCCAGATGTAGAAGATCTGCGGTTTATCCGTTTTCAGTTCCACAAACTTCTGTCCCAGGTCCATCATCTTGTCAAAATTCAGATGGTACACGCTGGGATTGAACCGATAGAGATTGTCCTGCAAGTCAAAATTTTCGGTGCAGGTGATGGTGCGGCTGTATTTGATACCGGTGTGGTTTTTAATGATCTCTGCCACCCGGTCATCGTTGTTGACGCCGCCGCAGGGGTAGGCCATGCCAACTACCTCATAACCGACCAACTCTGACAGGTTCAGCCGATCCTGCTCCACCTGACGGATAACTTCCTCGTCGGTCTGCTGGGTCAGGTTGGGATGGGTCAGTGTGTGGACGGCCACTTCATGCCCTTCATAGAGAACCTTCACATGCTCGGGATGAACTTTGTAGTGAGAGATTCGCCGGTTTTCCCAGCCCAGAAAGCCGGGATTGCCCAAATATTCGGAATTGAGATTAAAGGTACATTTCAAATTGTATTTGTTCAGCAGTTCAATGAGCCGAATGTCTTGTGTCACGCCGTCATCATAGCTGAAAGTGACGGCTTTCATTTTTCCGGAAAACATGGAAAATCCCTCCCTGTTTGTTTGGGTTTATGATATCGCTTTCCGTAGTGTCTTGCAAGTGTAAAAATGGAAAGAATTGCTGTATTTTCAGTTGAATTATTTTCCCTGCATGCTATAATGCAAAAAAGGAGGGGTGGAGATTATGGCCTACAAACGGATCGTATTCACAAAGCCCAACAGGGCGGAATTGCTCTCTTATGAGCTGGAGCCACTGATGGATGACAATATTCTGGTGCGCCTTGCTGTATCCACCATCAGCAGCGGTACGGAGCGTGCCAATCTGACCGGCAGCAAGTCCGTCTCCTACAATACGCCGGAAACAAAGGAAGCTCACTTTCCCCGTTACGGCGGCTACAGCTCTGCCGGTATTGTGGAGCGGGTGGGCAAGAATGTGACAGACTTCAAACCCGGCGACTGGGTCGCTCTGTGGTGGAGCAGTCATAGCCAGCTGGTGCAGATTCCTGCTACCAATGTCTGTCATCTGGAGGGAATTTCCTTTGAGGATGGAGCACTGTTCCATATTGCGACATTTCCTCTCGCTGCCATTCGCAAGTGCCGTCTGGAAGTGGGCGAGAGCGCGCTGGTCATGGGCATGGGGGTTCTGGGACTGATTGCTTTGCAGCTTTTGAAGGCTGCCGGTGCTGCTCCCATCATTGCCGTGGACCCGAACCCTGCCAAACGGGAAAAGGCACTGAAAAGCGGTGCGGATTTCGCTTTGGATCCCTTTGCTGAAGATTTTGCGGAATATGCAAAAAAACTGACAGGCGGCGGTGTCAAAGTGGGCATTGAAGTCACCGGAAACGGAGCCGGTCTCAATGGCATTCTGGACTGCATGGCCCGGTTTGGCAGAGTAGCTCTTCTGGGCTGCACCCGCAGCAGCGATTTTACTGTCGATTATTACCGCAAGGTGCATGGCCCCGGTGTGGTCCTTTACGGCGCTCATACCATGGCAAGACCGGCGGCAGAATCCAGCCCCGGCCTGTGGACCCAGCGGGATGATATGGAAGCTCTGAAAAAACTGACGGCTCTGGGGCGTATCAATCTCTCCGCCCTCATCGATGAGACCCATTCCCCGGAAGTAGCACCGAAGATTTATGAGCGTCTGGCCTTTGAAAAGACCTTCCCTATGGTGCAGTTTGATTGGAGACTGATGAAATGAGAAAAATTAGAATTGCGCAGATCGGTACCAGCAATTTCAGTCATGGCAACCATATTTTTGCCAGCCTGAAAAAGCAGCCCGATATTTTTGAGATCGTGGGCTATGCCCTGCCGGAGCATGAACGGGAAAAATTTCCCCATCTGATGCCCTGTTTTGAGGGCTATCGGGAAATGACCGTAGAGGAAATTCTGGCAGATCCCGAAATCGAGGCTGTGACCATCGAGACGGAAGAAATCTATCTGACCAAGTATGCCCAAATGACAGCGGAGGCAGGTAAAGCCATCCATATGGAAAAGCCCGGCGGACAGGACCTGCCTGCCTTTGAAAAGCTGATCGAAACTGTAAAGGCAAAAGAACTGGTGTTCCATACGGGCTATATGTACCGCTATAATCCCGAGGTCATTCGTCTTCTGGAGCGGGTGCAAAGCGGCGAACTGGGTGAGATCGTCTTTGTGGAAGCCCAGATGAACTCCAACCACGGCCCGGAGGCAAGAACCTTCCTCAAGAATCTGGACGGCGGCATTATGTTTTTCCTGGGCTGTCACATGGTGGATCTGATCGTGCAGATTTTGGGCGTTCCCAAGAATGTTGTGCCTTTTAATAAACCCACCGGCAAGGATGGAATCCTGTCTACCGACAACGGTTTTGCCGTTCTGGAATATGACAATGCCACGGCCTTTGCCAAGTCCTGCTCTGTGGAAGTGGGCGGCTTTGCCAGAAGACAGCTGGTGGTCACCGGTACCAAGGGCACGGTGGAACTGCGTCCTTTGGAGGTTTTCATTGACGGCTTTGCCCACTGCACCGGCGTGACGGAATGTCTGGATCTGCAGGCACCGGCCTGGCTTTATGCAGGTGAAAACCGGGAAAGCGAACAGTACGACCGGTATAATGGCATGACAGCAGCCTTCGCCGCCATGGTCCGGGGCGAAGCGAAAAACCCCTGGTCTTATGACTACGAACTGAACCTCTACAAGACCGTTTTGAAGGCAGCAGGCTTGTAAGCAAAGAAAAAACCACCGAACAGTTCTGTTCGGTGGTTTTTTCTTTGCTTATCAGCGGGCTCTGTTTGCAAAGCAGTCGCTGCAGTAGATGGGGCGGTCACCGCTGGGCTGGAAGGGGACCTTGCACTCTGCGCCGCACTCGGAGCAAACTGCATCATACATCACACGCTCGGGGCGGGCGGTCTGACCCTTACGAGCCATACGGCAGGGCTTGCAGCGCTGGGGCTCATTCTCGAAGCCACGCTCTGCGTAGAATTCCTGCTCACCGGCGGAGAAAACGAACTCCTGGCCGCAGTCTTTGCAAACTAAAGTCTTGTCAGTGTACATGTGTAGTGAACCTCTCTTTTCTTCCTTGCCGTGCTCTCGCACGATGATAGGACGATTATAGGTCAGAAACCTTGAAAAGTCAACGAAAAAAAGCCTAAAAATCCCCCTAAAAGGGGGATTTTTTAATAGCAGAGATCAGATAACGCCTACCAGATTGGCGTGCTTGGCATTGTCGGCAGCACGGCGCAGGTCGGCGAGGGACTTGCCATCCAGGATCATCTGATAGTAGCCCAGGATCATCTGTGCCAGCTGACCGTCGGCGTCCAGCTTGGAGACCTCTGCCAGAACCTTCTTGGCAGTCTCCACGCCCTGCTCCAGACCTTCGGTCTCATCGATATAGCGCTTCAGACCGGCTGCAGCACCCACAGTGATGTAGGCAGGGGTGACACCCTGTGCCAGAGCCAGAGTGGAGGAACCGATGAGACGGTCATCGGGGCTGAGCTTCCGGGCAGGATCGCCGCCAACACGCTGGCAGGTATCTTTCAGAGCGGCGTTGGTGAAGCGGTACAGCAGGTCGGTGATGTGCATCTGGATACCGGCCAGATCCACACCGTACTTACCGGACAGAGCCATGGCGCTTTCCAGCATGGCGTTCTGCACCATGATGCGGACATCCGCCACATCGATGGACTGGTAGATGTACTCCAGACCCAGCAGATCGCCCAGGTAAGCGCAGGTGGCGTGACCCATATTGTGGATGTACAGCTTGCGCTTGATGTAGAAATCGAAGGGAGCGAAGGGCACCATGTTCTTGATCTCGGGGATCTCACCCTTGAAGGCGTCCTTGTCCACAGGCAGGAAGCCGTAGCTTCCTACGCAGACACGCATGGGTCCACCGGCCTTCATCTCGTCAGTCTGAACAGGAACCATACGGCCGATGGAGGCTTCCACCAGACCCACGGTCTCGTCAAACTTCTTGCATTCCTCTTCCGTCAGCTGCTCTTTCAGCATACCTTCCAGAACCTTGTTGGCATCCATGAGGTTTTCACAGATGATGATGTTCAGGGGTGCGCCACCCATGGCCCAGCGCTTGCGCAGACCGGCCACGATGTTGGGCACGATGAACTTCAGAATACGGGCACCCACGGCGGTGGCCATGATGTCACAGTTGGCGATGACATCGGAGGCAGCCTCCATGTCGTTGCCGTTGACGGCAGTGACATTGGGAGTCCAGACATCCTCAAAGCCTTCGGTGGTCACATAGCGGACAGGGTAGGTGCGGTTTTCCTGCAGGGCCTTGACAACGGGTTCTGCTACATCGATGAAGGTGACTTCGTAACCGGAGTGGCTCAGCAGAGCGCCGATGAAGCCGCGGCCAATGTTGCCGCCGCCATACATAACAGCTTTTTTCATGATTTTTTATCTCCTTACTTTGCGTATTGATCGTAGAGTTTCAGACATTCCTCGGCAGTCTTCACGCCGTCGGAGGCGGAGACTTCGCTGAGGGAGGCGGCTGCGGCGCAGGCGCCCAGCTTCAGTGCATTGGTCATATCCATGCCGGTCTCGGCAGCGTAGAGGATACCGGCGCAGAAAGCGTCACCGGCACCGACAGTGCCCTTGATCCAGCCCTTGGGCAGCTTCAGAGAGGGGACTTCAAAGTATTCGCCCTTCTCGTTCATGCCGCAGCCAACTTCGGGGCAGTGGATGACAGCCCAGGTGGAAACGCCCAGTTCCTTCAATTTCTTGAGGGCAGCGGGCATATTCTCGGTGTGGAGGGTGCCGTCTTCGTCACGGAGCTGCACACCGGTGGTCTGCTGGGCTTCCAGTTCATTGATGACGCAGTAGTCGGAATATTTCAGTGCCGGAGTCACCAGCTTGGCGAAGCGGTCACCGGATTCGGAAACCACATCGATGGAGGTCTTCATACCGGCCTTCTGGGCCCGGTGGAGCAGTCTTGCCATCTTGGTGCCGTATTCGTCATCGGGCTGATCCAGAGCGGGCAGCAGCAGGATGTAGCCGATGTGGAAAATATTGACATCCAGCTTGTCCCAGTCGATGTGATCTTCGCAGTAGTAGGCGTTGCCGCCGGCATGCTGGAAGAAGGTGCGCTCCTTGGTCTGGTTGTTGGACATGACAGCGGTAAAGGAAGTGCGGCCGCTGCGCTTGACCATGCCCAGATCGATGTTGGGGTACTTGCTCATCTCCTGAAGGATGAAATCACCCTCAGCGTCGTGACCGGCAAAGCCGGAGGCCACCAGATGCATCTGGGGGTCCAGACGGGCCAGATCGGTGATGGTGTTGCAAACAGAACCGCCGGTGGAGTTCTGGATGCCTTCGGTAATATGGGTCAGCTCGTTCTGCTTGGGCCAGGTCTCGATGGGATAGGTGATATCCACGATCATGTTGCCTGCGCAGCAAATGCCTTTTCTCATAACGCACGCTCCCTGTTTTTATTGTTATCTACTTGATTATAGCACCCAAATTTTGCCATGTCCAGCCATTTAGGCAAGAACTTCCAAAACCCGCCATGCATTTTTCCATGCGATCTTTTCTATGAGGGTTTCGGAGAACCCCGCCCGGTCCATGGCTTCAAACAGAAGGGGCATATCTTCGGCTCTGCCGATCTCCAGCTTTCCGTCGATGCCATCCAGATCGGTGCCGATGGCAGCAATGTCCTCGCCGCCGATGTTGACCATGTGTCTAAGATGGCAGATCATATCCTCTATGCGGCTTTCCTTGTTGGTGATGTCGGAAGTGAGAAATTCGGGGCAGAAGTTGAGTCCCATGACACCGCCGTGGTCGGCAAGGGTCCGAATCATCTCATCCGTCATGTTTCTGGCGTGGGGACTGAGACTGCGGCAGTTGGAGTGGGAAGCAATAAAGGGCTTTTTGCAAAGCTCTGCCACATCCCAAAAACCGCCGTCGGAAAGGTGAGACACATCCACCAGCATCCCCAACTCCTGCATACAGATGACGGCATCCTTGCCGAACGCTGTCAGACCTTTTGCCATTTCGGTTCTGTCAAAAGAATTGGGATGACCGAAACAGTTAGCATAATTCCAGGTGAGGGTGATGAGACGGATGCCCATCTCATAAAACCGCTCCAGGTTTTCCATTTTTCCGTCCACAGCTCTGCCATCCTCCAAAGTCAGCAGACCGGAGAGATTTCCTTCCTGCTTGTTTTTTCGGATGTCTGACAAATTTCCGGCAAATGATAACTTGGAATTCCCAAAAGTCTTTGCCAGAGCGGCAATGTAATCATCGTCAGAAATGTTGGTCTGGTATTTCTCTTTATCATCTTCCTGCAGCATGAAGATGGCAAAAAACTGCGCCATGCAGCCGCCCTGTTTCAGTCGGTTTCCATCCACCATGGCCTGCGAAAAATCGGAAATGTCCTGCCATTTTTTGCACCATGCTTCGTACAGAGTGTCGCAGTGGAGATCGATATAGGGAACCATGGCAATCCTCCTAAAAAAGCGTGCCGCATTTGCGGCACGCAAGTTCATTTATCGATTTTTGCCCAGGAAGAACAGGGCGAGGGTACCGGGGCCGGAGTGGGAACCGATGACGGGACCGGTGTAGTGGGTAATGACTTCCGGTACATGGTACTTTTCGCGGACCAGATCTTCCAGATACTTGGCATCTTCCGGGCAGTCGCCGTGGCAGATGAACATGGTCTGCTTTTCCGGCTCGAAAGCGGAAATGCCGACCTGGTCTGCAATGGCCTGAATGGAAGCCTTGCGGCCCCGAGCCTTGGAGACCACAGCCAGATGACCTTCGTCATCCATGTGCATAACGGGCTTGATCTGCAAAAGGCTGCCGACCACGGCGGTGGTAGCGGAAACACGGCCGCCACGCTTCAGGAAGTGGAGATCATCCACCGTAAACCAGTGGCACAGATGGAGCTTGTTGTTTTCGGCAAAGTCCCGGGCTTCTTCCAAAGTGGCACCCTGCTCCTTCTGCTTGGCAACATGCCAGCACAGAAGACCCTGACCACGGGAGGCACAGAGGGTATCCACTACATAGATCTTCCGATCGGGGAACTCCTCCTGCAGCTCTTCTGCTGCCATGCAGGCGGCATTGTAGGTGGTGCTGAGACCGGAAGAGAAGGCCAGAACCAGTGCATCATCGCCGGCTTCCAGACAGGGGCGGATATACTCTGCCCAGAGGGTGGGGTTGGCAGCGGTGGTGGAGGTCATTTCACCTTCACGCAGACCCATATAGAAATCATGGGGGTCCAGTTCCCGTCCATCCAGATAATTGCGGAACTCATTGCCCTTATAATTGACAGAAAGCGGTGTGACGGCAAGACCCAGTTCGTCTGCCATATTCTGCGTCAGATCGCAGCAGGAATCCGTAATAATACGATAGTTAGCCATAGAAAACTCCTTATTCCAATTTCACACACCATGGCTATTTTAACACCTTTGCACCTTTGGGTCAAATGCTTTTTTCGTTGCATTCAGGCAGCGGCTGATTTATAATAGAGAAAAGCGTTATTCTTTTGAGAGGAGTACCCTTATGCTGGTTTTGATACGAGGTGCCGGGGATATTGCCACGGGCATTGCCCTGCGGCTGTACCGGGCAGGGATGCAGGTGGTCATGACCGACTTGCCCAAGCCCACTGCCATCCGGCGAACAGTCAGCTTTTCTGAGGCAATTCTGAAAGGCGAGACCACGGTGGAAGATGTGAAAGCACGGGCGGCAACGGTGGAGGAGGTTTCCAAGGTGCTGGCGGCAGGTGAGATCCCCGTGCTGGCAGACCCGGACTGTAAGTGCAGAGACATTCTGAAACCCCAGGTTTTGGTGGATGCCATTCTGGCAAAACGGAATTTGGGTACTAAGATCACCGATGCAACGGCAGTCATCGCCGTAGGTCCCGGTTTTACCGCCGGTGTGGACTGTCATGCCGTGGTGGAGACCATGCGGGGTCACTGGCTGGGTCGGGTCATTTGGGATGGTTCTGCCCAGCCCAATACTGCCGTTCCCGGTCTCATCGGCGGCTATGCCGGGGAGCGGGTCCTTCGTGCACCGGCAGATGGCATCTTCCGCCAAGTGTTGAACATCGGTGACCGGGTGCAGCCGGGAGATGCGGCAGGCTTTGTGGGAGATGCCCCCATGACCTGTACCATCGGCGGTATCCTCCGTGGCATTTTGCCCGATGGAACCCCGGTACACAAGGGCATGAAAGCCGGAGATGTGGACCCCCGATGTGAAGAAGCCCATTGCCATTGCGCCTCCGACAAGGCACTGGCTGTGGGCGGCGGTGTTCTGGAAGCGATTTTGCAAAAGACAGGAGTGTTGAACCATGGCTGATGAGATCAAATTGACCAAGCTGGCAAAATGTGCCGGCTGCGGCGCCAAGGTAGGCGCCGGTGTGCTGGCACAGCTGCTGGAGGATATCAAAGTCCATCATGATCCCAATTTGCTTGTGGGCTTCGATAAAAGTGACGATGCCTCTGTTTACAAGGTATCCGATGATCTGGCACTGGTGCAGACAGTGGATTTCTTTCCACCCATTGCCGATGACCCCTATCTGTTCGGTCAGATTGCGGCCACCAATGCCCTTTCCGATGTCTATGCCATGGGCGGTGAGCCAAAGCTGTGTCTGAATATCATGGCGATCCCAAAGGATATGCCCAAGGAGGCCGTCCATGAACTGCTGAAGGGCGGCTACGACAAGGTCTATGAGGCAGGCGCTCTCATTACCGGCGGACACAGTATTCTGGATGACGAACCCAAGTACGGTCTGGCGGTGACGGGCTTTGTCCACCCGGAGAAGATGCTGACCAACTCCGGTGCAAAACCGGGGGATGTGCTGTTTTTCACCAAGCCCTTGGGTACAGGCATCGTGACCTCTGCCGCCAAGGCAGATCTGGTCAGCCATGAGACCATGGACAAGGTCATGGAAATGATGACCACCCTCAATAAGTCCGCCAGAGATGTGATGGTAAAGTACCGTATCCATGCCTGTACCGATGTGACCGGTTTCGGTATGCTGGGTCATTTGTACGAGGTGGCAAAGGGCAGCGATGTGCAGATCACCTTGGATGTGGATGCCATCGACCT
The DNA here is from genome assembly GCA_045580485.1 of Candidatus Avilachnospira sp. Lineage (GTDB taxonomy): Bacteria > Bacillota > Clostridia > Oscillospirales > Oscillospiraceae > Avoscillospira. Next base: position 4,633 of record JAZNNW010000017.1, on the reverse strand, counting down.
GCTGCCGGAGGCTCTGGAGCTGGCTCGTATGGGAATCCTGCCGGAGGGTATGTACCGCAACCGCAGCTTTGCCCAGGAAGCGGTGGACGAAGGCGATGTGGAGCTTGCCAAGCAGGATATGCTCTATGACCCCCAGACCGCAGGCGGTTTGGTTATGGCCTGCCATCCCGAGGATGCGGATGACCTTTTTGCGGAACTGAAAAAAGCTGTCCCCAGTGCCCAGAAGATCGGCACTGTGACAGCCTACGAAGGCGGAAAACGGATTTTCCTGCGGTAACAAAAAACCCGGAACGAAAGTTCCGGGTTTTTATCATCCCAATACGGAAGAGGCCAAAAGCAGATACAAAAGCAATGCGGCCACATCCACCACGGAGGTGACGATGGGGCTGGAGACCAGCGCCGGGTCGAAGCCGAATTTCTTTGCGCCCATGGGGAGCAGAACGCCCAGCAGCTTGGCGATGATGATGCTTGCAACCAGTGCAGCGGATACTACCAGAGCCACATTCAGTCCTACCTGATCCAAAAGCATCAGCTTGGCAAAGTTGACAGCAGCCAAAGTGATACTACAGAGCAGAGAGACCCGAAATTCCTTCCAGAGGACCTTCCAAAGATCGGCGGGCTCCAACTCCAGCAGGCTCAGACTACGGATGACGGTAACAGAGGTCTGAGAACCGGAATTACCGCCGGAGTCCAGCAGCATGGGGATATAGGCGATCAGCGCCGAACAGGCCAGCAGCGTATGCTCAAAGCTTCGGATGACCACGCCGGTGACCATGGCAATGACCATCAGACCCAGCAGCCAGAGAATACGGTTTTTGAAAATGGTGAATACGCCGGTGGAGAGATAGGGACGGTCTGAAGGGGTCATAGCCGCCATCTTTTCCATATCTTCCGTGGTCTCTTCTTCCATGATGTCGATGGCGTCGTCCATGGTGACGATACCCACCAGACGGCTGTCCTTGTCAACCACAGGCAGAGCATTGAAGGCGTATTTGGAGAACATCTGCGCCACCTGTTCCTGATCGTCATGGGTGCCCACAGATACCACATTGCCGCTCATAAGGCTTTCACAGGTGGTATCATCGGGAGCCAAAATCAGAGAACGGATGGACACAACACCCAGCAGATGATGACCGTGATCTGTGATGTAGCAGGTGTTGATGGTCTCTTTGTCGATGCCGACCTTTCGGATCAGCGTGATGGCCTGCGCCGCAGTCATCTGAGGCTGCAGCTCCACAAATTCTGTGGTCATGGCAGAGCCGGCACTGTCCTCCGGGTACTGCAAAATCTCATTGATGACCTTTCGGGTATCCGGGTCGGCTTGGGTCAGAATACGGGAGACCACATTGGCGGGCATTTCCTCAATGAGGTCCACGGCATCGTCCACATACAGCTCCTCCACCACGGCACGAAGCTCTGTGTCGGAAAAGCCTTTGATGAGGGTTTCCTGCTGCTCCGGTTCCATTTCCACGAAGACCTCTGCTGCCAATTCCTTGGGCAGCAGACGGAACACCAGAGGCAGGTTCATGTCTGACAGCTCTCCGAATGCGCTTGCAATGTCAGCGCCGTTGAGGGTTGCCAGAAAGTCCCGGAGAGAGGTGTACTTTTTGGCTTCCGCCAGCTTCAGTATAGTCTCTTCCAGAACTACATTTCTTTCTTTCAAGGGTACTTCCTCCTTTTCAAATCAAAGTTTGACAGGAGCAAGACACATTGGGGGCCTTTCGCCCTAAGCGTCCCAGCCGGACGCCATGGTTCGTCGGCCTCGTTCTGTGCCGCTACTTCTGTCTGCGTCCATACTGTTTCACCTCACTTGTTTTTAGAATTAAACGCAATAGATATTATATGAAAATTTCTGTTGCCTGTCAAGAAATCAGCGGTGGAAGACCGCAATGGCAATGCCTTCGTCCACGGTGACGCTGCTTTCCTTACCGAGGAATTCATTGCTGACCCCCAGGGGGAAGCGGTTGGTCAGTTCCGCATTTTCCAGTTCATACTTCATGCCCCGGATGGTGACGCCCTTGCAGATGTCGGTGTGGGCGAACAGGGAAAAGAAGCCGGTGTGGTTTGCATCGAAGGTCATGGTGTTGCCGCTGATGGCGGTGATGACCTGATTTTTGCTGTAAAGGCGACATTCCATACCCTGTTCCGTCACATGGGCAACGGTCTGGATGTTGGCAAGGGTGTGTTCAAAGCGTCCGCCGGTGCAGCCGTAGAGGCAGAACTTGGTGAATCCCCGTTCTCTGCCCAGCTCTATGGCGGCCCAGGTGTCGGTGACATCCTTGACTGTGGGCAGGACCACAGTGTTTTCCTCTTCCGGGATGGTACCCAGAGAGTCAAAATCTCCAACCACCAGCTGAGGACGGATGCCTGCCTGCGTTAAAACGCCATAGCCGCCGTCGGCTGCAATGACAAAGTCCTGCTCTGTGGGGCAGAAATCCAGACCGAAGTTTTCGCCGGCACCGACAATATAACAGATTCCGCTCATGTGGTTTCCTCCTCCGGCTCTTTTTTGGCGATGCGGGAACGGAGGTAGAGAAGCCAGAAGGTTACTAGAACCTGAAAGGCGGCGCAGACCATCAGGATCTTAATGGTCATGATACTGGGAATCGTCAGAAAAACCGTCAGACCGCCCAACCAGATGGCAGCCGACCAGGCACCTAACCGCCACCAATGATTCCACCAGATGCTGGTGAAGATCCCGGCGATCACGGCAGAGAGAAAAGCTGCATAGAGCAGGAACAGCCAGGTATTGAAAGGTACATTGAACAGCTCAAAGGTCACGATCAGCACTGTTGCAATGAGGAAGACCAGCGCACAGCTCAGAAGCAGCACAAACAGCCGCAGATAGGGGCTGACACGAATCTCCGGCTTGGTCTCTCCGATGAGGTTGCCAACAGTGATGCCATAGAGGGAGGCGATGCGGGTCAGCACATAAACATCAGGCAGACTTTCGCCCCGTTCCCACTTGGAAACGGCCTTGTCAGAGTAGCTTAGCTTCTGCCCCAAAGTGGCTTGTGTGTCTCTGTGAGCTTTGCGGTAGAGAGAAATATTTTTGCCAACAGTTTTTCGCAGGCTCTGTTCATCTAATTCCATAACGAACTCCAAATCCAGTGATTTCAATGGTTTCAAAGCCACTCTACCGGGGGTAGAGAAGAATTCTACTGCCCGTTTCCATGGTAGAATTTTCAGTAGGGTGACTTTTGCGCTGCCCTCTGGTAAGCTGAAAGCACAAACAGCGAGGCTCTCTTCGGGCAGCGCTCTGATAATTTAGTATACCATCTTGCCGCCTTTCTGGCAAGTGGCATTGCACATTCGGCACCTCACACACCATGCCGAATGTGCTGTTTTTTTTATAAAAATGCAGCATATGGCTCCCCTCGAGGGGAGCTGTCGCTGAAAGCGACTGAGAGGTGTGTGTAGGCAACTGGTGCCAGTACACCTCTCCGTCATTTGCTTCGCAAATGCCACCTCCCCTCAAAGGGGAGGCTTTTGTTCCGTAGCAGGAGCGTTCTTCTTGACTTTCTTTGTAAAATCAAGTATCTTAATGGTTGGAAAATTCCTACAAGTAGGAAAAGTGAGAATTGTTAATAGGAGGAGATGCCATGGCAGGCGGCAAGCATTTGTTGGGTCGCAGCAAGGGCTATCACATATTCGGTACCGCCAAAGTGGGCGAAAAAGGGCAGATCGTCATCCCCAAGGAGGCCAGAACATTATTCGGCATTGACGCCGGAGATACCTTATTGATTTTGGGTGATGAAAAGAACGGAATCATTGTGACAAAGCCCGATGTGATCGAGAATATTGCCGAGGAGATTTTGGGAAATCTCCGGAAAGAGGATTGATATGAAAGAAATGTATGCAAAGCTGGGCATTTCCGCCCAGGTATATGATTTCGGAGAGAGTATTCTGGCCGAGCTGAAAGAGCGGTTCGAGGGTATCGACCGCATTTCTGAGTTGAATCAGGCCAAGGTGCTCCATGCGCTGCAGCAGAACAAGATCAGCGCAGCCTGTCTGGCGGCCACCACCGGCTATGGCTATGACGATGTGGGTCGTGACCGTCTGGAGCAGGTCTATGCCGATACCTTCCATACGGAGGCAGCCTTGGTCCGGCCTCAGATCACCTGCGGCACCCATGCTTTGACCGTGGCACTGTCTGCCAACCTGCTGCCCGGCGATGAGCTGCTCAGCCCTGCCGGCGGTCCTTATGATACGTTGGAAGAAGTCATCGGTATCCGGGAGTCCCCCTGTTCCCTCAAGGAGTACGGCGTCAGCTACCGGCAGGTGGATCTGCTGCCCGATGGTACTTTCGATTATGAGAATATTCGCACCGCCATCCATGAAAAGACCAAAATGGTCACCATCCAGCGTTCCAAGGGCTATGCCACCCGTCCTTCCTTCTCTGTGAAGCAGATCGGGGAGCTGATCGCCTTCTGCAAGAATATTAAGCCCGATCTCATTGTCATGGTGGATAACTGCTACGGCGAATTTGTGGAGGAGCTGGAACCCTCCGATGTGGGTGCCGATATGATCGTGGGCAGCCTCATCAAAAATCCCGGCGGCGGACTTGCTCCCATCGGCGGGTATATTGCCGGCCGGCCGGATCTTATCGACCGCTGCGGCTATCGCCTTTCCG
>JAZNNW010000016.1:0-53597 GCA_045580485.1 Candidatus Avilachnospira sp. | reverse complement strand
TTGGGAACGTAGCACAACAGGTCATAGTATTGAACAGTGGATGAATACTGCCTGAACTGTGTATTCGTGGACCCTTTGACAACAACATAAGGCGAGATACATTCACCCTCATGTTGTGAAGGAAAATACACATCGAACCCTTTGCTTTGAAGGTGGACGAATATGTCTTGTATCCTATCCTGTTCATGCTGATCCATAGAATCACAACCTTTCAAGAAGCTTCTCAAATCCAGACAGTATTGAACCGGATTTGGCTTGAATCGTTGGCTGAATTATTGCGAACCGTTTTTCATGCGCTAATTCAAGCCAAACCCCATAGTCAACCCCGTGAGCCAATACCAACATGTACCCGGAACCAGTCGGTTCCACTGTACAAGTGAGTCTCTGACGAGCATGACCAGTTCTATCTGTCCAAGGCCTGTGCTCCCTGGCATAGTTTTGTAGGGTGAGAGCTGCATTCTCAGCATACATTTCTATGGCAGCCTGAGAACGTGTTGCAGCTCTTGTGAGCCCTTCCAGAAGATCAGAAGGATCAAAATCAAACCTACTTGCCACTGTTCTGCACCTCTTCCAAGGATATGTCAGCAATAAGATTGGCCTCAGCCATATTCTTGATTTCCCCTATTGTGTACTGCTTGTTATTGAGAGTCACCTTGTCATCAACATGCAGAGGGCTTGCACTTTCCCAAAGAGTGAGAAACATGGGGGATGGTTTTGTTCTCACTGTGGATCCGTTAGAACCCTTCTTAGACAGGTATGAAGTAGTTTCATGAAATACCCCTGTGATGGTAAAGACTTCGGCTTCTCCGTTGGGCTCATTAAACTTGTTCAAACTCTGTCTGGTTACAACGATTGACCTTCCTTGTTCTTTTATCAGACGTCTAACCTTGTTTAGTTGAAAAGCAGGTGCTCTCATCATCTGCCTCCTTTGAGAATGCCGGAATTATGCGGACGATACTTGGAGGCAAGTCTGCGGAAATACTTAGAGCTGTCTGCGGCGCTCAGACCGGACACGGAGAGAGTTGTGTCTTCAGCCTTGATCAGCAAACACTGATAAGCAGTTGCCCTATAATCCCCATTGTTTTCTCTGAGGTAAAACTCCAGCTGAGCATCAGAAAAGAACGGGATGTCGGATTCTCTCAAGACGATTTTCAGATCTTCAAGACTACTCATGACACAGCTCCTCCTTAGATGTTGTTCTTGATCAGAGCACGAAGCTCTCTCTTGCTGCGCAGTCCTCTACGATCAAGACCGAGTTGGTCTGCATAACTACAGAGCTGATAGAAGTCCATCTCACTGAGTGGGATCTCAGACAGGTCAACCTCTTCGGCTTCGGCCTCTATATCACCGTTGGGTTCCTCGGAATCTTCCGTCTCCTCAAAGAAAATTTCCTCTCCAGATGCGTTTTCCTCCACAGAGGGATAACTATCGATCGAAGGTTTAGAATTTTCTGTGGACTCCACAAGACGGAATCCAGAGGATTTATAAATAGTTTGATAGGCCGAGTTGGGGACTGAAATGGTAATCTGACCATTCGTGATCGTGATCATACTGTCACCCCTTTACTGGATGACGTCCAGCAGAAACACGCTGTCAGCAGACTCGAAGCTGGGCAGGCAAATCATGGTGACCTTGGTCTCCACATTGACCGGATCAGACTTCTTCATGGTGGTAACAGCCACACCAACATCGGTGATAGCCACGTTGTCGGCAGTGCCGGACATCAGGTCGGACTCCTCAGGAGTGGTACCGAACCAGGTGGTGCCCAGGTTGCCAGCCGGGAACAGAGAGACCATGTCATCGGGAACAAACTGAGTGACCGTGCCAGTGTCGTCCTTGAAACGCTTGCCGTAGATGACCAGCTCAAGGCCGAGCTCATCATCGATGTACTGAGTCAGACGATCATCAGAGATAGCACCAACCTGACCGTTGGACAGGACAAAGATGGTCTTGATAATCTTCTGGTTGTTACGGATATAGTTCCAGGTCTTGCGAGTCAGCACACCACGGGTGGGACGGATGCCGGTGTCGTCCTCGATGGTGTCCATGGCAACACGCAGATCCTCAATAGGATCGGAGTTGGCATAGTTGGACCAGTCAGTGGTGACAGTGTCCTTGTGGTTATTGGGGATGCCGTAGTCATAGCTGTAGGCCTGACCATTGGCAGCGACAGCGATGGCACCAGTGGTCAGAGCCATCATGCGCATCTGCTCACGGCGAGCACGAGCACCTTCCAGCAGACGCATCTCGTCGTCGAACACCCGGCGAGTGACGGCATCGATATAGGCCTGGTTACGAGTCTCCATCACCATGTTGAGCTCCTGGCGCAGCTCCTCATCGATGTAGGTGGACTCTTTGAAGAACGGCATCATGGCAGACAGCTTGTCGAAGCCAATGCGGGGACGAGGGATAGCGCCGACATCGAAGGCAGAGGGCTTCAGGACGACAGGCAGACCCTTGGCACCCTTGATCCAGTCAAGGCGCAGACCGAGCTTCTTGTCGGCAGGGAACAGCTCTTCACCGAGATACGGAGGCAGGTCTTGGGTGCGCTCCTCCCAGTAGGAAGTCAGCTCAGGAGCTTTGATGAGATCGAAAATAGACATATGATTGTTCTCCTTTCTTTGATTTCAGATCTGGTTTAGTTGTCCTTCAGGAACCAGACCTTGCCGGCCAGAGCAGTCTTCACGTCAGAAGTGATGAGTGCCGCAGTGGTGGAATCCACTCTGTTCAGGTTCACGAAGCCCCAGATCAGCAGGGAGCAGTTGGCAGCTCCGTCAGTGACGTCAACATCGTGAAGCAGAACACCGACAGCGGGAGCATTTTGACCGACAGCGGTGAAGTTGGTGCCACGAGCGGTGAGGTCACCAGCCAGCGGATAGCCAGCCTTGACGATCTTGCGGCCATTTTCGGTGACAGCGCCAGCGAAGTTCTGGGCGATCTTGACACCGACAGACATTTGGTTCTGCACGTTGAACAGGATTTGTACAGGCGCAGAGCCAGTGACTTTGGTGATACCAGTTTGATTCAGCATTTGTTTTTCCTCCTTAATGCTTGAAATATGAGCTCTTCACAGAGGTCTTATTTTGCTTGGCAAGACGAGTGCCTCTGTTCTCACCGTCATTACCCGTCTTGTTGGCCGGATTCACATGGGAACCAGTGCCACCAGAAGACTCAACCCCAAAAGCATCGGGATAGTTCTTCTTGAGGTCAGCAAAGGCTTGATCAGCCTTTTGACCGCCAGCGATCTTGGCTTGAGCGAGGATGATCATATCATCCAGCCGATCAGGCTTGACTCCAGCAGTCAGTGCAGAGACCTTCATCTCAGCGAGAGCTGCCCTGGCATTGGCATCCTTGGCTTCACCTTCAGCCTTGGTTTTGGCCTCCTGATCAAGCTGCTGCTGCGTCTTTCCTGCGTCAAGGGTCTTCTTGATGTTGGCAACCGTAGTTTGATAGGACTGGTCATCTCCCACTTCGAAGCCGAGCTCTTTGAGCAGAGCCTGACGAGCAGTGCGCTTCTCATTGGCCATCATGGAGTTGATCTGCGCTTGGGTGTAGGTCTTTCCGGATTCTTGCTGTTGTCCTTGCTGTTGACCTTGTTGTCCTTGTTGGCCTTGGTTTTGCTGCTGTTGGGTGTTTTCACCCTGCTGTTGGGATTGCTGCTGGTTGTTTTGGTCTTCCATTGTGATCCTCCTTGTACAAATCCATGTTTATTTCACCCATGGTAGTGATAATCCAGTTGTTCTTTACCGTCTTCAGTCTGGTAAAAAGACCCATCAAACTTCCCCGCCAGACACTGGCGTTTGAAGCTCAATTTGCGTCGTAAAGTTTGGTGCTTGCGGATGAGCTTGTCAGTGGGCTTCTTGCCCTTGGATTGTAGCTTGTACTCTTTTGCTACAACCTCTCTCAGCTCAGTCACAATACCAGCTGTTTCCTCATCGTCCACGATCACGGTGTAGTATTTACCGCAATTGGGGCAAGTGAGAACTGTGAGTACAACCTCAGTGGGCTCAAGCCCTTCTTTCTCAAGGATCACTTTCTTTTCCTCAAGAAAGTCTTTGGTGAGAGCAAAGTCCCGGTGACAAATGTCGCAGATGACTACATTGCTCGGCTGTTGAGTTGCCATTGTCTCATTTCCTTTCTATTCATTTATAAATGCTTTGATACCAAGAGTCTATTTCAGGGTCAGCTTTTCCATGAGCCCAATCACCCAGTCGTTCAGCAACCTTGTCCAAGTCTTCCATGACTGCAGTAAATGTACACATACCATTAGGGTGGTCAAGAGGGAGCTCATCCTTGTTAAACAGCTTCCCGTCTCGCTCTGCACAAATCTCGCACACCCTCCCGCTGTTTGAAGCCTCCCACTTGTATTTAGTCACAAAAGGATTCTTCTGTGTCGTACGGACAAATGCTTGCTGATAGGCGTGTGATACCATCGTGCGGGCAAGCCGTTGTGCGTTGTAGTCAACCACCTTCCTGGTACCGGGATATACCTTTGACCATTCCCAGTCCTTGCGAGCTGTGGGATCTACATACTTCTCAAGATCCTTTGCAATAGCATAGGCACTCTTGTTTTGTATAATACCCTGAGCAATAACTGATTGAACATCATGTTGGGTCTCTGCGGTGTTGAGCCATAGTGCTTTGCTCAAAGTCCAATTCCCTGTGTATAGTTGACCGGAAGCAACTGACCGAACGATATCAGCAGGGACGTGGGAGTATGCACCCTTGATTGGGAGTCCTGTCTCTTTCAAAAAGGACTTGGCATCAGCTACTGTAGCCTTGACCGTGTCAGTCATACTGGATCGGATAGTGCCATTAAGCTGTCTCTCGATATCTCTAAGCTGTGAATCAATCTGACCCTGAAGAGTATGGAGGTACTGTTGTCGGAGTGCGTCTGAAGGGACTCGAGGAGCCTGTTCGGCAAGTTTACCCACATCAGCAGAGGCTTGTCTGTAAAGGTCCCGGATGTACTCCTGCTGTTCTTGAGTGATTTTCAGCCTTTGCGCTTCAGCACTGCTGAAATCCAATTGGATGGCCATTTTCTATCACTCCTCAGCCAGCTCTTCTTCCGTTTCCTCTTCTGCTGTCCGTTCTTCTGTGGAATTTTTGTCTTCCTCGACGTTTTCATCCCCAGTCTGTGTAGTTATATCCCCCGGATTGAAATAGCTGCTCTCGAGCATCTCTCGCTCTCGAGCGATCTGCTGCAGCTCTTCATCGGCCTCTTCATCCGTGAGGTTGCGCCACTTCTTCATGTAGGACTTCTTGCTCATGGTTTGAGCATTGACTTCAGACAGATCAATTTGCTTCTCTTCGGCCTCGTCCTCAGGCAGGGAATACTGGTTGTCAACCCTGATTTCATAGGGCTCATCAGGGAGGGAGTCCTCAATGTAGGTCTTGAGAACACCCGGATACAGCCGTGCACCCTCAATGATACACTCGGCCATGAATTGAAGAGCGGGACGCCAGACCAGCATCTTCTCGTCGCAGCGAACGATCAGATCCCAATAGATTGCCTTGAGTGTCTTGCCACTTGACACGATCCCTTTCAGGGCATCAGGACTGACATTGGGAACAGCTGTCTGATCATACATGGCATTCTTGATTCTGTCCAGCGTGGTAGTCAGAGCTGAGGTGTATGTCATCGGGGAATCGAGAACACCAACCTCACCTGTAACACCGTCTGCTGCATTTTGATCAGTAGACAGGTCCCAGAAGGAACCAGCTGCAATGGACAGATCCTTGGTGGACTCAGGAGACATATCTCTGGCCCAACGAATGGGATTCATACCAGTGTTCTCAGCATCCAGATCCTTGCCGGACATCTTGCTGTACCAGCTCTCATAAGACTGAAGGAGCTCAATCTCAGAGGTACCAATCAAGTCCCCAGTGAGGCCATCATTGATGATAACCCAAGCAGGAATGAAGTTAAACCTGGTCTTGGTCTCCGGAGAGATTATTTCAACCGTTTGTCCAAGACCATCATAGATCTCTTCTGTGTAATAGCAGAAGCCGTCTTCTTTCAGCTCGTACTTCTTTTTGTATATGCGCTGTTTGCTATGACTGGTTTCATTGTTCAGGCCATAGAAAGCAATAATCTTGGTCAGAGTATTGGAATCACCGGGATCAACGTCGTACACAAACTCCAAGGACGGGAGAAAGCTGATACCGATTTTGCCTGTGTTCTCGTTGATGTTGTACATCAGTGCTACACGCTTGCCGATGAAACAATCCTTTGCTGCCTGAAGCAGAGCTTTGGGGAACTGATTGGCTCTCAGCACATTGTCAACCAGAGTTTGGTAGACTACTGAGGCAGCTTTTGCTGCTTCCTTCTGTGCCTTGGTGTCACCCGGATCAACATCCACATAGAAGTCCGGAGTGCGGGAGAATAGGAATCTTGCTTCCTTGTCCAGGATGGCTCTGGCATACTTGAACTTGAGGTCAGCCGGGACATAATCCTTTGCCTCTGTGATGTAGTCAGCACCTTTATCATACACATCATAGAGCTGGATGATTTGATGCATATCCCTCAGAATTGTAGAGCCATACAGACCGTCCAGCTCGGCATAGACCAGATTCTGTGGGATTCTCAGGTTTTTACCGTAGTCAACTGACTGATTATTGATGATTGTAGCTCCTTCGGCCATTATGCTGCTCCTTTTCTGCTATTTCTGGGGATGTGCTTGATATCAGCCACTTCATAGGTGTCAAGCGCATACCAGATTGCACTGAATGTATGTGGGTCTATATTGAACTCATCATAGACGAGATTTTCGTTCTTGTCCTTTGCATAGATCAGAGTGGAAAGCTCCCTGATCGTATTGGGACAGTTGGGGGAACAGATGATTTTGCGGAAACGCTTGCATTTTCTGGTGTTTGCAAGACGTGAACCCGGATATTTCTTACAACCTCTCATCCTGAAGCCTGACTGTTGATAATACTTGATTGCTTTGGGATCCTCAGAGTCAGCTATAATCTGGACTTGGTCCATTCCTTCCTTCTCAAGCTCATTGGCTGTCTTGTCGTCAGTCATGTGATTCTTATAGTATTCCCAATAGATGTACAAGTATTTCTTCTGATCATCTACTGCTACTCGAACCACTGCGTTGTAGGATTCCTCAAAGCCGAAGTCCATACCATTGAACTTGAACTTGGCCGGAATACTGTCCACAATTCGCATGACTTCCTTGTGGCTATTGGCAACTTCAAACTGAGGCAGTACACGTTTACCATTCAGACCAAAACGACCGAGACGGGCAACCCTGTACAGGTCTGGGTCGTAGTTCTTCATATCATCAAGCGTGTCAATGTAAGACTGCGGCAGAAACAGGTTATCATCGGCAACGCTGTGATGATAGTAAACACCGTGTTTGACAATTGTTCTGCGCTTATACAGGACATTGTCATCCAGCGTAATGTGCTCAACACCTTCCTCGTCTATGCGCTTGAAGAAGTGAGTGTATACCCAGTTCTCCGTGCCCACAGGGTTGGTAGACAGAAGGAAGTGGAGGCTGAGGTCAGGGTGTCTTAGACGGCCAAGCAGCTCTTTGTATCCCGCATACTTTATTTCGCTGCATTCCTCGAGCCACACAATTGATACACCGTTGATGGACTTGAGCTTTGTGGGCTTGTCCATACCCTTGAAAATGATGCGGGAACCATTGGGGAATCTGATAGACATTGGGCTGGTTGTGCACCTGACCTTTTTCTTGCTCACCCCAATGAGATCAAACTCATCAAGGATTTCAACAAGCAGGTCATAGCAGGAATCACGGATAGTATCAAATACCTCTCTCACAACCAGCACTTTGCGCTTCTCTTCGAGGCATTTGAGGATAATCTTGAGAGCAATGTGGTAGGATTTGCTTGAGCCATAGCCACCGACAAGGAGATATGTCTGATAGTCCCAGTCCCAGAGAAAATCCTCAAAGCGAGGATTGACTTCCTTGTCAATTGTCATAGGTTATTCACCTCTCAGTTGATCTGGCTGGAAATCGTTTCGCCAAATGCGGCAATAAGTGGAAGTATCGCTTGAGTAATAGCCGCACCCTCATCATCCAACGCCGGGGATTCCCGTGTTCCAATCCAAATGCAAAAACATGCACCAATCGGGTCTGAGATAGTGCTTTGGCCTTCAAAAGAATGAATGTTGAACTGCCTCATTTTCGCTTCGGTGACTTGTGACCCATTAGCAACCCAATAAATACTTTTTGAAGAGTTAATCATTCTGTGACCATCGTCTTCGATAACAGTTGCGCTTGCCCAATGCGTGTAATATTTCCAATAAAACACATCGATATTCCTGTTAATAAACGGAGTTTGGTCATTATTGATGCAGATTGGATCGTTCCAAGACATTGGAATCATCCGATATTTTGTGACAATATAGGCGATTTCATTGATAAAATCTGCATACTTGTAGTTTCCACTTGTGTATAGATTGTAATAACCGCTGTTAATATCACCAAACTCATCTGCACCAAAATTCCAATACTTTATGCCTCTTTTTGCGAACCATTTGATAAACAGTTCTGCGACTGAAAGCCCGTACTCCCACGCATAAGGATTGTTGATATCGAGCGAATCTGGGTCGTTGTTATATCGGAATTGAGGTTGGTGGACAAGGAATGGTCTGAAATGTCCGGGCAAGGTAAACAACGGGATAATATCAATTCCTTTGTTTCTGGCATATGTGATAATGCTGTCCATGTCTGATTCAGAAAGATATTTCCCAAAATCCGTCAAAACACAGTTGGACAAATCATAAGACTGCCCGTTTGCGTTAATCCTCATGTCATCAAGCTTGAACCCCAACCCCCTGCCGCTACCGCCAAATCCAAGCATCAGGTAATTGAGTCCACTTGTGTGCATTTGGTCAATGATGGCCTCGATGTTTGTAACTGAAAAATACTTATAATTATTATCCAGCAAAACGATTTTCATAAATTCTTCATTCAAGAAAAGCGAATTGCTTTTTGCCATACCCTCTCCAAGTGGTAAAAAGTCTTTTTCTCCATCAGATACGACGAGAGCGTTACCAGATATATCGTATACTCCCATATAAGTCCTCCTTTTTATTCTACCGTAAGGCTTATATCAAATGTGATTTGAGTTCCTGAAGGGTATTTCGCTGGAATATAGATAAACATGTTAGATGCCACAGTATCCTCGGTCATGGTAGCATTTGTACTTATGCTTGTCACTCTACTGTGATTGGGTGTAGATTGAGCAGGATATAGTTGTTCTGTGGGAAGTATAGAATTTGCTGTATTGATTTTTCTAATATTTAGCGCAATATAGTATGTATTGGAGCTAATACTACTCCAAGATGTATTGCTACTGTTAGCATTTGTAACATCCAGTTGTATGTTATCTCCTGCGCTAAGTTGAAGCCAATTTGTAGACTGGTTATTTATACCGGACATATCAGTGATATCACTGATATTATTAGACAAGTGCGACAAGTTGATATATCTTGCTGCATTTGCACTACCAAGAATAATTGATGCATGATTATTAGTGATGTTAATTGTTGTCCCATCAGAGAAGGTAAAGTCGCCATTAGGAATTCTTATACCATTAGTAACTGTTACATTAAATGTGTCTGTCTTGCCGCCGTAGCTTACAGTGATTGTACTTGTGCCCTCTGCAAGCGTCCCGGACAACGTGTAATCCGTCACAGTTGCCGTGGTGCTATCAGAGTAGTTAGCGGTGACCACAAGATACTGCCGCAGCGTATCGAGGCTGTCCATTTCGTAGATTGTAGCAGACCCCTGAGTAAACACGGCAGAAATGGAGCTGACCCAACTGACAACAGTGACATTGAATGTGGTAGTCTTGCCTCCATAGGAAACTGTAATTGTCTGGTTACCCTCTGCCATAGATCCACTCAAAGAATAATCGGAACTGCTCAGCTCTTCAGTAGAATCATCCGTATACACTGCTGTAACAGTCAAGTACTGTTTGAGGTCATTAAGAGACATAGTGTCATTGATAACTTCAGTACCAGGCTGGAATAGTGCTGAGATAGATCTGAGATTGATGGGGGGATACAAAGCTTCATACAAGGCATCGTAATAGTCTTGGCCATAAGCATCACTCCAAGCTCCTATGTGGGCAACGACTTGAAGAAGAGCTTGTTTGAAATCCTCAGTCAGGCCTTTTCCCTCCATACTCTGCTCAATTTCTCTTGCTTCCTGAGCACTTGCTGCAGCTTGTTGAGCATACTCTTGCATCATGCCCAAGTACTGCTCAAGGATATCGGGAGTGTAAGGCTCAAGCCCTGTATTGTACAAGGATGCAAGGATGGGAATCTCACCGATCTGGCTCTGCCAACGATAACCCTCTGAATCAGCAAACTCAACTTGGAATTGGATCACTCCATCATATTGAGTGGCTGTAGCATCAACCATCCAAGTGATGTAAATGCTGTCCTCAGTGATTTTCTCAATGGTGCAGAGAGATTTGCCCAGATCCTTCACCTGTGGCCGTCTGTAATTCACATACGGAACCTTGGTGGAGAGATCAATACCTTCTTGATACCTGGGGAGCTTGAACGTAACGATCTCACTCTGGTTGTCAAACTGAATGGCCAGCAGAGTTTGATAACCGGGGACAAGAATGAGCCTCTTCTTGTTATCCATAGTGAATCGTATGTCATCATCCATTATATCCCCAGAGGAGCTTATCACGGTGACACCGATGGTGAAGTAATTGCTCATCTCACTGGAAGCAAGTTTGAGAGCGACTTGAAGGTCTCCAGTGACAAGATAAGCCCCAGGGATGTTGGCTATGTTGTCGCTGATATCAACTATGCCATCTACATCATCTTGCTTGTAGTACAGCTTTGCTCCCTCGATATCCACATAGGGATGAATGACCACAGGGATATTGGTGACTGCACTCACCGTGGTCGTTGTTTTGTTGTCGTAGGAGTACAACTCTCCATTATAGCTGAGATGAATCATATTTGTATCTCCTCAAGCAAATGCAGCTTTGCGATGGTGTACTCATAGATCTCCATCTTGTGCTGTATGTTGCTGGCCGCACGTTCATCATGACGATCTTTTGCACCCTGAAGGTTGATTTTACAGCGATTTAGCTGTATCCGGAAGAACTTGATTGCCTCTTTGGGATCATTCATCTGCTTCTTTCCTCCCTCGTATAATATTTATAGTGAGGCTGCTGTCGTCCTCACCGGAGTCAAGCAGATCCCTCTTGAGCTCAAATTCCTTGGCCTTGAGAACACCCTCTTGAATCATCTTGTCTATTTCAGCTTGTTCTTTCCTTGAGACCCAGTTGAATGCATTATCCAAAACAAATCTGGCTCCTTGAGAACCATCACGATCGTACAACCGTTTCTCAGCATAGGACTCAATCTTCTGCTTGGCCTTGAGCACAACCGAGGAGAATGTCATATAATCGTCCGTATCAGCTCTCATCTCATCCAATAAGGAATCAATCCTACCCAGCCTGTACTGCTTGAGAGTTACAGTAGATACACCAAGATACAACGCCAAACCAGACACCGTCCAAGGCTCTACTTGTGTTTTCACAAGCTGCCCTTCCTTGTTATAGACAAGATTCCCATACCGATCAAGCAATGGGCCATTACAACTCTCAAAGTACTCGTTTACCATGCATTGTAGATGCTCAGGACTCACGAATCTTCGCTTTTGACCCTTTGTGGGATTCATCCGGCCGTTGAATGGACTGTGAGGACTGAAGATTCCCCGCAGGTCAAGTACGACTGTTCTTTCATCGACAAATCTGTACCGAACGACAGGATGCGTTGGGGCATCAATAGTTATCTGCTTTTTTGCCATAAGCACCCTCTCCTTTAGATTTCACCTTTATTATAGCGGATTCTTCGGAAAAGTAAATACTTTACTCCCGAAAGTTATCCATAAAGCAATTTTCACAAGCATTTTCCCAATATTTTACCGATGAAAGTTATAGATTCACCAATCCGAGCCCAGGGGGCACGCCCTACGACGGTCACGCCGACCCTGAAAAGGAATTTCTACAAGAAAATACGGAGTTTCCGATTTTTAGTCTAAAAATAGTCGGGATCTTGTACAAAATAGGTCGAAAAATAGGCGGATTTACAAGCAAATTTTCGAAAATCGTCCCATCATTTTGCTCAAGGATTCACGTCGAACCGACAAGGCGATCTATTCATTTCTTTGGGCTGATCTTTCCGAATTAAAAATAGGCGAAAATAGTCTTGAGGAGAAGTTTATGGCTATTACCGAAAACCACCATTTTCCATAACTTTTTCACTTCAAAACTTGATTCATTCATTGTTTGTAAATTTCCGCCTATTTTTCCTCCTCTACCTTTTATATAATAAATTTATTCCTTTATTTTATCTTTCTTTTATCTTATATTTTCTCTATACGTTAAAATAAAATATAAAAATAGTCTTGTAGATACCTTTGTAAATCCTTGTGAATTTCCGACTATTTTTCATTTACCTCTGCGAGTAAAATCGTTGAGATCTCAGGACCATTTTTCCGATTTTCCGCCTATTTTTATACCTATTTTTCTACACAAGCCTTCAAGAAATCCTTGATTGTTTTTCGCCTATTTTTACGATTTTTGAATCTTCAAGAAAATCACGATTTTCGCCTTTACTCATTCCTCTTCGTCTTCGTGACCGTATAGGAGGAGATAAAAATAGTCTTGTAAACATCCTTGTAAATCGTTGTAAATTTGCGCCTATTTTTCGTTTACTCCCAAAGTAAAAATCCTTGAACCCTCAGGCACCATTTTCTCATTTTTCGCCTATTTTTACACTTAAAATTTTGACCAAGCCCTCAAGGATTCCTTGTGTGTTTTCGACCTATTTTTCTAAATCTTGATATCTCAAGATCCTTGTAAATTCCACAACTTTACACAAAATCGAAAATTTCTTCAAAAATTTTCAAGAAATTTTGAAAAATTGCTTGACTTTTCAAAGAAACAGGAGTATGATTGACTTGTAAGTTGAAGGTGACCCCATTAATCTGAAAGGAGCTACAACAATGACTTCCTACATTATCCTCAAAGGTTCCAACGGAAACTGGAAAATCAAAGAGAAGAAGTACATGACCACCATTGAAATCGTTTCCGGAACCTATCACGATGCATGCGTCAGGCTCGGCGAGATCAAAGCCGAGGACAAGAGGATCGCTGAGGAAAAGAAGCAGAAAAAGGCTCAGATCAAGAAAGTCTCCAGCGAGTACGAAATCGAGTTCACCAAGAATGGCAATGCTTGGAAACAGGGACTCACAAAGAGCGGCAAGACCTTTGTCCTTGAAGGCAACAGCGGTATGACCGAGAGAAGCAGAAAGTGCTTCACCCTCACCATTGAAGGTGTTGGATGTGTATTCACGAGCGGAACCCTCGAAGCTGCTGTTGAGTACATTATGAATAACTGAGAGGGAGCTCACCACTCCCTCTCCTATACAGAAAGGAGACAAACATGAACGCACCCAGACGCAAAGAGCTTCAGAACATTATTGAGGCCATTGAAGAGATCAAGTCCCAGCTGGAGGATCAGCAGGAAATTCTTGAGTCCTTGAAGGATGAAGAGATGGAATACTTTGAGAATATCCCTGAGAATCTCCAGTCCTCCGAACGCTATGAGCGTGCTGAGACCTCGTCCAATGCGCTGGAGAATGCCTATGACACCCTGTATGATCTGATCAGTTCCCTGGAAGATGTGACCAGCAGCATCGAAGAAGCAATTGATGCTTGAGAGGAGATACAACCATGACCAAAGCCCAGCAGCGTAAAGTTGACCTGATCCGTCGTCAGGCTGAGAAGGAGTTCTCTTTCACTGAGCTGAAGCGGTTCGAGGTAACTGAGAATGAATACTTTGTATCAGTGTTCGCCGAGATCGGTATGCCCAACGACGAGGGCACTATGGCCGCAGTATTTGCCAGGGATTCCGTCCATGTCTTCATAGGCAAGCGTGGCGGCATGAGATACCCCGTCCACAGAGCTCTCAAGGATGGCACCTTCAAGTTCTACCAGAAGCCCTACAAATCATTCCTGACCACAAGCATTGATCAGAGGATATAAGAGGGAGCTCACAACTCTCTCCACTATACAAGGAGGAATTATGTACGACATCTATCCCTGCGATTGTCAACCCTATTGCAGCTGCCCATTCCCATTCAAGAGCTGTAGTGACTGTAAACCCATGTCAAACCACAATACTATAAATGAGGAGGAACCCACAGATGAAGAAGATCCCATTCAGTGAGTTGGAGGCGATCATGATGCGCTTCAACAAGGAGCACCCGGAACAGCAGGACACCGCATCCATTACCGGAGTAATCGTGTTCAAGCAAGAAAACTGGCCGAACAAAACGTACAGTGTCAAGGATCGCTCATACCGGGTGAGTAATGCCAACCGTGCCTTTCAGGAAGGAAAGATCAGCAATCAGCTCTCCGGGAATTGCCTTGATGGCAAGGATCTGGGAGTGAGGCTGGACTGGTACAAATGGACAGTTGATTACTGCTACATGGACTGAAGCCGAAACACCCCTTCTTGGGGTGTCTGACCTGAGATGACTTACAGGCACTGATGAGGCAGGTCAAGAAAGGAGCACAACATGGGTAGAACGTTCAAGCTCAACTTTGAGAAGCTGAGTCCTGATCACCCCGATACATGGTTCCCCTACTGCATGGACAGCTTTGGCAGAGGCTATTCCTTCCGGGAAGCAGAGATCATGAAGAATCACCTTGAGTCTAAGAAGGAGTTCCGCAATGTGCGGATAGTCCCTATGGAGGAGAGCAACACATGAAATGCCCTTGTAGAGGATGTACTGAGCGTTGGGTCTCTAAAACCTCCCGGTGTCATGCTTCCTGTAAGAAGTACAAAGACTGAGTTGAGTATGTTAAAGAACAAAAGGACATCATAGTCAAGCAGCAATCCAAGACTGATTCCATCGGCAAGGTTCTCTATGGACACAGAAGAAAAGTTGAAACAGCCCACTGAGCTGAAAGGAGATACAACAATTAGGAGGATCAATATGTACAACTACAATACTCTTGAAGGCAAAATCCGCAGGGTTGAGGAGCTTCGCAAGCTCCAAGCCCGTGTAGCCTGTGTTCCTGGCAAATTCATCAGCTACTCTGAATCACACTCCATCGGTCAATACCTGGGTGATATAATCTCTGATCTGGAGAAGCAGATCAAGAAGGAACAGAAAGCCAAGCGTGATATCATCAAAGACAAGGTTGCCAAAGTCAACAAAGCCCTGTTTGAATACTGGGGCACAAATAAAGCTGAGGCTCTGTGGGATGAGCTGGAGAAGTGTGCCACTGAAGAGGAAATTGCTCAGCTATATGATCTGATCTTCAAAGTCAATGACCCCACCTGATGATGGCTCAGCTGGTAACTGGCCGAAACTCCCGCAAGGGAGTTGTGGGAAACCACAATCTGAACATGGAGGGATCTCAATGACATTGAAAGATCTTGTAAGAGTGCTGCCAGTGTACACTACTGTACATGTACACGACAAAGAGGGCAGCTTTGCCCACAAGGGCAATCCCCAGGAGTTTGTATCTGGCCTGTACAGAGCACATGGTGATGATAAGGTGTGCTTGGCCAATCCCATTGACTCCTACCGTATGGAGATCACTGTTAAGGAGGACAAAAGATGAGAAAGTTTGGCTATGTACAGCAGGTGGTTGAGGACTTCCAGCAGAGCGAAAAGGACATGATCATTGTATCCATTTTGCCTGAGACCTATGCCAATACCAACTCTGCCCGGTGCGCATACCGCAATGCAATCAAAAAGCTGGGCTACAACAACATTGCTGTGCGTGTTATCAACGGTGATATGTATCTGATCAGGGTACAGAACCCCAGCTGGACTGCGAAGAACTACAAAGGAGCTTGCTCTGATTGTGTTCGCCGATATCCCAGTAAATACTGCGCCACCTGTAACATGATGAGCAGCTATGTGTCGAAAACACAAGGAGTGTGAGAATAATGCGTCTTTGGCATGAGAAGCTCATTCCCTATCTTCCTCGCCAGCAACTTCTGGGCCAACACCGTGAGTGTTGTGCACTCAGAGGAGCTGGCTGGGGAAAGCCTCACGCAACAGTCAACTATGTGTTTAAACACCCAAAAGAATGGCTGTACTGTTACCACGTCAAGGTAATGGCCGAAATGATCAAGCGTGGGTATCATCCGGATCTCATCTGGCTGGATATGAGCTATCAGGGCTGCAATATGCCAAGTATCAAGTACACAAAAGACAATGCGCCTGACGTCAGAGTGCTGAACAAAAAGCTGGAGTCAATTGTATATCCTGAGCATGATTATCAGTATCTCATGGCTTGCATCAAAAACCTTGAAAAGAAAGGTGTAACAATTGATTTCTCGTATAAATCAAGAATGGAGGAAATATCCCATGTTTAATGTTGATTTCCAGACCCTCGAGAGCAGTTATACTATGTCCCATGATATAACCCATGAGACATGGTTTGTAACAAGGAGAGGACTTCTGAGAAGTCTCTCGCCTGTTCGCCGGGAAGTGTACAAAGCTGAAGACGGTTCTGTCATTGCTGTCCGTGACTCCGGAATTGGGGTTGATACAGCCCTGTATGTGGATGAGGACTTCATGGACTTCTACAAGGGTGAGCCTGAGATGGACGTGATTCTGTCTGATCAGGGAATCACTGATTACAGCAAGGTCAAGCTGTTCAGAATGGAGGAATGATTTCTGTGAAAGACTTCCTCACCAACGTTCTTTTGGCTCTGATGGTGATCTATGCAGTATTGTTCTTTTGTATCTGTGCGGTATTCGGAATTGATCTGGGGGAGGATTTTTGATGGAATCGTTGAGCATTGGCTTGGGGAACTATGTGTCTTCCAGCCGGGTGATTGCCATAGTGAGCCCTGAGTCGGCTCCGGTCAAGAGAATGGTGCAGGAGGCAAAGGACAAGGGCTTAGCAATTGATTCAACCTTTGGACGCAGGACAAGAGCGATAATTGTAATGGATAGTGGTCAGTTGATCCTTTCTCCTATTCAGCCCACAACCATAATTGAGAGAAACTCTGGAAAAGCCAAGGGAAAAGCCATTGAGGAGGATTGAGAAAAATTTTTCACTTTTGTAAAACTCCTTGAATTTTTCTCAAAATTACAAGTTTTGATAATTCTATTGTACAAGAACCAGCTGATTTGTTGTGAATCGGCTGGTTTTGTTTACGTTTATTGTACAAACTACAACTTTACTTTTGTTCAAAATGAGAGTATGCTTTGCTTGTAAGTTGAGGCTGGGGATGACCCCTGAACACGAAAGGAGATACAAAATGCTGCACGCCACTATCTACAAGGACAAGAGAACTGAAAAGCTGTATGTTCTGAACGATATGATTACAATGGGAGAAAAGGTTTGCATGGTTCCTATGGACAAGTCTGATGACAAGTTTGTCTCCCCCAGCACCCTGAAGCGCTGGTATACCAAATGGGAAGAAGTTCCCTACATCATCGAAGTCAAAGCCTTCACCGGCATGAAGATTGGTTTGTTCAAAGCTACAGTCAATCCCATGGATGGTTCCCTCGAGGTTTGGACCAAAGCCAACAAGCTCCTCCAGTTTGATCCGAAGACCGAAAAACAGATCAATGCCAAGAACCCCAAGTTCGCAAACAAGATCGGTATGACCTATGGCTGGCTCTTCTGAGCCAGCCCCACAATAAGAAAGGAGTACTACAATGACTGACCTGAACAAAATCGCTGAGAAGATCCAGCACCTGCTCGACAAGACCGTTGCCAACGGCGCAACTGAGGGTGAAGCCCAGACCGCTCTCCTTCTGGCCCAGAAGCTCATGAAGAAGTACAATATCAATCAGGAGTCCCTCAGCGGTGAGGAGAAGATCTCCTACAGCCTTGAGGCCTGCAAGGTGAAAGTGAATCCCCGGTCCAAATGGATGTGCATGATCATCGCCGATTCTTTTGCGGTCAAGGCTATCCTCTCTGGTGGCAAGATCTGCTACTTCGGTCGCAGCATGAACGTCACTGCAGCCAAGTCTGCTCTTGAGTTTGCTCATAAGGTTATGGAGCGTGGTATGACCAAGGCTTGCCGCAACCATGGTCTTGAACCTTCCCAGTCCGGCGCTTCTATGATCT
The DNA here is from genome assembly GCA_045580485.1 of Candidatus Avilachnospira sp. Lineage (GTDB taxonomy): Bacteria > Bacillota > Clostridia > Oscillospirales > Oscillospiraceae > Avoscillospira. The sequence goes on along the minus strand of JAZNNW010000016.1, from coordinate 35,468 downwards.
ACAACGCATATGCGCAGGGATTCATCCACGGTCTCAAAGAGGCTCTTGATGCTCAGACGGTTGCTTTGACTATCGTTGTTCCGGAGGATGTTAAGACTGAATTTGCCAAGCGTTTTCCCAATCTGGGCAAGGCTCGCTCTTCTGGCTGGAAAGCTGGAAACTATTCTGAAGAATACAACAATGGCAAACGGGATGGAAGTCAGGTCATGGCCAAACGGAGTCTCGAGGCCTGATACACCATAAAATAGTGTGCAGGGGTGCGCAGGGGTGAGATCACCACAAGAGATCAATCGGAAAACCACATGATTTCGGTGGTGATCTCACCTTTTCTGAACCTTTATTTTCTCCGGCAGACCTATTATAATATATCTATCACCGAAAGGAGGCAAGCACAATATGATCACACCTGAAATGTCTGTAAGTACCATAGGATGGTCACCCGGCCAGCGTGCCGATCTGTTGAGGTCATTTGTCAAGGAATACGGCTGTGAGAGCTTCTTCCCCTGGGAAGAGCTGCTCTGCTCAGACTTCTTCAAGGCTCCTGCTTCTACCAAGTATCATGGAGCATACGAAGGAGGTCTGTTTGATCACAGTATGAACGTGGCAAATGCCCTCTGTTATTTTACTGGGGCACAACTTGCAAGTCCTTGGATGAGACCAGAAAGTCCTCTCCTCGTTGGCATTTTCCATGATGCCTGTAAAATTGGGAAGTATGCTGTGAATACTACCAATGATGGGTTTATCTGGTCTCCGAGTGAGGATTTTCCCATTTACGGAGGGCACGGTGCTGAGTCCCTGATAAGGGTACAGCAGTGGATACAGCTGACCCAAGAAGAAGCTCTTTGCATCCGGTTCCATATGGGTGCATATGAGAAGGAAGATTGGGAAGCTTTTGATTCTGCAATAAAAAAATACCCCAATGTGCTATGGACTCATATGGCAGATATGGCAGCGTCTAAGCTGCTTGAGAAATAGGAGGAAGAATGAAGACAAAACCTGCTGACCAGCTATTCTGTGGTGTCCGTAAAAAGGTCATACAGAATGCCAATCCTCAAATCAACGAGGAAAATCTGCTTCATCTGTACAACTTCATCAGAAGACGATACAACATCCATCTGAAGAAGGATGTGCTGGGCAAGCCTCAGCCGTGGACCAAGGATCCTGTGCTTCAAGAGTTTCGGTTTACCAATATCCGTCGTGAACATGACCGAGAAAGCAAATGGCTGATCAAGAACATATCTACCAATCCTGATCTGTCCTATGAGGACAAGTTGCTGAACAGTATCCTTTTCCGGTTGTACAACAAACATCAGACTTCTGAGCTGATTGGGATGCCTATCCACTTCAGCAAGTATAAGGATTGGGATCCTGAGCAATACCGGCATCTGTTCGAGGAGGCTCTCGAGGCTGATCCTCACAGAGTATTCTTCACTGGGGCTTTTAACACCGGAGGCTTGAAACGTGCTCTGAAGTGGTATTTGCCCAAGGATACACCAGACAATAGCATGGAGATGCGAGTGATGTGCTTTGTCAAGTATCTTCTCGGCTCCACTATGATTGATGATATCAAAGCAGCCAAGACCCAGAAGGATGTGTTCAAGACTCTCAGTTCTTGTATGGGAATTGGTGGATTCCTCGGCTATCAGATGTTCGTTGACATGACCTACATACCTGAGTTCCCATTCTCTGAGAATGAGTTTACCATTGCTGGTCCCGGTTGCCGTTGGGGTCTTGATTACCTCTTTGATGACAAAGACGGTATGACCTATGAAGAGTGCATTTTCTGGGTAAGAGATAACCTTGAACGGCTGTTCCATGAGGTGCTTGGCAAGGAATGGGACTGCAAGAAGATCTTTTGGGATCTCCCTGAGGAAGACCGTTGTTTCAATGTAATGAGCTTGGAGAACTGCTTCTGTGAGCTGAGCAAGTATATTCGTGCCAAGACTGAGACTGGTCGTCCCCGGAAGAAATACAAGCCAACTATTGAATGAAAGGAGTACATCATGAGAAAGCCCATTATGATCAAGAACTGGTTGGATATTGCGTTTGCATACGCACAGAATACCAGTGGATGCCGCAAGGTGGCAGTTGGTTCTCTGATTGAGAAGGACAATGTGATTATTGCTCTTGGTTCTAATCAGGCGATGCCTGACCTTTGCAAATCTCCTCGGGGATGCCTCCGTGTAGAAAAGTATGGAGAGGACAGCAAGATTCATCGCAATCCGGCTGATTGCCGGGCAATTCATAGCGAGATTGATGCAATATGTGCTGCAGCCACACAAGGTCATTCTACCAAGGGTGCTACTATATTTGTCACCCGATACCCATGCGAAAGCTGTGCCAAGGCTATTGTGGCCGCAGGTATCACGCATGTATTCTATGGCGGAACAGCTGATATCAGTGAAGAGACGCAGAAGATTTTTGACGCTGGCCACATTGAGATCGTGAAGGTTGATGGCTGGCGTGAAGACAATACTGACAGATAAGGAGAACAACAATGGAAAATGCTATCAAAGGAATGACAACCTGTAAGGTCTGTGGAAGAGACTTTCCTCTCATCGTTGAGGATCACTATGTTAGCAAGGAACCTGACAAGCAAGGTCTTGCCGCTCTTGCTGGTGGTACTGCTCCCACCCTTTGGGACAGCTTTGACTGCCCTCACTGCGGTTGCCAGAACCGTATGCAGCAGAGAAACCGTCTGACCAATCTCATGGGAGATGATTTCCCTCTCTACCAGGAAGACGAAGAAGATGAGGAAAACTGTTGCTGCTGTGGTAGTGACGCTTGCAAGCTCAACAAGGGAGAACAAGAGTAATGGAATTCAGTAGATTCGTGAATCCCAAGCACAGGCAGATTCTCAAAAAAGCACGTGACACATACGGCGATACCACTCAGATCTTGGTATCAGTTGAGGAGCTTAATGAGTTGTCCTGCGTTTGTGCCAAATTTCCTCGCTATGAGGATGCTGATCGTGCCCGCAGAGAATTACACAACAAAGCCGTGGATGAGGTCGCTGATGTTCTTATTGTGCTCGACCACATAATCAACATCTTTGATCTCACTCCGGTTGATATCGGTGAGCGTGTTGAAGCCAAGGTTGCTCGCATGGAGCGCTGGTTGAATGCTTCCAATTCCCAGTCTCAGACTATGGTTGACAGAAAGGTTGAACTGAACCATCAGACAAGTCTATTTGAGAAGGAGTAAACCCAAATGCGATTGAGCGAGTTTGATGCTCTTGTAGGTCAAGACAGTTATGTGCGCTGTATGGGCAAGAAGCGTCTTGACAATGCAATAGTCAATCAAAAAGCTGCAGATGATCACATATTTTCTGGTGGACAAATCGGTTGGTGGGTGCGCTCCGGATACATCATTGTAGATATTGATGAGGGCAAGGAACAGGCCATACAGGTGGTCAAAAAGCTCAAGCTGAAGACCCTGATTTGTAAGACTCCCAAAGGGCTGCATCTGTACTTTAAGTGTGACAAGGAGTATCCACAAAAAGTTGGTATGGTGCTTCCTTGTGGTCTAAAATGTGATTTCCGCTGTGCCAATAAAGGGTATGTGTTATTGCCTTTTGGAGCTGATGGAAGGACTTTTAACAAGTGCAGAGAGATTGCTGAGCTTCCTCCTGAGTTTACTCCAATGGTTAACCGTAAAGAGAGCTTGCTGGGTCTGAAGGATGGAGATGGACGCAATGCTACTCTGTTTGCTCACTTGATGGCATACAAGAATAGGGGTGCAACATCTGCTCAAATCAAAACCATGGCTGGTATCATCAATGACATCATCTTTGAGGATCCCATGGAAGAGAAAGAGCTTGATAAAATTGTTGAGAATACAGAGAAGTATGAGGCTGCTCAACAATTTGATAACCCCTATTTGATTTACAACTCCAAGGGTACACCAACCAATATAAACCACAGAGCGATATGCGACTACTTTGTAAATAGAGGCGACGTCTTTGTACTTGGTGGTGAATGCTACCAATACCTGGATGGTGTGTATGTTGAAGCAAGCAGTCATGTCAGAAACACAATCAAGGACATGATTCTTGTGGATAATTTGATTACACAAAACCGTATCATGGAATGCTTCAGGCTGATCTGTGATGATACCCGACTACAACGGACAGCTGCAGAGCTGAACAGGGATCGCAATCTGATCAACTTTCAAAATGGGGTGTGGGATATAACCCAGAAAAAACTCATACCCCATGACAGCAAATATTTGCAAACTCTTCAAATTCCGCATATCATTGGTGAGTATGTGCCATTTACTGAGACCAGGCTATATGATTTCTTCAAGAAAACCAAGCTGCCCAAAGAAGACATCAAGATGCTATTGAAATACATGGCATATTGTCTGACTCTGGATTATGGCTTGAAAACCTTTATGATCCTATGTGGCCAATCTAACACAGGTAAATCTGTACTGATCCGGTTCTTTGAGACTTTAATTGGCAAGGTAAATGTATCTTCTTTGAGTATGCATGAGCTGAATATGAGGTTCTATCCGTCCCAATTGTATAACCGTTTGTTGAACAGCTGCGCTGATAACTCTTCTTTGCCCCTGTCATCTATTGAAAATCTCAAGAAGATAACTGGCGGTGACCAGATTATGCATGAGAAGAAAGGCAAGGAACCATTTTTCTTTGTGCCGTTTTGCAAGTTGATATTTTCATTCAACCAGCTACCCCTTCAGCTTGAAGAAAAGTCCAATGCTTTCTACAAGCGTATGAGAATACTGTTCATGAATACAGAGTTGTTCCTCAACAATGACTATGTGAATGATCTTTGTAGTGAAGAAGGTGTGACTGAGATAATACCCTATTTGCTTCATATGCTCCCTGTGCGTGAAATACCCAGGACATCCAGCAGTGACAAGTATGTGGAATCTCTCCGTCAGGATTCTGATAGCATTCATGCATTCATTGCCAAGAAGTGCAAAGTCGGTGAAGACTACTACATGGACAAAACGGCTCTGTATGAAGCATACTGTAGATTTTGTATTGATAACGGTCGGGAGAGCAGCAAAAAGCACTCATTTATGAGGAATATCAGGTCTCAGGGCTTCAAAGAAGTCCGGGATCCCAAAACAAGAGAATACCTCTGGTGTGGCTTGAAGCTGAGGGGGAAGAAAGATGAATGATACAACTTTTCGCCCCATATCCGGCTATGAAGGTCTGTATTGGATTGACTCAGCTGGTAACATTATCAACAGATCAAATCACTACATGAAACCTATCAAGACTGACAAGGGCCATATGGTTGAGCTACGGAAGGATGGGCAGCGGGAAAAACTCTTGATCCGAGAGCTCATGATAAAAACAATGGAGGAATCCACATGAAGATATCATCGGTATTCACTACAACCATAGACATATTGAAAAAGTATGACAAGGAACATCCAAGAGCTGTCTTTGATGTAGACGATAATACTGTCAAGGTAAAAGATCTTGTGACGTCTTTGACAAAGTTATTTGGTTGGCTCTACAAGGATTTGACTGATGAATGCATTGAAAAAGTCACCCGGTGCTATGATTGTCGGTACTACAAAAAGTACAAGAAAAAGGGTACTATAAAGGGTGCTTCATTTTATGCTTGTAGTCTTGATAGAACCAAACGCAGACCAGACTTTTATTGTAAGGATGGAGAACCAAAACAATGAAACAGCTGATTGGTACAATGAAAGATCCAAGTGAGCCTGTTGATGACCTCGACGTGTTGTTTGTTGCTGTGTATAATCTGCTATATGAAAAGATTCAGCAAGAACCCAAGAAAGGTATTGTAGTCTCTAAGGGCAATCCGAACCAACGTAAAGCCACCTGGAAGGAGATCATGGAGATAGCTCACGAGATGGAAGACTATTTTATGTTTCGAAAGCTGAGGACTGGTTGCGACATATGTGGCAAATGTAAGAATTTCCAGTCTACATCTGATGTATCTCCCTACAAGGGTCAATGTAAGGCTCGTGGTCTTACATTGGTACATGCATGGGGAAGTTGTCAAAGGCATTTTGAGAGGAGAGACTCATGAATCGCAGACAACGTCGAGAGCTGGAGCGCAGAGGACAAATACCCAAAGCTGAGCCTGTGTACAATATGAAACCCAAAGCCATGATTGATGCAGTGTTGAATGATGTTGGAAAAGACATCATGATGGCTGAGATACGCAAGAATCTACTTGAGAGAGAAAAGTCAATGGCTATTGATATCGACACATGTGTGCTGTGGACTTTGCATGTCAAGTATGGCTGGGGTAAACAACGACTCAAAAAGTTTTACAAAGAACTGTTTGAAGAACACCTGAGGATGAGACAGTTCTATGATACTGATGAGCCATACCCAGAGCGCATGAAACTGAAGGAAAAGGGTGCTGATGTAGAAGCTTGGTACAATGATATGTTTGACGATGAGGGCAACTATCGCTCCACTTTGGGAGGGAACATATGAGTTATCAGTTTGCTACAATCGATATTGAGACTACTGGCCTGAATAGGTACAAGGACAAGATCACCTGGATTGGTGTAGGGCTTTCTCATAGTGTAGATGAGGAACTGTCCAAAATCCTTATCTATAAGGGAGATGATCCTGAGGCAATAACCCGGTTCAAGAAGCTGACCATGAAACTCAAAGAGCATAAAGTCAAAACCATCTTTCAAAATGGCAAGTTTGATACCCTGTTTATTGAGCAGCATATTGGGGTGAAACTTCCCATCAGCGAGGATATCATGTTGATGGGAACAGCATTTGATCTTGTAGCTGAGCATGGTCTGAAGAAGATGGCCCAGTCATACCTGGGTGTTCCTGATTGGGATATCAAAAAGAAGGACAAGCTCAGTGGAGGTAAAGATGTAGTTGTACCCTATCTCAAATTTGATGTAAAATACACCTGGGAGCTGTTTCAGTATTTCGCTGAGAATATGACTGGGCAGCAAATGAAAATCTACAAAAAACTACTCCGGCCAGCATACAGAACCTATCGTGACATTGAACGCAATGGGCTGTTTCTTGATCTCGACGGTCTTCAAGAAGTCCGCAAGAAATATGCTACTGAAGAGGCTTCACTCCTTGCTCAACTGAAAAAGCACTATGACATCAACTGGAATAGTTCGGCTCAAGTTGCTGACGCATTCTTCAAGAAAGCTAAAATGCCTGTCATCAAGAAAACTGACAAAGGTGCACCATCCACGTCAGCTGAGGTTCTCCGTGAGCTATCAATGCAAGGGTATGAGCTTCCCAAGCTTCTGCTCCAATACAAAGATGCTGCAACTCGTAACAAAATGTTTCTCAACCGTTGGGAAGATGATTGCTATGAAAGCAGGATTCACCCCAATTTCAACTTGACCAATGTTGTCTCCGGCCGGACAAGCTGTAACAACCCCAATCTTCAACAGGTTCCTCGCACCAAAGATATCCGAGGCCTGTTCAGTGGTGCACCTGGTATGATCCTGTTTGAAGCTGACTATTCTCAGCTGGAGCTGCGCATAGCTGCTCATTATGCCAATGACAAGACAATGCTGCGTATCTACCATGAAAATGGAGATATTCATACTGAGACCGCAAAGCTCTTCACCAACGGAAGAGAACCTACCAAGGAAGAGCGTGGCAAGGCAAAAGCAGTCAACTTTGGTTTTCTGTATGGTATGCAAGCCAAGAAGTTTGTTGCCTACGCATTGAACAGCTATGGACAAACCTTTACCCAAAATGAAGCTGAACACATCAGGAATCTGTTTTTTGCCAAGTATTCCAGATTATTACCATGGCATGCTGAGCAAGAAAGGCTCTGTGAGATGCAGGGTGGAATTTATAACATGTTTGGTCGGTTCCGCAGATTGCCGCTGATCTACTCTGACAATAAGTGGGAACGTGCCAGTGCTGCCAGACGAGCTATCAATACTCCTGTTCAAGGCTCAGGCTCGGATTTGCTCATATCAGCGGTCACTCAGATCAACAAGGAGCTGAAGGGTATTGCTTGGATCGGTGCTACGGTACATGACTCAATCATAGGTGAGTGCCGAGTAGATGACAAAGATTTTGTCGATGAAACGATTCGGCGCATTATGCTCCATCCCAAAGTTCTGGACGATTTTGATGTAAAGCTGCGTGTTCCTCTTGATGTTGATATTGCCTGGGGTCCATGGGGAACTCATTAAAACCAACGAAAAAGTGAGCTATTTTGAGATCTTTGCTGATTATAGGGCAGGTGTTTGAAAAGACTACAAGAAAACTGCCGAAAAATAGGACTTTACTTTTTGAAAAATGTATAGTATGATACTCAATGTAAATGAGGTTTATGCCTCTCAAATAATTGAAAAGGAGATACAACAATGATCGAATCGAAAAAGGGCGACAAGGTAATCGTGAAGGGCTTCACCGGCATCAAGCTCGGTGTCTTTGAGGTTGCTTCTGCCACCAAGAAGACCATCACCGTCAACAAGAAGAATGGTGATGAGATGATTTTCGACCGCAAGACTGGTCGTCAGGTCAACGTTGAAGAGGGCAAGGAAAGATATGCCAACTCCGTCATGGAGGATGACGGCAGCTTTGTTGCTCCTTCCACCCGTGGTGCCAGCAGAAAAGCTGCGGCCAAGAAAGTAGCAAAGGCCAATCCCGCTCCCGTTGAAGATGACGAGGAAGAGGTCGAAGAGGAAGAGGATGAAGAGCCTATCAAGCCTGTGAAGAAGTCTGTCAAGAAGGCTGCTCCGGCCAAGAAGCCGGCAAAGAAAGTCGTTGAGGAAGAAGACGACGATGACGACTTTGAAGAGGTCGACGAATAACAACTGAAGAGGGCGATGCCCTCTTAATGCAGCTGGTCTGAGAGTGACAACAGATGCTCCTGGCGACTACAGCTTCGCCCTATGATGACCAACAGTGACAAGCCTGTGAAAATGCAGAGTCAAGAGGCCTCAAAGTGTGGTATGGTGACGACTCGGAAAGACGAGAGAGTGGTTGTGGAAGAGTTAGGTTGCACCTCCCACAGCAAAACAACCAGATCCATGCCGAAGGGATCCATGTACCCTGCCAAAAGATTGATCAACCAGAGGCACAAGAAAAAGCACATGGGGGCAAGGGGAATGCCAAGGATGTCCCAAAGGCTGGACGGCAGCTACAGTTCGGTGCATGAAACCAGTCCGAACACTCGCTCAGTTGGTAGAGCAAATCCCCCGCAGAGAAAGGTCTGATTCCTTTCTCTTCCTAATGACACCAACCTCTTGCCAAGCCCCTGTAGAGCGGCAACCAGAGCAAGTAAAACCTGTATGGCCATATGTGGTGGAGGCTTCGGTCGAAGAAGCTGCTATGGAGAAAGTACAAGGAGGCCAGGTTACATTCATGAGGTTACTGGCCATCTATACTGGGGTGTGGTGAAGTGGTAACACAGCGGACTTTGACTCCGTGATTCGCAGGTTCAAATCCTGCCGCCCCAGCCAATGACTACAAAACCCGTGAGAGCGCCGAAATCAAAAAGAACCAGTTTGGAACCTGGCGGTGACATAAATTATTAAGTTGGTTATGTCTTAATGCTCTGCGAATCGTGGGTATGTACGAGGACACGAAAAGTCTGGGCAACCTGGAAACTCCTTCCTCCACAAATCTTAGTCAGTTTAAGGGTCTGACTGAGGAGGCTGTCTGAGCCTTGAATCTATAAAATTTTCTGTGGATGTCGCAGATCGAAGAAAGACAGACATATTTTATGGACCATTAGCTCAGTTGGTTAGAGCAGTCGACTCATAATCCTCAGGTCCTGGGTTCGATCCCCAGGTGGTCCACCAGAGCTATTTCCCCAAGCTCAAACTGAATACTGAACAAGGAGGTGAGACAAGATATACATCAGTTATTCAAGAGAAAGCACCTATCTGCACTGCCCCTACCAACATTGGCTGCGGTATGTGAGACGTCTTGAAAAGAAAAAGCCTGAACGTCCATTGTATTTTGGAACCGACTTTCATAAGCTGCTGGAGCTGAGAAATGATCCAGCTGCTTTGAAGGAAGCCAAACAAAATATCAAGGATACATTCTATGAGTTGCCACCGTCCTATCAATCGGATCTTGGAGACAACTACGTTCAAGATCTTTTTACTATCTTCAAAGATTATAGACAGGTGTACCGAGATGTGAGACAACCTCAAGTCACAGAAAAGGAATTTGAATTTGAGGTTGGCAAAGTCAAGGATGAGCCCATAGTGTTTGTCGGTAAAATTGATGAGCTGTATCTTCTGAAGCATCAGGGAGTAAAATCTATTATTGTCGGTGAACACAAAACCTTTTCAAACAAGCCAAGCATGGACTTTCTTGTTATGAATCCTCAAAAGTGCCTCTATGCAAAAGCGGCATATTTTTTGAAGGGTATTTTACCTGACAAAGTAAAATGGGATTATATCAAGTCTGTCCCCGCAAGTGAGCCTATTTGGCTAGACAAGACCAAACGGTTCTCTGAGGCAGCTTCAACCAAGATAACCCCTATGAGCTGGCGCAGGGCTTGTAAGGAACGGAACATTCTTGATCCGGACATCCTTGCCAAGGGTGACAGATATGCCTCAAATGTTTCTGAGTTCTTCTTCCAAGTTGAGCTTGATATTGACCCATCTATGGTTGAAACTATCTGGGATGGATTTATGTACACTGCCAAACAAATTGTTCGCTTTGGGGAGAGCAACAAAACCAAAAATGTCACACGAGATTGTAGCTGGTGCCCATACCGTGACATTTGCTACTCTGAGATGACTGGTGGCGATACTGAGTACATCATAGCAAGAGACTTTGAAGACAAATCAGAAAAGGGGTGAAATAATGGCTGTTCTGGACAAAGTAGTAAGTATTTCTGAGCTTGGACAGCGAAAGCTCTGGGTGATCTGGGGCAAATCCAACAGTGGTAAAACCTGGTTGTCCTCTACTTTTCCCAAGCCCTTATTGTATGTTCAGATCGGTGATGATGGTGCTAATACCATTGCCCGGAAAGAGAACATTGATGCCATCCGTATTCAGAGCATTGAAGAGCTGAAGAACCTTTGCAAAGAGCTTGAAAAGAACAAGAAATACAGCACCATCGTATTTGACACATTCTCTATGGTTGTCAATGAGTGGGTGGACGAAAAGGTTATCAGCAAGAACAAGAAGATGACCCAACAAAGCTGGGGTGACCTCAAGACTGAGCAAGAAGAGGTTATCAAGCTGACCCACAAATTGGCAGGCAGACGGCATGTGGTTCTGACTTGCCATGAGAGTATGGACTCCATTGAAGGGCTGGAAGATGAGATCACCCCTGACGTGCGTCCGTCTGTGTCTAAGGGTGCAAGGACTTATCTTGAAGGTATGGCCAACTATGGTATTCATACGACCAGAATCTCAAAGGAAGTCACCAAAGGAAACACCACAAAGACCCTTGTCAAGTATGCTGCTGACATTGGTCCCAATCCTTATTACTGGACAAAGCTCCAGATTGATCCAAGCATTGAGGTTCCTGCAAGAATAATCAATCCCACGTTTGATAAGATTGCTAAGGCTATCGGCCTGGAGGAGTAAACAATGGCTCAACAGATGGTAAATGGATCCAGATATGATGGGTCTGTAACTATCACCAATCGTATGAGTGACCGATATGCGGTTATCGGTACACCCTTTGCTGGGAAGCATCTTAAACCGCAAGATCCCTTGTCTCTTAAGAAGCGCAAGGAGCACTGGCTCATCAGAAAACTCAGTCTGCTGAAAGCAGTTGAGAAATAATAAGGAGGAAATAACAAATGTCAAGACGTGTTAAACTGGATATGACGGGAGTGGAGTCCTATACTCGCTGCCCGGAGGGCGAATGGCTGGCCAAGCTCTCTTCTATCGAAGAAGGGACTGTTCAGGGCAGCGGTGATGACTGCCTGAAAGCTCGCTTTGAGGTCATCAAAGGTTCGGCTGCTGGCTGTGCCGTGTTTGAGACCTTCAGCCTGACTGAGAAAGCTCTGTGGAAGCTCAAGGCATTCCTCGAGGCTATCGGTATGAAAGCCAACGGCAAGCTGAGTCTTGATCTTGACAAGCTGGAAGGAAAGGTCTGCATCATAGACGTCATTCATGACGAATACAATGGACAGAAGCGTGCCAAGATCGCCTCCTACCTCAAGCCTGAGGATGATGAGGAAGACGAAGAGGAAGACGAGGACGAAGAAGAGGAAGAGGCTCCTCGCAAGCCTGCAAAGAAAGCTCCGGCCAAGCCTGCAAAGAAGCCCAAACCCATCGAAGACGATGACGACGATGAGGATGAAGACGAGGATGATGAAGAAGAGGAGGAGCCCAAGCCCAAGAGAGCTCCCAAGAAATCTACTCCTGCAAAGAAATCCCCTGCCAAGACCAAGAAAAAGGTTGAGGAAGACGAGGATGACGATGATGACTGGGAGGATGACGACGATTGAAGTCGTGACTGGCCTCCACAATACCTACCATTTTGAGGGAGGGGAATAACACCCCTCCCTGTGTAAAGGTGTGATGAAATATAGACTTGTACAACATACCTGGTGACAGCGGAGGAACTTGGAGACTGGATAAGTTTGTAGAGTACCAACACGAAGTTCCAAGCATACATTATCGTGTGTTGGGTGAATACATAAAACGGTATGTATCTGATATGGATGATGCTGTTATGATGTGTTGGTATATGTCTGCAACATACAATGAAGTCACCTGTATTTTGTTGCAGGAGATTTTTGATTGGAGAAGTTTAACTCCGCAAACAGTGAAAGACTACTGCAAGAAGTTTTGGGCTGAGTACAAAGATTGTCTTGAGTTTGGATCTGCAAGGAAGTATGCCAAAAATATGGACTGGTTCCCGGTTTTAATGGAGCAATTTCTGAGGAAGACCAAAAAACACCCCTATCGTTGGCTGAAGTCAGTATCAACTGGAAGACCGATAGAAGCATACCTTTCTGTGTACTCAGCTGTATCATCTATGAAATATACAGGTCGTTTTGCCACAGATCTTTTTATGGAATCAATCTTGTATCTCCAGGACTACTTTGGTCTGGTATACAAAGAACCATCCAAGTTAGATTGGAAAAAGTGTAGCAATCTCACATCTGGATTACTCAATATATGCTACGAGGACGAAGCAGCTAACGAGTTTGACAAGACTGGTAAACTTGTGTTTCCACCTGAGTATTTGCGTAAACAGTTGTTGATGGTGCAGCATAGGATCTCTGAAGTATACCCTGAGCAAGAAGATGACATAAATCTGTTCATTGGGAAATTATGCAGTTTCCGCAATCTGTTCAAATCTTCCCGTTATGGTGGTTTCCATCATGACAGGGAACTTGGTTGGCTGAATTCTTACAAACAAGCCTTGCCACAATTTGACACACTCTGGAAAAGAATATTCAAACTCCGCAAGGTTATGTTTGATGAACGATTCCTTGGAGAGCTTCATGACTGGAATGGTATTCGTCCTGAAAGAAAGAAACTTTGGCTGAAGGAGGGATTGACTGGTGTCGAAACGGATGCTTGTTAACATTCGTGGCTGTAATGGGGCTGGCAAATCGACTATCCCTATGTCCATGATGGATGATCCTGATATGTTTGTTCAGGAGCTTGTAGGCAGTGATGGCAAGAAGATCAGTGCTTTGACAGTATTCCCGTCCTATGGCTGGGTTGCACTTGGGACTTACTTCAACAAGACCGGAGGGCTTGATACCCTGAAGAACAATGATGTTACTCGAATGACTTTGTATGCTGCCCTTGATCTGTTCCCTGAGTATGATGTGCTCATGGAAGGTATTATGGCCAGCACAATCCGGTCAACCTATATTGACCTGTTCCATGAGATTGAGAAAACCTATAAAGGACTGAAGGTTCTGATTGTATCTCTCCTTCCTCCTGTGGAGATTGCGATCTCCCGTGTTTATAAACGGAATGGAGGAAAACCCATTAAAGAAGACGCTGTGCGAGGGAAGTGGGAAACGGTTGAGAGGAACGTGAAATACTTCAGTGATGCCGGCTTTGACTCTATAAGAGTAAACTCAGCCAAGGTGAAAAAGTCTCAAATGCTGAGTGCATTTCTCAATACAGTTGAAAAGCATCGGAGGTGACCATGAAGCCTGTTTTATGTATTCCTTCATATTCCCGGCCGGATGGGATAGCTATTGAGCGCTGTAAGGAACTGCCTCTCAAGAAGTTTATATTCATCCGCAGGGAACAAAAAGACCTGTATGACAAATGGAAACCCTGGTACACCTTGGTTCTTCAAGATCACGGAACAGATATCGGTCTGGTGAGAAAGAACATAGTCAACTATTGCTACAAAAAGGGCTTTGACTGGGCTTTCGTATTGGATGATGATATCTCAAAGGTTGAGACAATAGGTCGCAAACCTGATGGGTCTATGACGGCCAACCGGATCATTGCAGGTGTCCCCGGCCCAAGAATGGAGCCTGAAGCATTCAAGGCTTGGTTCAAAATTGCTAAGAGATGGGATCTGGCATTGAGCTCACCAAACCATCGTGCATACGACCGTTTCAATCATGGTGTACTTCAAGTAAACAAGTCGGCTTGTATACAGTGCGTTTTACTCAACATTCCTGCAGTCAAATCCGTGGGTGGATATAAATCTCTTCATGAGACCGGGAATGAGGACTACTATGTTCAGTACAAGCTGATGTCTGCTGGTTTATTGACTGGAAAGGTTGGTTGCGTTGAGTATGACTGCCCTGCTGTTGGATCTGGCGAAGGTGGAAACAATGCAGATGAGTACAAAGACCTGAACAAGCGATATGAGCTGTATGTTCAAACCTTTCTTGACAACGTATGCAATGACCCCCAGTTGATTAAGACCAAAACCACTTCAACAGGACAAAAATCAGTACAGTTTATCTGGAAGAACTGGAGTGGCTTTGTAGAGAATTTGGATTTAGTCGGAGGAAACTTGTATGTATAAGGAACCAACCACAGGATTGTGGTGTAGGGAAGATACTCTTGATGAGTATGTTATCAAGGAACAACACTGCTATGATCCTTTGCTTCAGTTTGTAAAGGGGAACGTGGTTATGGACATTGGAGCAAATATAGGTGCATTTGCTCATAGAGCTCTTGAAGCTGGAGCAGCCTATGTCATTTGCTTTGAACCTGACCCTGATAACATTGATATGTTCAACAGACAAAACCTTGATAATGTCAAGCTCATTAAGGGAGCCATTTCTCAAGTAAAAGGAACTGCCAAGTTATATGTGAACAGCGGAAAAAACAAAGGGATGCATTCTCTTCAGCCAGTAAATGGAAGAGAAACAGTAAATGTCAAAACCTACTCATTCATGAGGGCAATTGAACGGTATGCGCCTGACTTTCTCAAGGTTGATATTGAAGGAGGGGAATTTGAGTTTGATATGTCCCATATTCCTGAGGGTGTAAAGGGAATTGCTATTGAAATACACCTGAATCATAAGGGAAATAGAGAACTGGCTGTAGACCTCATAAAGCAACTGAAAAAGCAATTTCCAAATGTTCTCAAAAAGCCAAGCATTACTGAGAAAAACTGGACAACCTTGTTCATAGGTACAAGGAGGGATGTAAAGTGTTGATTGTACTTGAAGGCTGTGACGGCAGCGGAAAAAGCTCCCTGGCTGAGCTTTTGAAAAACCTTTCATATGACCCCGAGAATGTGGAAGTTATCCATGCCACCCGTGAGACTCCCAATGACATGGAGTGGTTCAGCAGTATCATGGACCGAGCCAAAGACCATACTGTAATTATGGATCGTGCGTTTTGGGGACAGTTCGTTTATCAAAAACCCAATGAACGCAAACTTGGTTTCAATGACCTTAGCAAGCTTGAACGTCGGCTGGCTTATGAGGGTGGTAAGCTCATCTATGTGTATTCTCCCGAGAGGGTCATTGCCAGACGGTTGCGCAATCGCAATGAGATCCCGTCTCTTCCGGTTAAATCCCTGTTGAGGAAGTACAAGACTATGTGCAAGTATGCACGCTGCCCAGTGATCTGGTACAACAGTCACAACGGGAGATGCAAAATCTTTGAAGACTACAAGAAGGAGGGTAAGAAATGATTGCATTCACTGGTGATACAGTCAATGAGGTTTGGGAAAAATCATTCAGTGCTCTGGACAAACAGGCTTCTGAAGGCTTCACAGATGACTCCCGTGATGGAGCCGTGGTTGGTGAAATCCTTGATGCGGTATTCTGTGTTGAGGATCCTACTCGCAACATTGTAACCAGTCCCATTCGCAAAATGCCTATGCGGTATGCTGTGGGTGAGCTGGCATGGTATCTGGCCGGATCTAACAAGGTGGCCGACATCTCTCGGTTTGCCAAAAAATGGGCTGAGATTTCTGATGATGGAGTGACTAACAACTCCGCATATGGATACAGGATTCAGAACATGTTTGGTTTTGATCAGTGGGAGTTTGTCAAGGAGTTGATCAAAAAGGATCCCAATACCAGACAAGCGGTTATCCACATCAAGGATGCAAGCAACAAGCCCACTAAGGACACTCCGTGCACTGTGTATCTGCAGTTCTTTCTGCGGGATAACAAACTGAATCTTTCTGTTCACATGAGATCCAATGATATCTGGATGGGTGTACCATATGATATGTTCAGCTTTTGCTTCCTTCAAATGAAGATGGCTATGGAGCTTGGTGTTGAAATTGGTACATATACCCATTATGCTGGTTCCCTTCACTTGTATCAGCGGGACTATAAAACGGCTCTGAAGAATATGGACGTTTTGGCTCCTGCTATGGCATCAGCAACATGAAAGACGGTCTGATCAAGTTCATACTGAAGGTGCTTGATGAGAATAAGGACAAGCTGGTTTGGGAGCATCTGTGCTATGCTCCCTCCAGCATCTATCTCAGATACCTCAATGAGTTTGACTTAGAAAGGAATGAGATGGGTGAGCCTGTTTCTCGTTGGGCAAGAGAGGACTTCAACCTTGAGCTCCCTATGACTACTGCCAAAGACATATCCATTCTCAGGGAGCTGGTTCTCGACAAATACAGCAGTGCATACCCACATCTTGTAAGAAAATCCAAGACTGATCATCAAGGTTGGATAAGGGTCTGGGTGACTACACACATGGAAAAGGATTTGATAAGGAAATGAAGATCCAAGATAAAGACAAGGAAGGAATGCTTCCTACCATTATCGCTATTGACTTTGACGGAACCCTTGTTGAAAACAGATACCCGGATATCGGTGAGCCAATTGTTCCTGTTTGGAAAGCGGCTTTCCATGCCAAGGCTCAGGGGGACAAACTTATCTTGTGGACGAGTAGAACAGGAGAATACCTTGACAATGCTGTTCAGTTCTGCAAGGACAGGGGACTTGTATTTGATGCTGTCAATGATAATATTGATGAGGTCAAAGCTCTTGGCTGGGATGCCAGAAAGGTTTTCGCAACCATGTATATTGATGACCGTATGGGCACAGTGGATTGGGGATCCTACTTTGCTCCGATGAGTCACTGCACGTTCTGATGGGATTCGAAGGCAATTTTCAAAGCACCGTGTTGAAGTATCTAAATAGTTTGCCCGGCTGTAGAGCTGAAAATGTATCAGGCAATGCCAATCAGTCGGGCAGACCAGATATCAACGGTTGCTATCGTGGACGGATGTTCAAAATTGAGCTAAAAACCCCTGATAACAAGAACCAAGCTACCAAAAAGCAACGTCTTGAGCTTCGCAAATGGAAGAATGCTGGTTGTGCTGTTGCTGTAATTTACGACATGGCACTCCTAAAAGATATGTTTTCCCATGATTGGGATGCATATGAACAACTACAGGGACAGGCCTATGACAATGGCTGTCTGTCATGGTATGAGATACCAAGGAAAAGATCAACATGAATATAGGCTCAAAAATGAGGAGACAGAAAGATGGTTTATATGAAGTCGTATTTGATGATGGCAGCAAAAAAGCTGGGCTCTCTCTTATGGAAGCTGCTTCTATTATTGACACATGTCTCAGTCAAGATAGTGAAAACACCCAAGCTACGACAGATAGCTCTGGTGATAATCCTGGTTAGTTTGTCTTGGGTTCTTGGTACACACTATGGGGAAACCCACGCAGAAGTTGAGCCTGAGATTCAGTATGTTGAAATCACACCTGACCCTGCATTGATACATTCCCTTGAGGTTGAGAAAAACGAAAGAGATCAGAATATTGATTCCATAGCAAAGGTGCTTTATGGGTATAGATACAATTCTGAACGTGATCTTGAGGGAATTGTTTGGGTCATACTCAACCGAGTGGACAATCAGTCAGAATTCAGGGGATTTGGCAGTATTCAAGATGTTGTGAATCAACCATCTCAATGGATGGGGTATAGCTCAGAAAACCCGATTGTTGAGGAGCTATGGGATATTGCTGAAAGCACGCTGTACAAGTATGAAACGGACGGGAAACGCTTGTTCGGTAAAGAGTATCTGTATTTTGAGTGGCGAAGCGATTATATCACATTTAAGACAGAGTTGTATGACAGCAAAACCTGCAAAAAGTGGAGAGCATATTGATGCCGGAATATAACGGATTTAAGATGATGACAAAGCCTTGGGAACATCAACTCAAGGCTTTGGCCTATTTGTACGAAAAAGATGCTGCAGCCCTATACACAAAACCGGGCAGCGGCAAAACCAAAATCATGATTGATCTTATAGTAAACCGTGGATTCAAGAGAGTGCTGGTTGTAGCTCCCAAAAAGCCCTGCGATGTCTGGCCGTCCCAGTTTCTACTTCATGCAGGGCTTGGTTTTGACACGGTCATACCCTTGCACAATCTTGACTGGAAACAAAAACAGAAGGAGCTTCAGCTTGCTATGCAGCAACCGAAAGACAAACTGTTGGTGTTTGTGGTCAATTATGAGTCTGTATGGCGCAAGCCTCTTGACCGTATGCTGTTTTATAAACGTCTTGGCCTCGATTGTGTTATCTGTGATGAAAGTCACCGTATCAAAACACCGGGCAGTAAGTGCTCCCGGTTCCTCTCCAAGCTGGGAAAAGTAGTTCCACATCGGTATTTGATGACAGGTACACCGCTGGCTGAAAACCCTATGGATGTGTACGCACAGTATCGGTTCCTTGACCCAGAAATCTTTGGCACTGACTACTATGCATTCTGTGATCAGTATCAAAACATTGATCCCTACATGACCGCTCGAATTGGACATACAATGCTTGATCCCAAGAATCCCTACAAAAACCTGTCTCTCCTGCGTGAGAAGATGTTCAGCTGTGCATTCTACATGAAATCAACGGTGAAGCTGCCCAAGACTACTCGTATGGTGATAAAGGTTCCTATGGATGAGGCCACTGAAGCAGTATACAAAGATCTCATCAAAGAAGGAGCTATTGAGATGGATGAGGGATTTATGACGGTGAACAATGTGCTGGCCATGACAACCCGCAAGCAACAGGTCACAAGCGGTTATTTGCCTCTTGAGTATGATGACGGAACCAAGGAGCTCAAGCGCATCAGTACATACCGTCGTACATTCCTGTATAGGTTCCTTAAGAAGATCCCTGAGGAGGAGCCTGTGGTTATATTTGCCAAGTTTCGCAAGGATCTGTATGCCATACGAAAGGTTGCAGAACGGCTTGGTTGCGGATATTCTGAGGTGTCTGGAACTGAGGATACCTTGGCCGAGTGGAAGCAGGGCAAGACTCGGATCATTGGTGTACAATATGGCTCAGGCTCCGAGGGTATTGACTTAACCCGGTCTCACATCTGTATCTTCTATGGACTTGATCATTCATTGGCCAAGTATGAACAAGCCCGCAAACGTGTTCATAGACCTGGTCAGGAAAGTCCTTGCATATACTACCACTTTGTGGCTACAATGAGCTCAGGCAAAACGGTTGATGAGGAAATTGTACAGTGCTGGAAGAACAAGGAAAACTATGTACAAGCTGTCATGAGTGGCAAATTTGATACAGGACGAGAGCTGTAATTCCTCTCGTCCTAAAATTTTCAAAATTTCTTGAAAAATTTTTGAAAAACTGCTTGACTTTTTCAATAGATGGGAGTATGATTGTCTTGTAAGGTTGAGGGAGGGCTGAAGCCCTTGAGATTGAAAGGAGAACAAAACCATGACACTGAAGAAGCTGTTTGAGAAAGTTGAAGCCTATAATGAAGTTGCTGAGATGATGCATTCCCGCAAGGCCAAGATCCACTTCTTCATGCGTGACTCCGGTTGCAACATCACCTTCGGAGAATCCTTTGAGAGCTTTGAAAGCCTCCGCAAGTACATCCGTCACGAATACCTCAAGGAACTGGCTGATGCAGTTCTGAAGTGCTCTGACTGGGAACTGGACAAGGAAATTGAAATCTCTTACACTGATTATTTCGGATCCCACATTGATACTTTCGGCGCTGACCTTGTAGCTGCCTGATCCCAACTGATGAGAGCTGGATGGTAACCAGCCGAAACCGGGATGCCCGGTCTTGGGAAACCAAATCACAAACAGGAGGTCACTGATATGACATACGAGATCTTTGAGGGTAATATGGAACGGCTGAGCAAAAAGCTCACCACTATTTCTAACAAGTGCACCAAGTATGGTTGCGAGTTCCACTTTGAGGAACTGGGTGAATCCTTCCGTAATGTCAAGGATGAGTCTACTGGCGAGATCCGCACCGCTCGTTTCATCACGGTTGACGTCTCCGGCAAAGCTCAGATCTCCAGCTGGGAATTCATTGCTACCATCGAACACTCCAAGCCTGTCAATATTATCCGCTCTTTCCGGCCGGAAGTTGAGATCCCTGAGCACTTCTACACGGTTGATACCTATTGCGAGCACTGCAAAACCCGCAGATACCGCAAGGACACCTACATCGTCCGCAACACTGAGACGGGTGAGTTCAAGCAGGTTGGCAAGAGCTGCCTGAGAGACTTCACCGGAGGCCTGTCTGCTGAGCAGGTTGCTTCTTACATCAGCTGGTTCGATGAGGTCATCAAGGGCGAGGCTGTTGAACCCGGCTTCAAGAGCTACGACAGTACCGAGGAAGTCCTCCAGTTCGCAGTTGAGTCTGTTAGACTGTATGGCTTCACCAAGACCGAAGCCTATGCTGGTGCTGATAGCACTCGGGACGTTGTATGCGAGCAGCTTCATCAGTATGGTAGATACAGTGACCGTATCATCAGAGACGGCTTTGACCCTGATCATAAAGGCAATGCCGAAAAGACCAAGGCTATCATGGCTTGGGTTGAGTCTCTGCCTGAGCAGTTCGGCTACATCAGCAACCTCAAGGCTACCATGGCTCGCCCCTACTGCGAGCGTCGTGACATTGGAATTATCTGCTCTGCAGTTGCTTCCTACAATCGTGAGATGGAGTATCAAGCTCGCAAGGCTGTGCAGAGAAAGCAGGCAAGCAATTCTCAGTGGGTTGGCAATGAGGGTGACCGCATTGAGCTCCACAATCTCCAGGTCAGACTCCTCACCTCTTGGGATACCATGTACGGTGTGACATATCTGTACAAGTTCATTGATGAGCAGGGTAACACCCTCACCTGGAAGACCGGCAAATGGCTGGGTGCAACTGATGAGATCACCCCTGATCTCCGCATCAGCCTGAAGGGCACCATCAAGAAGCATTCTGAATTCAATCACGAGCTTCAGACTGAACTCACCCGGTGCACCGTGATCTGATAAAAATATCCCCGAGGTTGATGCCTCGGGGATATTCCTCTTCTCCGCAAATTCTCTTCATCCTATAATGTGCGAGAGGGATCCGGGTGTGAATTTATATGCCCGGATTCTCGACACGTTCTACGTCCTCTCGAGCACGAAATAAGGACAACCCTCGATAACCTGCAACCGAAGCTCTCCCTCGTCTGGTACGATTTGCTGCTTGAGCTCATCCCAGAAGTACAAGGGCTTGCTGCTCATAGGGCTGGAGACTGGTATAAACTTGTTGTTACCAATTCTCACAAAGAGCTGCGGAATTTTCATGTCAGGTCTCGTCCAGGATGCGCTGGAGCTTTTCACGCACGTGCTCATCAGGGGCAGCATTCATAGCCTCTTGAAGAGCCATCTCAAACTCTTCCTCGGCATAGCTGTATCCACCATCACGAGAGTATTGGTTGCGTCCAGTGGGATTGTTGGCACGGCCTCTACGAGCAGAGCTCATACCACCCCGATTGGAGTTGCCTCCACCCTGACCGCCTCTGCCACCCTCATAGCTTATACCACCATACCACGGCATGTAGCGATTGGAGTTGCCACCACGATAGCTGTTACCACCTTCGTCGTCCGACTCCATCATGGCAATGGTAGTTTTGATGCTCTTGAGTGCATGGCTCAGCTTGTCTACAGCTTCCAGATCGCCAGCAGACATTCCATCAGACTTCTCGATCTTTCTGCTGTACTCCTCAAGCTCTTCAACCAGGGCTTCGCACAGCTTATGAAGGGTCTCAATCTTCTTATCCATTGTCCTTTCCTCCTTCCTCATGCAATATCAAAGAGAATATTTGCGTTCTGAACCGTGATCGGAATGGTGCTTGTGTTCCTCACAGATACACTTGAGCAAGTGCAAATGTAAGGAACAGTCACTATAATGTCTGCACCCACATTACCAAAATCTTCGGCAGCTGCAGGAACAAAGATCATAGTGCTGGAGGGATCAACGTCACCATCAATGGTGAGTGCAAGGCTGATACCATCTTCTGGGACAGTCTCACCCTCAGGCACAGCAATGTTTGCGTGGAATGCCACTTCATATCTGGTATTCCTACGCCAGCATTGCATCACGTTCTGACGAAAGAATCTGTTCGCAAGTCGGAAAAGACCCGTGTCATCACGGTGATAAACGAGACCACGATTGCAAGGAACAGGGCTTTCGGTGAAGATAACACTGCCATTGACAGGAACTACCTGAGCAGCATTTGCGCTGTATTCAGCAGCCATTGTCTTCACCCCTTAACCATTGCAGCCACAACCGCAGCCGCAGTTATTTCCGATGTTGGTCGGGCACGTGAAAATAGGCTGGTTGCCGAAGACAGGAACCGTCCCGACAGGGCACTGGGAGAGACGATTGTAGATCGCATCCGTCTCACCAACCTGACCAGCCAGGATACGAGCGGTCTGCACATCCTGAGAAGCCTGACCACGAGCATACAGAAGCTCGGAGCGGAGCTGCGCAATGGTGTCATTCTTCTGCTCGATCTTGTCATTGCAGAGTTGCGTGAGGATGGTTTGGGTCTGCGCCTGAGTAGCAGCCAGAAGATCCCGAATACCATCAGAAAGAGCTGCACGATCAGCGCAGTTTTCCGTGGCGACCGTATACTTCAGGTCAGCCAGTCCGGCACGGTTGTCGCAGCAGCATTGGGCTTGCTGAGACTGAATGGCGTTCAGAGCGGCAGTATTTGCGGTCTGAGCAGCGAAGGAGCGCTCAAGAGACGCAATCTGGTTCTGATTGAGCTGCTGAGAAATGGCATTCTGCGCGCCAGTCACCGCAGCAGTCGTGCCGGCAAAGCCATTGCACAGAGACTGCTGTACACCGGCAAAACCGTTGGCCATGCTCATCTGCATGTCGCCGCAGCAACCACAAAGCTGAGTCGCCAGACTATTCACGCCATCATGAACAGAGGTGATCGCATCATGGATCTGCGCATCACGGAAACCATTGGACACGTTGTTATTGATTCCCTGCTGGCCGTTAAGCAGCCAGGGGAAATCATAACCAAGGCCGAAGCCACCCATGCCGCCCATCATCATGGGCCACATCATGCCCCCGCCAAAGCCTCCCATACCCCAGCCGTTGCCACCGATCAGGAGAAGAAGAAGGATCCAAGCCCAGTCACCACCAAAGCCAAAGCCACCGTTGTTACCTCCAGCATAGCCAGTGGGACTTACAAGCATGGTCGCGGGAATCCCGCTGCTGTTCTCATCTGTAAGAGCCATAGTATTTTCCTTTCTCCCCGAATTGTTGGGGGTGAGCCCTCAGCCATCATATTTGCTGAGGGGCGTATTTATCTAAACCACTGCCTGTGCACCGACAGTGAGTAGATACAAGTGTCATCTACCAAGCATGCTGTTAAGTATACGCACAGCTGTCTGGTATCGAGGATTGTTGACTTGAGTACTCCTCAAAAGGTACTGTGCCATCTGATTTGGGTCTGTCATGCCCTCTGGTATGTTCTTCCCATGAGCTTTTGCATAAGCAATTGGGTTTGACTTAAGACTTGCAAGATCATTTTGAAATGCTTGTTGTGGATTCATCTGTTGTTCCTGTACAGGTTGCCTACCAAGCTGATCAAAGAGTCCCATTATTCATCTGCCCCTTTCTTTGTAACCCTTCTTGGTGTAGCTGTAGGAGTTGCTTGAGTTTGCTGAACTATATGTGCCATTTGTGCTGTGACAATAGCATTGACTCTCTCATCAAACTCGTCCTTGCGCATGTATTCTGTTGGGTCAAAAGCAGGAGCAGGTGGTTCCGGAGGTCGCTCCTCATACACCTTATCTGTGTATTCTCCATTTGCATACACACTGCGAAAAACAATTATTTTCTCATCCTTGGTCATGTATGCTCCTGTGGTCCCAGTGGCAGGAGGATTCTTACTGATCGCCTCAATATTTTCCACCTGTTTGATATCCATATGAATCACTGGAGTCATGTCTTGTTGTACAGCAGGGCTTTGTTGTGGCATCTGTCCGGACGGCATATTCCAGCTGTTCATAGGTATTTGCTGTGGCTGATACTGATACTGGTATCCTGCATTGTATGGCTGATACCCTACAGGAAAGGGACTGAACTGCGGCATAAAATCAACCTCCAATCATCTGTGGTAGAAATAGTACAACGGTATTTCTGATGAGCTGTCCCATGAATCGAGCAGCACTCCATCTCTAATAGTAGCAACATGACCACCAAAGGCAAGAACATAGATTCCATCAGGGTGATCATTACAAAAGTCTGCAGCAGAGTAGCAATTGGGACAGCTATTGGGCATTACTAAACGTATAAAGCCATTGCGACGCAAAACTGAACCCCAAACTGCATCAGCACTGGGCATATCACAGACTCTTCGAGCTTCCTTGGTTAAAAGATCAAAGGCATCATACCAGTCCATGTCGAGAGCAACAGATATAGCTCTGACTGCGCAATCACCAATACTTTTCCCACAAGGGTTGTTTGTGAAGCGTTTATACACTGTATGACACCTCCGAATATCCTTTACTATAAACAATTATACCCTCAGCATACTCACGAGAAGTATACTGAGGGTATAACGAAAGTATATGCGATTTTAGAGACTTAGAACAGTTCTGAAAGTTTCTTCAAGGCTTTGATATGCCGTTTCTTTATTGTGATTTCAGCATAGCCAAGGATATCACCTATGTACCTGAAATCTTTCTCTTTGAGATAATGAAGCCGGAGTATTTCCTTGTCTAAGTCACTCAAGGTTGATTGCTCTAACAGCACATCAAACTGTGTTATGCTTGCTATTTCCTTGAGCTTCTTTCTGGTTTCTATGTTCTCACTCATGCTTCACTTGTATTTACCACAAGTCGGGCATCTTGTTTTGCCTGAAGATTTGCCTCCTATGCTTGTGTTACCCGGACTTGATCTGGATACGGTTGACCCCTTAGGACTGCGAGTCCGAGTCGTTGTTATCTTCACTGATTGCTTGGCCATCTTCATCGTCCTCCCCGAGACCAAAGAACATCCGAGAATTATCGCCGACCTGAAGCAAGTTCGAGCCTGTGTCCTCAGATTCTTGCATTACCTCTGTTGTGGTGGTTGTGGTATACTCTCATTGAGACTCATACCACAGAAACCCTCCTACAATGAGAAGATTTACCAAGAGGCTGATAACAAGGGCAATCCAAAGTCGTTTGTTCTCTTGAGCTTTGGTCTTGAGAAGCTGCATAACGATCTTATTAAGAGCAACACTCTGATCAAGAGCATTCTCTTCTTCCTTGATTTTGCCAAGAGCATCGGTGATGTTCTCAGTTCCTTTCATTCTTGATCCTCCTTGAGTGATTTGATTGCTTCAAGAATTTTGGTCAATGTACCATCAATATTCTCAACGGTTTTGATCCTTGCCTTGAGCTCATCAATTGCTTTGTAAAGATTCTTGATTTGTTCAGTATGAGACTGAACTGTCAGGGACATATTGGTCTGACTGGCGGCAGAATCTTTGACCTGCGTTTTGATCTCATCAATCCCTTGAAGGGCTTGCTCAATCTTTTGCTCAAGGACACCATTGGTTTGTGCCTTGTTCAACAGGGAAGATACAAAGGTTGAAACACCAATCACGCACCCAACAATCCCTACAATTAGAGTGATTGTGGGTCCATCCATTTACTTGTCCTCTTTGGGCTTTTCGTAGGTCATGGCCAGGTTGCTATCGGACATTCCTGCGGTGGTAGGATCAGCCACAATACCAAGGATAGCCAGAACCACGAATGTAGCTTCCACCACAGCGACCAGCTTTTCACCCAGGTCAGTGAAGTCAAGGGTGTACCCAAAGACCGCAGCCACAGCCCGAATCAGTAGCAGAATAGCCGGAATGATAGAGAGCCAAAAAACTTTGTTTTTGATGCGTACTTTCCAGTTGATCATTTCAATCTCCTCCTTTGATAGTTGTTTAGGTGATTAAAGGATTTTCTTCATAGAATCACCTCCAACATTATACTCCTATTAAATGAAAAAGTAAATCCCTAAATTTCAGCTCTTTACTTTTTCAAAATAGGCTATGGATCCCCAAGTATTATTCCCTGCCACACCATCCACTGTGAGATTGTGGTCTTCTTGATACTTGCGAGTGGCCTTATCTGTGCTTTCATCAAATACACCATTGACAGCGTTGACCGTGTAACCGTGAGCAGTGAGCAGTGCTTGAAGCACCATTACATCTGCACCGTTCATATCCTTGCAAATCATGCGAGGAGGCCATTGCGTTTCCTTGACTGGATATTCATCTGAATCCTTATTAGGAATTACAGGAGTAGTACCAGAACAATGCTGGTAAATACCTCTTGCTTGATTTCCACGATACTGAGCTTGTCTCTCTGTATCTGCAGGGATTTCATAGAACTTGCACATGACATATCCCGCTTCATAGGGATCTGCCGTGTGAGTGAGAATGTTCCAAACATATGTATAGCTTTGTCGCATCTCACGTGCCATAAATTGAAACTGACCATCAGAATCAGCAATGCTCTTGCCATATCCTTTGAGATAGTCATACAGTGCTTTTTTGCGACTGGGAAGCGTCCATTGGCAATAGCCATAGCCATAACGATCGTTGACAAAATTCACATAAGTTCCATTGTCAACACCACGTGTGTATACATCATCGTTGATACCACTGCGATCCTCGACATTGTTTGATCGTCCAGCAGACTCAGCAATGATAGATGCAGTACAACCAGCTGCTCCAGCGGGAGTCATTCCCAGTTTGAGACAATGCGCATAGATTTCAATTTCTGTCATGTTTACCCTCCTCAATAAGGAACAATTTGAGATCCAGTATCAATCATTGCCCGGTATTGTTCCAGAGCTGATCCGGAATCAATGATGATTTTGTACTTATCAATGGATGCTCCTGAGTCAATGTACACAAATCCCAGGGTCTTTACTGACACAATTATGGTTATAGGTGCGCTCACGGTCAATGAAATTGGATTTCCAACACTGACTGAGTTTACAACCATCGTATCAATTCCATAACCGGAATCAGCAATTGCTGTGATTAGTAAAACATCTCCATAGTATACTGTGTTACCAGATACTACACCAGTTGGAGCACCTGCTTTGGGGGATGAAGTTCTGTTTATCACTATGCTGGAATGTTCTTCAAGGGTGATAGATATTGAATAGGAATTCACTGAAGCAAGTACCACAACACTGACAGCAGAAGAAACTGTAACTGACAAAGAGGATCCCGATCGTTCAATGTTGTTTACCTTGGCAGAGCTGATGCTGTATCCATCAGAAGCAGACCAAGATATGCTTAGAACATCATTGTAGTAAATTGTTGCTCCGTTTGATAAGTTACCTGTCGATGCTCTGGCCAACGGAGAGGAAGTCCTATTCACCGTTATGGAAGATCCAACTCCTGCGGATAAAGATAAGCTGAAAGATGCAACGGAAGCTGTAGTGACAATCGATACAGCAGCAGATACTGTATGGGTTGCTCCAGAGTTGAAGGTTGATCCGTTGAGTGTGTGAGTGCCTATAACATACCCTGTTGATGCTGAGTATGATACCGACAATACATCTCCTGCATAAAGAACTGAACCATTTGAAAGCGAACCTGTACCAGCCACAGTCGAGGATTGCCTTGATACAGCTATTGAACTCCCTGTTCCAGCAGAAACTGACAACGAGTATGTTTGTTTTATACCCGATACAGAAAAGCTGAAGTACAGAGTTGATGGACTTGATGCGCTTCCATTCGGTTTTACAACCGCATACAGAGAGACAGAGGATCTGTTGGTTATTTCTACAAGGTCAACCCAACTTGTAAATGTACTTCCAGCTGCCGCTGTTCTTGTCCAGTCAGGACTGGAAGATAACAACTTTGTACCAGATGTGCTGCTTCCGAGGTATATGTCAAATACATTGCTTGTGTAGTACACATCAGCATAGTTTTGCCAAGAAAGACGAAGTCTTCCTTGCAGCTTTACTTTACCTGAGGAAGAAGTTGTTTGCCGGATTTGAACAGCTACACTTATGTTACCGCTTGTTGTAGTTTGATTTGAGGTTGTAACGAGAATATCAGAAGCCATATCTCATATCTCCTACTCTTCCAGCTTGACGAAGTACAATCTCCCAGTATTACCAGCTGCCGGAAGGTCAGCTTGTGTATCAAAGTAGTGAACATTTTTGAGAAGATTTATGGGTCCATCCAGATTGAATCCAGCAGAAAGGTTGAGTTTGTCACCAGTTACAGACCTATCAGCGAGCTGATCCGTTTGAATACTGCCTGTGGGAATGAGAATACTTGCAAAAGTATTTACAATTCCACAGTAGGTATTGTCTGCTCTTAGATCTGTGATCATGCTGCTCGTTATTGATGCAGCACCCGCAGATAAACTGATAGAAGCAAGAACAAGATCATATTCAAGAGCTGTTCTGCTGTAACTCGGCAACGGAGCAGGGAATGTACTGGAAACAGAACCAGTTATAATCATTGGTATGATACTCCGATCAGATCTATTGAACCTGAGGACAACAAGGTCTCTTCTGTACCCAGAAGAAGGAGCTGCAACATCCGTTAGAGAAAAAGCAGCATCATTCTTTGCCCAATACCCATTGATCCAAGCAAATCCTGCGGAAACGGAGATTTCAAGGCCATTACCAGGTAAAACCTTGAAGCTGTCTTCAATGGCAGCACTGACACCATTTCCTATGAGCGAGCTAAAATATTCAGCAAGCTGGTCTGCTGAATATTTTCTGTCATACTCACCATTTACCAGGTTTGCGTTGAAGAACCCGTATGTCAAGGACATATCAATTCCTCCTTTTAATAAGTGATGTTATTGTTGGTGTGGATAACCCAAACACAAGAATGTCTGTTTGCCCCTCTTTGTCCTCAGAAAGCTGGTGCTCTTTCACTCTTGCTTGTACCTGTACTTTGAGCTTCCTATCTGTGAGTGTGACTATATCTCCAAGAGAATAGTCCTCTCCAAAAATGAACCCTTCTTGACCAGTCAACTGCAAAGAACATTCATATGACTCATACAGAGGATATTCAAGAAGCTTCTTTTGTCCTCTCTCAGTTAGAGCACCAAGATATTCTTCTTCTGACATAGTTTGTTCATCCACGTCTCTTTGAAGATCCCTTGCATCAACATACAGTTCTCGTCTGTTCAGGTTCTTCGCAGAAGAAGGAATAATTGTTGTGATTGTTCTATCTGCTCCTTCGCCCTCACCAGCTATCAAGGCAGCATTGCAATAGTCTCTTGAGTCCCAAGAATAGTCAGAGCCAGTTAAAAACCCAAGATCTGTTGATAGATTCACCACAGCGGAGAGATCTCTACCAAACTGCAGATAGCACTGAACCTTCTTTTGTTGTGGCAAATGACGAAACTCAAGATTCATTCCATACTTCAGACTGAGATCTTTTGCTTCTTCCCACAAATTGCCATAGCTGTCACAATACGTTATCCTTGCTTGCTCTGGAATTCGATCAGAAAACTCAACTCCTGTGTTTATGAAACTCGCAAGTCTTCTATCTGGGTCAGCTGCTTGAAGGGCATTGTCTTGTATGATTGACTGAATAACAACTTTGGGGGAATTCTTTATGAGAACATTCCCCCAAATAATGCGACGGGAAAGATATGAGGATTCCATGAATCTCCCAGAGATCTCACACAGTGGTAAACCGGAATCTTCATCGGTGTATTTGTGTATGTACTCAATCACACCAATAAGATTTTGGTTGTCTGGCCATACAAGGTATTCCCTCTCAAGAAAAGCCTCGTTCTCATCAGTTATTGGTGCCCACAAAGTAAATATGCCAGACTCACCCCAAGTTCTGTTCCATTCCCTTGCGCTGTAGTTGTTGAGAATGGCAACTCTGTTCAAAGAATCGGGATCAAGTATGTATATATTCATTGTTCAACCTCCAACAAGAGAGGAGAGTACATAATGGATATTTCCAAGGAGCTGGATCCATCCTCAGCAAAGAAGGAAAAGGTATTCAGCCCTGTCTGAAGAGTTACCCAAGAGGAATCCACACTCAGATATTGCATTCCATTGTAGGTCTCATTCAAGAGATACCCAGTTATCTTTCTGTTTCCGAGTCTGGTATCAACAATGATACTTTCCCCATCCTCAAGAACCTTATCAATTGTCAAAGATTCTTGCGTTTCTGCACAGATTATACCTGGGTTGGTAACTGCTCCACCATGAGCAGAGAATGTTATTCTACAGCCAACTGGCAGATCCAAATTCTCTATCTGTGTAGAAGCAACAGGCTGATTCACACTGAATACCATTCCATCACTTGGTATAGCAAATGGAAGCACCCACATTGGCTCAACATAAGAAACACGAGATTCAATTTCTTCCTGTGATGTCCAGAATGGTTTATAGGCTTCCCCTGAGATAACGAATTTACACATTACCTCATTGTTTTCCTTCTTGTTTTTGGAATACTGTATGCTCGATCCTGGAACAAAAGTTAGCTTGTAATCACCAACTTGAATATCCATGGGTTGCTTAGGATTACA
Source organism: Candidatus Avilachnospira sp. (assembly GCA_045580485.1). Classification (GTDB taxonomy): domain Bacteria; phylum Bacillota; class Clostridia; order Oscillospirales; family Oscillospiraceae; genus Avoscillospira. Next base: position 4,309 of record JAZNNW010000016.1, on the reverse strand, counting down.
AAACCGATTGAGCTGAGTTTTCTGCTCTGCCAAGGTTTTACTACCCGCAACAATCCAAGCAGTTATTACAACTGACCTTGTTCCGAGATACGTGGAGGCATATTGTTCACCGTCTTGTCCAGGTGTACTATACAATTGGTCAACCCCTTGAACAGCACTGACATAGAGGGATTCCAACCAAAGAGGTCCAGTAGTCATATTGAAATCCAATTCTTCATTGGTAACAGTATTGACTAAATTGAATTGTTCAATCATTGAAATCCCCCTTATCCTACACCGAGAGCAAGCTGCTGTTTTGCTTTACGCATCTCACGAGCAGCAGTTGTGGGATTGAGTGCCTTGGGTGAATAGAAGTTGTATGTGTCTCCGGTTCCACTACTCCTACCAGATCTGCGTTCCTCATTCTCTTCCTTGGTCAAAATGGCTTCACCTTCATGGACCTTGACAATACCATCATGTGATACATAGTCAAGTCCACTTGCATAGTTACCATCGGTGTTAACACTCACATGAGCAGTTATACCAGAGAATATTCCAGACAGCCAACCCAGCTTTTCAGTGGCCCATTCAACTATGCTATCCCAAATGGATTTGAGACCATTGAGCAAGGACGTTATTGCAGAAGCACCTGCATCATACATATCTCCAGCAATACCTGTTACAGAAGAAACTATGCCTTGAACTGAAGTATCAATCCAAGAAGTTATTGTAGACCAAGTAGCAACAAGGCCATTGTACAAAGAAGTTACAACTGAGCTGCCTGCAGAATAGATATCTCCAACAATACTTGTTACAGAAGAAACTATACTGTTGAACGAAGATGTTGCCCAAGAAGAAACTTTACCCCAAACGGAATTAAGACCATCGTAAAGAGATGTTATTACAGAGGAGCCTGCAGCATAGATATCTCCAGCAATACCTGTTACTCCTTCTACCAAGCTATTAAAGGCTCCCTCAGCCCAAGCTGATACAGTTTCCCAAATAGCGACAGCCCCATCATATAGTGACTGAAAAGCAGTGGAAGCAGCACTATACAAAGAAGAACCAATCCCTTTTAGAGTTGCTACAATAGATTCAAGAACTGGTCCAAATGCAGCAGACAGACCATCCCATATATCTGTTGCAAGAGTCTTTATTCCGTTCCAAACACCTTCCCAATCCCCTTGGAATGCTGCTGCAAATATACTGAATATATCAGCTATTGCAGTGAATGCAGTAGAAAACACTCCCTGTATCATATTCCAAGTAGTTGCTGTAAATTCCTGTATCCCAAGGAAATCACTTTCCCACAATCCTACAAAGAAGTTACTGAATGATGTGAGAATGCTTCCTATGGATTCAAATATGCTTGCTGTTGCTTCTCTTATGCCACCAAAGTCTGTTACCCAAGCTGCTACAAGAGCTGCAACTGCAGCAATAACCAGTCCAATGGGACCAGTCAGAGCAGCAAATACTGCACTCAATCCGCCAGCACCGCTTACAAGTCCAATGATAGAACCTATTGCTGTTGCCAGCTTGCCAAAGATCAAAAGTGCAGGACCAATAGCAGCTACAATCGCAAGGATAGATACAAGAGTTTGCTGTTGAGCTGAATCAAGACCGTTGATCCAATTCATAAGATTTTGAAATCCTGTGGCCAGCTTCTTTATTGTTGGAAGAAGTATACTGCCGAAAGAAATTGCTGCACCCTCAATGGAGGATTTGAGAATGGTGAGCTGACCTGATAGGTTATCCAGCTGAGTTTGTGCCATTCGATCAGCAGCACCACCAGCATTGTCTATCGCACCGGAAAGCTCATTCCAACGATCACCGCTGTTTTCAATAAGAGCATTTGCAGCAGAGATAGTTCTGGTATCAAAGATTCTGCTCATGTAGTTGATTCGTTGCTCTTCAGTCAACCCGTCAAGAGCTGTTCCGAGATCACCGAGAACTGTTTGAAAGTCTCTTAGAGTACCATCACTGTTGGCAGTTTGTACACCCAACTCTTTCAAAGCCTTTCCTGCGTCTTCTGTAGGAGTATACAGATTCTTCAACGTGTTGCGGAGATATGTGCCACCCTCACTTGCAGATATACCGTTGTCACCCAGTATTCCCAATGCAGTCATGGTGTCCGTCAAGCTAACATTGGACAGTTTAGCTTGTGCTCCTGCAACAAGCAAACCCTCACCAAAGTCAGAAACTGAACCATATGCATTCGAAGCCGTGACAGCCAGTTTATCCGCCAACTCTTGGGTATCACTTGTTTGCATCCCCATGACGTTCAGGCCATTAGCAACAAGTTGCGTAGCATAGTCCAAATCAAGCGCACCAGCAGATGCCAAACTTAACACCTGAGGCAGAGATTGGTATATCTCTTGAACATCATAACCAGCCATTGCCATATTATTGATGGCTGCGGCAGCTTCTGTTGCAGAGAACTTGGTTGATGCACCCATCTCTTGAGCAAGGTCACTCAGGGCTTCCATAGTGTTTACTGTTTGACCATCAAGCTGAGACATGGAGTCGGAAGTTGCTCCCATAGTTGCTTGAACCTGTGACATGGAAGATTCAAAGTTTGCAGCTACGGTTGTCGCTGCTGCACCTGCTCCAATCAATGGAATAGTAACTGTTGTTGTCATGGTACGACCCACTGAAGTTAGAGCAGTACCCATAGCAACGAATTTGTCTGCTGTAGTCGATGTTTCGCTTTGAAAAAACCTAACCGCTCTTGCTGCACCTCCAAATCCACTGACGAATCCAGAAGTATCAAGAAGCAACCGACCAACAGCTGAACCTAAGTCAAGAGCCATTTTATCACCTCAATTGTCATATTGAGAATAGAGCTGGGAGAAGGAAGAGTAGGTCTTGCGGAAGTTTATCTCATGACCTGCTTCCAGCTCTCCTAAGATGAATGCACAGGCCTCATTGAGACAATAGGCTGTGTAGTCATCCTCAATAGACATCAGCTCTGACGGCAGTCTGTTATACCGTTTCGCCATTGCCAACAAGGGCACTATCTCTGGACTTTCCACGAAAGGAATCCAGAGCCTTCACCCCTGTTTGGGTGTAGTTAAAGATGAACATGTACTGATCATCTGTAAGCTCAATCCCAGCCTCTTGAATCTCCGCATAAGTTGGCTCCAAGAAGCAAGCCTCGCAAACCACGTCCAGAACTCCAAAAGCATCCTGAAGAAACTTCGGATCTTTGTTGTTACTGGTACCAAGAAACATATTGTTGGCCGTATGAAGCAGACTGTTGGGAATCTTCCCAGCCTTGGCAAGAGCCAGGAGAGAAGGTCTGCGGATACGAGCAACAAACGGTTGTCCCTCTGCAAAATCGGGCAGCTGGACTACCTGACCTTCGGTATATTTGGTGAGTTGTGACAGAGTTGTGATATCCATGTTGTCCTCCTATCAGCTCACAACCGGGAGCTGGTTCACATAGTTGATGACATAGGGAGCTTCCCCAGTGTCAGGAGCAGAATTGATGGTGTACTCAGGGGCACGGAACACGTTATCCTCACTGTTGAGAGCAATGGGAGTGCCCTTGCAGTTGGGATATTGAATGCGCTCATACCCAGTGATCAGGCCAGCAGCATTGTAGATGGCGGAATATGCATTAAGGGTGAATGCATCAGCCTCTTCAGTGGAACCAGCCACAGGGGGAGTGTAAGAGCTGACACCATAGCCAGCATCGGTATCACCCTCGGTGGTTTGCTGCTCATTAGCCCAATACTTGATGGTGCCACCCTGAAGGATCTTGACCATCTCAGGATTGAACACATTATCGGTCAGAACAATGGTATTGCCAGTGATCGTGACCTTCTCACGCTTCTGAGCGATCAGCCGACCCTTGACGATGAGCTTGACCGCATCTTGAGTTTCGGATTGAACGTTGACCTGGATGTTGGACGCAGTGTCAAGAGCAATCTCATCTTCCGAGCCAGCTTTGACAATAGTCACAAGGGCAACGTCAATGGTCGGAATTTCGTGACCTTTATGTACGGACATGTTGATCCTCCTTTACATTTTTCTGTAATTGAGATACTGAATACTTACCATATGAGCCTTTATTTCATCATCATAGTAAGATGCAGTATCAAAAAATGCAGGTCTAATCATAGGGGAAAGTTCTTTCATAGCAGCTCTTACACTGTCTACAAAAGGATAGAGTGTACTGAAATGGTCCTTGGGAACGTAGCACAACAGGTCATAGTATTGAACAGTGGATGAATACTGCCTGAACTGTGTATTCGTGGACCCTTTGACAACAACATAAGGCGAGATACATTCACCCTCATGTTGTGAAGGAAAATACACATCGAACCCT
>JAZNNW010000015.1:0-3920 GCA_045580485.1 Candidatus Avilachnospira sp. | reverse complement strand
GGTAACTGCGAACTGCTCAATGGTTTCGCCACTGAGAGAGGTGCCGGTGAGCTTGAACTGAACACCTTCCACGAGACCGTCTTCACTGGTTTTGGTAATCTTGAGGTCGCCACGCTTTAAGGTGTTGGAGAAGTTAACCGTAGCAGTCTGACCGCTTACGATGGTTACGCTCTGACTGGACTGAGGCTCATACTTGTCGATGGCTTTCTCGGTCACAGTATAGGTGCCGGGTTTGAGATCCTTAACGGTGATCTGCCCGCCGTTTGCAGTCGTAACCGTCTTATTGACACCGTTACCTGTGATGGTGAAGTCGATACCGTCAACCTTGCCGTCCTCACTGGTCTTTACGATCTTGCAGTTGCCAGGGATTAACTCGTTTACTGCATTGATAGTAATTGTTGCGTTGGGTGTATCGCTATTAAGTGTTTTCGTCCAAGAACTTGTACCACTTGTGCGATAGTTTGCAGGGAATACGGTTTCTTTGATGGTATATGTGCCATAGGGGATTGCTTGTTCAGAAATGGCATAGCCCTTACTATTTGTGGGGCCAATTTTAAAGGACTGACCTGTTTCGCTGTTGGTTGCTGTAAACACAGCACCTGCCAAGGCTTTGCCGTCCGTATCCTTTTTATATACCTCAATACTACCGTCCTGTTCAAAAATATCATCGGGCAAGTGATAATAAGCGTTAGGATACGATGCTTTATTGCCATTAGAAGAGTCACTCATCCATGCGACAGGCATAATTTCGGGGCCTCTGTCGTTGCCGACATGGATGAGGAAATCTGTTCCTTTATAGGTACCCGAATATACGGCAATGTGGGTATGAGAGTTTTCATCATTACCGAAAATAATGAGGTCGCCGGGAGCAAGTTTATTTCTGTTGACATTGGAAGAACTTGTGCCGATTTTTTCGAGTTCGCCATCATCTACAAGACCATTGAGTGCCTTCTGCCAAGTTACAACAGCCTGTGAGTTCCAACCTGTTGCATTAATAGCATCAGTAATAAACTGCGTATCTACACCTTCAATATTAGGGAGATAGTTGCAGATGTAATATGTTACGAAGGAAGCACAGCACAATCCTTTGCTTTGAAAGGTTGCAATGTCGGGTGCGCGACCTGTAACAGTAGAACTGTCAGCAACGGTTTCTTTACCCGAAGTGCTTGTTCCGTAATTGATTCCAGAAAGCACCGCCGCCGGTGTTCTTGAACCGTAAGAGCCTGACTGATAAAGTGTTCCGTCATTCTTTTGCTTCTGTACATCATAGCCGGTGTATTCAAGCGCACGGAGAATAGAGTGATCAGCCATATTGTCGGGCAGGTCAGATGCAACGGCAGCGAATGCACTCATCGGCATTGCCATAATTGTCATTACCACCGCAAGAAACATTGCTAATACTTTTGACCATTTATTCTTATTAAAATTCATAGATCATTCGTCCTTTCATAGTTGAAATAAATTTAGCCCCCGTCCGTAGACGAGGGCTTGGTTGCGGTGGATTATATTTTAATCACCATAATTTTTACTACTCATACAGATACAACAGTACCATTTTTCTTCACTTTGGTTGTAGTAGACTCCAACCGCCATATAGCCGTATTGGGAGTCGCCAACATAAGACCAGTGACCGCTACTGTTTTTGAAACCTTTAGCAATTCGCTTTGCAATTTGCTCTGCTGTTCCAAACCAATCCCCTTTACCGATGGCTTCTCGGTTATAACCTTGATAATAGCTATCGGATTCTGTGCCACCATATAAAGTCATATCCACAAACTCACCGTATTTCAATTCGTTACAAGCATTTGGAATACTGTTGTGTGAGAAGTTTGTTACAAGCTGTTTTGCTCTAAACCTCGCCACCTCTGTGAGTCCAGTTAATACCGTTGTTTTTGAGCTTCCTTGCTCTGAACGATACTGATTAACATACTGTGCTACATACTTTTCGATTTCGGTGGTTGAAGGAGGTGTAACTGGTTCGTTTTTTGGGGGTTCTTCCTTTGTAACGGGAGGGAGTGTTGTTTCTGTTTTCTTTTCCTCTGTTGTTTTTGGTTTCTCCACTTCCTTTGGCGGAGCAGAAATCTCAGCTTCTTTTTCTGTTACAGAGTTTTCCGATGTTTTTGTTTCAACATTTTCTTTTTCTGTTGTTTTTATATCGGATGCCGTTGTTGAGGAAGGAGTGGAGTTAACGGTAGGCTTTGGGGAGTGAACAGCAGTCGTGTCATCACTTATATTCGCTTCTTCTTTGCTTGATGTTACACTTGTTGTGTCACTCGTAACGATTTTGCTTTCTTCAATATTGGTTTGTGTAGGGGCTTGATTGCTACACGCAATTAGTGTTACGCAGAGCATAATTGCCATAATCATTGCAATTACTCGTTTCGTCATAAATATCACCTCAACTACACAATACCGAAATACTTTCAAAAGTCCAGCAAATTATCGATTATTTAACATAAAAGCCTACATTGTCTGTTCAAAGGCAGGTTCTTCGTCTTCATCAAGGTTTTCATCCTCTGACTGTCCTTCTTCCTGTGTCTGTTCAAGTTTCTGCTCATATGCATCAAGAATATACCCATTCAGAGCCTCACGAGCTTCCTTGCTCACAGGATGGAAATCTTCGTAGAACTTATCGCCGCTTTTATGTCCGGGGCAAAGTACCTGCATGCCTTTTTCACCGCCGTCATAAACTTTAAACCCATGAACCGCAAAATGATTACCAATGACAACACTTGCATTAGCTTTGATTTTTGATTCGGGGTTATCGTTAAGACGGTCAATTTTAGCGGAAATAAAAGGGATTTTGTACTGCGGTCTGTCGTTGTCTACAGGAGCGGTCTGCTGTACATTTTTCTTTTCTTCATTTTTCGGTGCTTTTACACCGGTGGTCTTCTTTGTTGCCATTGATAATTACCTCCAAATTTTAAATTCCGGTTATAATTGTGAAACCCATATCGGCTTCTACCTCTGCCTGAGAAATCTGCTCAGGCTCTTTGAACGCATCCATATATTTCGTCACCTCCTCATCCGTTAGTCCTCTAAAGTCATCACTGGTAAGACCGCAAACAAAAAATGGTCCGGCAATAATCGTATTGCCAAGATTTACTATTCGATTGCCTTCCATACCTATGAGTTTTCCTTCCTCGTTGCAGACAAAACAAACATTGTCATCATCACAAGGATATACAGCTTCAATAAGTCCTTTTACGGCTCGTTGCTCGCCTTTGAGAGTATGTTCAATTTCTGCAACATAAGCAGGTTTATTTGGCTCGACATATACTACGCGCATAAGATTGTCGGGCTTTTGAGTTTTAGATTCATCGAATGGAATTTCCTTAAACCCAAAAGGCTGACAGTAATGCGCCTTCCCATCTAAAAGAACAACATCCGAAACCGAAAGGGAGTGTCCTCTAAATAGCGGATGTTGTTCTGTATTGAAACGAGTATATATTGATTCAAGATTATTTTCTTCAAGTTCTGCATCGAACACCTCATCGTAGGTAGTAGGATCGGACTTTTGGCCGTCATTTAACTTCATAAACTTTTGATTATGTTTATCACGGTCTGTGTTAATTTGATAAATTTTTACTCGCATTTCAGACACCTTCCATCTTAATATCTGTGCTTTCTTCGGGTTCGGAAAGTTGATTGAGCTTTTCTTGCGCCCATTCGGGAATTAATTCTTCCTTGAGTACACCGAAAAAATCCTGTCTTCTAAAATGTGCATACTCATCGTCCTTGAGAAAAACGCCAGACAATGAAGTTCCCATTTTATCGGGATAACAGCCAAACCCACTTGTAGCAAGGAATAATTGAAAATCCGGTGTTTTGTATTCGTCCTTTAGTGTTGACGGTTTCATAACAAGGATTTTTCCTTCATAGTTTCCTTCTTCAGAACAATGACTTTTATCATACAAACC
>JAZNNW010000014.1:0-2307 GCA_045580485.1 Candidatus Avilachnospira sp. | reverse complement strand
ATGGATGCTGCTGTTAACAAGTACTCCCAGGGTGCTATTGAGAAGATCACCCTGTACTCCCTGTTCCAGGATCCCATGACCTCCTGCGGCTGCTTCGAGTGTATCTGCGGCGTGGAGCCCTGCTCCATGGGCGTGGTTATCACCTGCCGTGAGCATGCAGGTATGACTCCTCTGGGTATGAGCTTCTCCGATATGGCTTCCATGACCGGCGGCGGTGTTCAGACCCCCGGCTTCATGGGTCACGGCAAGCACTTCATCTCCTCCAAGAAGTTCATCGCAGCAGAAGGTGGTCCCGGCCGTATCGTCTGGATGCCCAAGATGCTGAAGGATCAGATGCGTGAGCGTCTGGATGCTACCGCTCTGGAGCTGTACGGTGTTGAGAACTTCACCGACATGATCGCTGACGAGACCATCTGCCAGGAAGATCCTGAGCAGCTGCTGGAGTTCCTGAGCGAGGTGGGTCACCCCGTTCTGGGCATGGAACCCTTTGATATGTAATCTCCCTTTTATATGTGAAAAGGACCTGCCGGTTGGCAGGTCCTTTTTTTGAACATTCAAATATGCCTCAAAACATTATCATAACCTTGTCAAAACTATTGTTTTCTTTTTAATAATGTGATATACTGTAGTCATATACAAACAAAGGAGTATGTCTTATGAAGAAACTTTCTTTTTTTCTGGCAGTCTTGCTGGTGCTAATAAGCGTTACCGGCTGCAAGGACACTGCCGCTCCCTCTTTGCGGGATGAGAGTATGCCGAAAAAGCTGCTGGTTTCCGATGTGACCAGCCTTCCCATCGCCACGGGAGATATGACCATTGCGCAGCGCCAAGAACTGATCCTGAAATTTATGGAGCTGCAGATCAGCTTCCAGTGGCTTACCAATCAGGATATTCTGGAATGGCCCTCCACTTATGGCGGCGGCAAAAAAACCATTGAGACCAAGCATGTGTATGGCGGCATCCCTTATCAAAGCAAAGGCTTTGGTAATCCTTACCGCTGGCTGGAATACTATGACGAGAAGACCGGCGTTATGGACATGCAAACTGCTTTGGCACAAAATGGCGGCTACGGCGAAAATGCAGCCATCACCGATGTAGATACACTGACTAACTACAAAAAATTCAGGTCTTTGATGACCTTCTTCAATCAGTGCACCTCCTCCACAAGCTGGAGCTGGGGCCGTGTGATCAACTCCGTCCGCTTTGGCGACACCATGAATATCACCGCCTACAACGGCTTTATCCCCGTGGGTGGCTACACCTACGGCTTTGAATATGAGGGTAAACAGTACACCCCTGAGGACATTCAGATCTTCGGCAAGGACGAAAACGGTGCCGCTCTGGGCAACCCCGTTGGCTATGACACCAAGCACGTCATTGCCGATTGGATTGCCGCCAACGGCGAAAATGCTATGTTTGATTGCTACCTGCAGATGAAGCCCGGCGATTGTCTGGTTAACAGCGGTCACGCTATGATGGTCAAGGAAGTCCGGCTTGCCACCAAGGAAGATGGGTCTGTGGATTACAATACCAGCATGGTCATTGTCAATGAGCAGATCGAGAGCTGGAGCAAGAAGGAAAAGCTGGGCGAAAAGACCCTCTATAACCAGGGCAGCGTGGAGTTTGCCTATTTGCTCTCCGCCCTCCAGGACAAAAAGTACATTCCCTTTACCTTCCCGGAGCTGCAAGACCCCAGCGACCCCCAAGGTCAGAAGTATCTTGACTACTACAACGATATGATGGCAAAGACCCAGGCTGTTGACAAGCTGTACACGGTCTTTGAATGTACCGACGATTGCAAGGGCACCGGTGTGGAGAAAGCAAAGACCCTTTGCACCAAAGAAAACGGCAATATCACCCTGGCAGAATTTGAAGCTTTGGTGGTAGGTTCTAACTACGCCATTTCCGATGTGTTTGTCACTATCACCGACAGCACCGACTCTGTAAAGCTGGAAAATATCTATCGGGCAGACTCTACGCATATTCGTGAGGTAGCAATGTCCGCAGGCAACAGCACCTGGAAAACCGATGCCGAGGGCAACCGACTGACCCTCTGTGACGGTATTGATTCCCTGGCTGACGGCAAACATACCGTCACTGTCACCGTGCAGCTTTCCACCGGCGAAAAGCTTACCGCCTTCACCGGCACCCTGGCAGCATAAACCTTAATACAATCTCACCGCACAAGCAACTGCTTGTGCGGTGTTTTTTGTGTATTTGTCCAAAAATTCCGTTTACAAGAAAATTTGGTAGATTTCTGCAAATTGGTTGGCTATACTATATATTGGAGTAATTTGAAAGTCTGAA
>JAZNNW010000013.1:0-27588 GCA_045580485.1 Candidatus Avilachnospira sp. | reverse complement strand
CCTTGATGAACTTGCGGTTCAGCAGGTGCAGGGGGATATTCTGGGGGCAGACACGGGAACACTCGCCGCAGTCGGTGCAGCGGGATGCCACATGGAATGCCCGGATGATGTGGTACATGTTTTCTTCGAAGCTGTTGACGGCTGCCTTCTGGGAAATGCCGGAGTTGGCATTGTCGAAGACGCACTTTTCGCAGGTGCAGGCGGGACAGACATCCCGGCAGGCGTAGCAGCGGATGCACTTGGACAGCTCACCACGCCAGAACTCGAAGCGCTCCTCAGGGGTCATAGCTTCCAGCTTGGCGACCATGTCGAAACGACCGGATTCTTCGATCACATCGCCGTCTTCGCCGATCTTCTCATCGTAAGCCACCAGCTTGCGGCTCTTGCAGCTGACGCAGCGCTCGGCGTGGGCATCGGCCTTGTCCATGGTCATGGGACCGTACATGGTTTCGATGTTCAGCTTGTCGCCGTCACGGGTGACGGACAGGACACCCTTGGCACCGAAGGCACGGATCTTTTCCATATCGCACATGCCATCGCAGGCGATGCCGACCACATAGACATTGTCCTTCCAGATGCGGTGCTCTTTCAGCAGCTGATTGAAGGAATATGTATCGCAGGGCTTCAGGAAAGCAGCGACCTTGCCGCCCTTACGGCTTTCCTTGACCAGATACTTGCTGAGGTTGGCGCCGGAGAACACGGAGTAGACGAAGTTCTTTTCGATGTCTTCCTTGGTGGTGAACACGGCAGGAGTCAGATCGTAGAAGAACTCACCGGCCTTCCAGCCCAGAACCCGATCCACAGTGCCGTTTTCCAGCAGTTCAATGGCTTTTGCCTTGATTACTTCTTGCATCTCAGGTCCTCCAATCTCTTGTTCTCGCCCAGAGCAGTGATGGTCTGCACAAAGTCGTTCATGACGGTGGCAAACTTGTTGCCTTCGGCAGCAGAGACCCATTCCACACGGGTGCGCTCTTTCTCGATGCCCAGATAATCCAGCATGGAGAACAGCAGGGTCATACGGCGGCGTGCATAGTAGTTGCCGGTGGTGTAGTGGCAGTCACCGGGGTGGCAGCCGCAGAGGATGACACCATCTGCGCCTCTCTGGAAGGCACGGAGGATGAACATGGGGTTGACACGGCAGGAACAGGGCACACGGATGATCTTCACATTGGCAGGGTATGCCAGACGGTTGGTACCGGCAAGATCTGCACCGGCGTAGGAACACCAGTTGCAGCAGAAGGCCACGATGGTGGGCTTAAATTCGTTGTTTACTTGCATATTGCATCCACCTCCGCCATGATTTGTCTGGTAGAGAAGCCCTTCAGGTCCATGGCACCGCTGGGACAGGCGACGGTACAAGCACCGCACCCCTGACAGACAGCAGGATTGACGGAAGCCACACGACGGATGAGCGTCGTACGGTTGGGGCCTCTGAATTCTTTATCGGAATAAGTAATGGCACCGTAGGGACAGACCTTTTCACAGCTGGAACAGCCGTTACACATCATTTCGTCAGCCTGGGCCACGCAGGGGTTACAGGTCAGCTTGTCCTTCACCAAGAGACCAATGACCTTGGAGGCAGCAGCGCTGGCCTGAGCAACGGTCTCGGGGATATCCTTGGGACCCTGACAGACACCGGACAGGAAGATACCGGCGGTGGGGCTTTCCACAGGACGGAGCTTGGGATGGGCTTCGGTGAAGAAGTCGTTGGTATCCATGGAAGCAGTCAGCATGGTAGCGATGGAGCGGGCGCTTTCATCGGGCTCGATGGCGGCAGCCAGAATGACCATGTCGGCATCGATATGGATCTGCTCGTTGGACAGCAGGTCGGAGGCCTGAACCTTCAGCTTGCCGCCTTCGGGCGTGACCTTGCCAACCATGCCCTTGACATAGTGGACACCGTACTCTTCCACGGCTCTGCGGTAGAACTCATCGAAGTTCTTGCCGGGGGTACGGACATCGATGTAGAACACATAGACTTCCGTATCGGGATATTTTTCACGGCACAGCATGGCATGCTTTGCGGTGTACATACAGCAGATCTTGGAGCAGTAGGGCTTGCCCTTGCTGTCCTCGCAGCGGGAGCCGACACACTGGACAAAGACCAGAGTATGGGGATGGGTCTTATCGGAGGGACGGAGCAAGGTACCGGCGGTGGGGCCTGCTGCGTTCATGAGACGCTCAAACTCCAGAGAGGTGACCACATCAGGGCTCTGGGAGTAAGCGAACTCATCGTACTTGTCCATCTTGATGGGGTTGAAGCCGGTGGCGACCACGATGGCACCGTACTGCTCTTCCACGAAGGTATCGGTCTGCTTATAGTCGATGGCACCGGCGGTACAGACCTTGGAGCAGATACCGCACTTGCCGGTCTTCATCATGGTGCAGTAGTCTGCATCGATGGTAGCGACCTTGGGAACAGCCTGAGCAAAGGGGATGTAAATGGCACGGCGGGTGTCGAGGCCAAGGTTAAACTCGTTGGGGACCTTCTTCTGGGGGCACTTTTCTGTACACAGACCGCAGCCGGTACAGACATCTTCCTTAACAAATCTTGCCTTGCGGCGGATCTTCACATTGAAGTTGCCCACGAAGCCCTTGACTTCCTCCACCTCAGAGTAGGAGTAGATGCGGATGTTCTCATTCTGAGCGGCATCCACCATCTTGGGAGTCAGGATACAGGCTGCGCAGTCCAGCGTGGGGAAGGTCTTATCGATCTGGGTCATCTTGCCGCCGATGGTGGGCTTCTTTTCCACGATATCCACGGGGAAGCCGGCTTCGGCAATATCCAGAGCTGTCTGGATACCGGCGATACCGCCGCCGATGACCAGAGCGCGCTTGACAACAGGGCTTTCGCCTGCCTGCAGGGGGGCGTTCAGATGGACCTTTGCAATGGCGGCCTTGCCCAGAATGATGGCCTTTTCCGTAGCGGAGGGCATATCCTTATGAATCCATGCGCACTGCTCACGGATGTTGGCGATCTCCACCATATAGGGGTTCAGACCGGCCTTCTCGGCAGTCTTGCGGAAGGTGGCCTCGTGCATTCTGGGAGAGCAGGAGCAAATGACCACGCCGCCCAGATTGTGCTCATGGATGGCATTGACGATCATATCCTGACCGGCCTGAGAGCACATATACTGATAGTTTGTGGAGAAGACAACACCGGGCTCATGGCTCAGGGCTTCTGCCACTGCCTGCACATCTACGGTACCGGCAATGTTGGTACCGCACCAGCAGACAAATACACCAATTCTTTGCATGTTTCTTCTCCCTCCTTACTTGGCAAATTTACGGAATGCTGTGGTGATGGCCTGCTGCGGCAGTTCTTCATCCAGCAGTTCGGGGATCTGTTCGGGCTTCAGATGGTTCATGCCCTGCTGACGGATGACTGCCAGACGGACAGCTTCAATGAGCTTGGCAGGCTCCACCTGACGGGGGCAGCGCTCCAGGCATGCAAAGCAGGTCAGGCAGTTCCAGATGCCGTTGGAGTTTGCCAGCTTCTCGATCTGACCCTTTTCCACCATGTCCACAAACTGATGGGGATGATAGTCCATCTGGTCGTAAGCGGGGCAGGTGCCGGAGCACTTGCCGCACTTCATGCACTTGCGGGTGTTGACACCGCTGATACGCTTGATGGTGGCGATCAGCTCTTCTTTGTTATTCATACTGATGCCTCCTTATTTCAGTCCCAGAGCTTCCGCCAGAAGCTCCGTGAAGTAGTAGACGGGCAGGGCGTTTTCTGCATTCTGCTTCAGATTGTACAGGCACAGGGGGCAGGCGGTAATGAGGCACTCGGCACCGCAGGCTCTGGCGTTTTCTGTCACAGCAGTGGCACGGCTGATGGCCAGATCCTTGGCTTCCAGCGTCTGGTAGCCGCCACAGCACTCGTTGCGCTGGGAGTACAGCACAGGCTCAGCACCCAGAGCACGGATGAAATCCTCCAGAATGGTGGGATTTTCGGGATCGTCGAAGCCCATTTCCTTGCCGGGACGCAGCAGCAGGCAGCCATAGTAGGCGCCCACCTTGCGGCCGGTGAGAGGCTTGACCACTTTCTTTGCCAGTTCATCGAAGCCCAGACGGTCTCTCAGCACTTCCAGGAAGTGGAGGACATTGGTCTCTCCGGCATAGGGAGTATCCAGCTGCAGATAGTTGTTGGCACGGAATGCGATATCTGCATCGTTCTGCATATCGCCGTTGACACGCTTGAGCACATGGTGGCAGGCGGAGCAGACGCTGACCAGATCCTGACCCAGATCACGGGCAGTGGCCAGGGCACGGACGGCAGACAGCTTGGTTGCGATCTCATCCTTGGCCTGGGGATACACGGCACCGCAGCACTGCCACTGGGGCAGTTCTTCCAGTTCGATACCCAGAGCGGCAGCGGCGGCTCTGGTATCGATATCCAGGTCTTTGGCTTTTGTTTTTAATGTACATCCGGGAAAATAACTGAATTTCATGATTATTTCCTCCTGCAGCGGCTTAGATATCCAGCTGGGACAGAACATCCTTCAGCTTCTGTGCGCTGTTTCTCAGTTTTGCTTCTTCTTCGGCAGTCAGCTTGTTGAGGATCTTGCCGCGGACACCGGTATCATCCACGATGGCCAGAGTGGACAGGCAGACATCTTCAATGCCGTACTCACCGTTCATCATGGTGGAAACGGTCAGGGCAGTGCCGGCGCCGGCCTTGATGCACTTGACAATGTGGCAGACGGAAATGGCAACGGCATAGAAGGTGGCACCCTTGGACTTGATGACCGTGGCACCGGAAGTGCGGACAAACTCTTCCATCTCTTCGTAATCCTTGTTCCAGTTGATGGTGGTATCATAGGGAACGGATTCCTTGAAGTGGTCGATGTGGTTGTTGGCGATGGTAGCCAGAGACCAGGGAACAAAAGAGCTGTCGCCATGTTCGCCATAGACATGGGCATGGACATTCTTGGGGCTGATATGGAACCGCTTTGCCAGCTCAGCCTGCAGACGGGCCGTATCCAGAGCGGTACCGGAACCGATGATCTGGTTCTCGGGCAGACCGGAGATCTTGTGGAACACATAGGTCAGCACATCCACAGGGTTGGAGACGATGATGTAGATAGCCTTGGGCGCCACAGCAACGATCTGAGGGGTGATGTCCTTGAGAATATTGACATTGGTCTGTGCCAGCTCCAGACGGCTCTGACCGGGCTTTCTGGCAATACCGGAAGTGATGATGACGATATCGGAATCGGCAGCTGCGGCATAGTCACCGCTGCGAACGATGGCAGGAGAGCAATAGCTCATGCCCTGATAAATATCCAGTGCCTCGCCGAACGCCTTGGCCTTATTGACATCCACCATGACGATCTCATTGGCGATGCCCATGGTGACCATATCATTGGCAATGCTGGAACCGACGCTGCCGGCACCGATAATAGTGATCTTGCTCATGATTAGTTCCTCCCTAATTTATGCTTGGTTTTTGTTGTTTCTTGTCTGGTTCATCCTTCTTATTATAACATTGGGGAATTCAGTATTCAAGTAGCGATTGAGTGTATTCGTTAGAAAAATACCGATTTTTTTGTTCCTGATTTGTCAGAATATACAAGCCGTCAATCTCTGGCGGAGAGATCCACACTGTGACGCACAAAGGAACCCACAGGCACCTGCTTGGGCAGCTGCATACGGAATTGGCTTTGGGGCGTTTTGGGTTCGGAAAGAGCATTGCCTTCCAGATCCTCCATCATGGGAACCGTCAGTTCAAAGGGCTTGCAATCGGGGCCGACAATCTCCACCTTGTCCCCGGCGGCAAACTTGTTCCGCAGGCTCATTTGGGCAAGACCGGTCTCATCGCAGCTTTCCACAACCGCACAGATCTGCCAGTCCCGGATATACCGCCCGTGTTCCGTATACTGACCGGGCTGACCGTAGAAAAAGCCTGTGGCATAAGGGCGGTGGGACACATGCTCCACCTCGTCCCGCCAGACAGGGTCTATGGGTCTGCCTACCCAGACATCGTCCAATACATGGCGATAAGCACCGGTGACAATGGCGGCATAATAGGCAGATTTGGCTCTGCCCTCGATCTTCAGACAGTCGATCCCAGCATCCATGAGATCGTCCAGATGGTCGATCATGCACATATCCCGGGAATTCATAATATATGTACCCTTTTCGTCCTCAAAGACCGGGAAGTACTCTCCGGGCCGTTTTTCCTCCATCAGCGTATACTGATAGCGGCAAGGCTGAGCGCAGGCGCCCCGGTTGGAATCCCGTCCGGTCATATAGTTGCTCAAAAGGCATCTGCCGGAGTAGCTGACGCACATGGCGCCATGGCAGAAGGTCTCGATCTCCAAATCCGGGGAGACTTTTTCCCGAATCTCACGGATCTCCGGCAGGGAGAGTTCTCTTGCCAGCACTACCCGTTTAGCACCCAGATCGTACCAGCTTTGGGCGCAGACCCAGTTGGCGATGGACTGCTGGGTGGAGACATGGCGCTCACAGTGAGGGGCATACTTCCCTGCCAGCTGAAAAGCACCCAGATCTGCCAGAATTAGGGCATCCACCTTGGCGTCATCCAATAATTCCAGCCATGGAGGCAGCTGGGTAACTTCCTCATTGCGGGGCATGGTATTGACAGTCACATGGGCTTTGACCCCGTGGTCATGGGCATAGGCCACGGCCTTGGGCAGCTCTTCGGGAGTGAAGTTTCCCGCAAAGGAGCGCATACCGAAGGCAGTGCCTGCCAGATAGACTGCATCGGCACCGTAGGCAACGGCCAGCTTCAGCCGTTCCCAATCTCCTGCCGGGCAGAGCAGTTCCGGTTTTCTTCTCTGTATCATATCATTCCTCCGGGACTGTTTCTTCTTCCGGCTGTTCTTCCTCTGTCTCACCCAGTAGGCTGTCCAGATAGATCTGGTGCTCATAGACCGTCTCAGAGAAGTGATGGACACCGCTGGGGTCCAACGCATAGAAGTAGTAGTCGGTGTTCATGGGATACAGGGCCGCACGGAGGGCATTGGTGCCGGGGTTGGCAATGGGACCCACCGGCAGGCCGGCATTGGTATAGGTGTTATAGGGACTGATGACCGCCTTATCGGCGTTGGTCAGCACATCCTTCCGCTCGGGAAGCACATACTGAATGGTGGCATCGATGTTCAGACAGGGATACAGCTGGCTGCACAGGCGGTTATAGATGACCGAGGCGATCTTACCGCTTTCCGCTGCACTGACAGCTTCCTTTTCCACCAGAGAGGCCACGATGACGATATCGTGGAAGGTCAGCTCCCCTGCCTCCACCAGATCCTGCGTGAAGCCACCCTGTTCTCTCTGCTTTTTCAGCAATTCATTGAGACTGGGCAGGGCTGCCCGCATATCGTCGGTGATTTTGTTATCAAAGTTCCGCAGGAACTTGGCAAGGACATTCTCCGGCTCATCATCCACATAGAATTCGTAGGTATCCGGGAAGAGGTAGCCCTCCAGACGGCGGTAATCGCCATACTCCAAGCCCTCCAGGAACCAATAGTCAAATTCATAGGAGGCGGCAGCTTCCTGCAGCCGTTCCACCTCGCAGACCTTGTTCTCCTGCAGCATGGTGAAAATATCATCCAGCTCATAGCCTTCCGGAACGGTGACCATGACCGTTGCCCGGTTTTCACCGGTTTCCATCATGCCATAGACCAAGGCTCGGTAGTCGTAGATCTTATTCAACTCATAAGTGCCGGGGTCGATCTTATCCTCAGCGCCGGAGATCATACAATAGAACTTGAACAGACCCTTGTTGTCGATCAGGTCTGCGGTTTTCAGCATATCAGCAATATCGGAGATCCGGGAGTTATCTGCCACAGAGACCACCACAGTCTCATCCTCTGCCGTCAGAGCACAGACTTCGTCCATACAGTTCCAGGCAAATACTGCCAGAACCACAGATGCTGCCAGAACCAAAGTGACATACAAAACCGCCTTCAGCACAGAGGAAAGTTTGCTGCCCGGTTCTGCTTCCTCTTCTTCCGGTTCGTCCACCAGATCCGTATACTCTGCCGGCAGCTCCGGCTCCAGATCCTCTGCCGTTTCCATTTGATTGAGATCTTCTTTGACGCTGCGGAGCAGTTCGTCCAGATCGTCGTGTTCAAAAATTTCCTGGGACATAAATGCCTCCCTATCAATAGTGCATTCCGGTGCGGACTCTTTCCGCCGTTTCCGCACCCTTCAGCTGCTCCAGCAGCAGGTAGCCGAAGTCCAGAGCAGCTCCGGCTGCACGACCGGTAAATACCTTGCCGTCAGCTGCCGTATCGGCAAACTGCATGATGGCAGAACCCATCTGATCTTCCATACCGGGATAGACCGTGGCCTTTTTGCCATCGGTGATGCCCAGGCTTGCCAGAATGGTGGGTGCAGCGCAGATGGCTGCCACCAGCTTGCCGCTTTCATAGGCATATTTCACGGCAGACATGGCTTTTTCGCTGCCGAGAATGGAACGGACACCGCCCAAGCCACCGGGCAGAACCACCAGTTCCATGTTTTCCAGATCCATTTCCTCTACGGGCAGGTCAGCCTTGACAGTGATGCCGTTGCTGCCGGTGACTTCCAAAGTGTCAATACCCGCAAATTTCACTTCCACGCCGCCTCTGCGGAGAATATCGCAGGGAGCGATGGCTTCGATCTCTTCAAAGCCCTTACCAAGAATGATATATACCATAAGATTACCTCCTGTATGATGAGTAATTGCGTGTCCTTCTTTTTTCTCTCCCTCAGTCGCCTGCGGCGACAGCTCCCTCATCAGAGGGAGCCTTTTTTTAACCTACGGAGAACCACTGCCCACAGGAATTTGGGCAGGCGCAGCATCCGCTTGAACCGCCACGGCTCTTTCAAAAGCCGATAGAACCACTCCAAAGACAAATTGATCATCCATCGGGGGGCACGCTTCACTGTGCCGGCGAAGCTGTCCAGACTGCCGCCCAGACCTGCCATCAGCTTCACATTCAGCTCCTGCCGATGATTCATCATGAACCGCTCCTGCTTGGGTGCGCCCAGACAGACAAACAGCACATCGGGCTTTGCCTCGTTGACCTTGGCAACCACAGCGGCTTCATCCTTAAAATAGCCGTCTGCCATACCGGCAACAGTGAGAGCGGGATGCTTTTCCAGCATTTTCTCTGCTGCCAGCTCTGCCACACCGGGCTTGCTGCCCAGCAGATACACGGAACCGCCGGTTTCTGCCAGCAGACCCAGAACCCCATCGGCAAACTCCACGCCTGCCACCTTTTCTTTCAGAGGCGTGCCGAGAATCTTTGCACCCAGCACCACACCGGCACCGTCCGGCAGCACCAGAGAGGCGCCGTTGAGCAGGTCTTCCAGCTCCTTGGAGGCCATGGCCTCATATACGATCTCAGAGTTGGGGGTGACCACATAATCCGCACCCTCGCTCTGCAGCATTACTTTTGCTTTCTCCAGCGCCTCGGTCATGGTGACATTGTCAAACCGGACGCCCATCACATCGATTTTCATAGGTGGGCATACCTTTCCAGATTAGTTTATTCTATTTTAACACAGACCATCCGTTTCGGGTAGTCATATTTTATATTTTTCTGTCAAACGAACACAAATTCTTCCAGGTGCATAAACTGTCATGAAAGCCAATTCCGGCTTACCATTCCAACAGGAGGTAAAACCATGCCCGATCAAACCCCGGCCTGCGATCTCTCCGGCATCCGTGAGGCCGTATGCATCCACACCAAGAAAGTCACCGATGCCTGCCGTGATAAGGACTGCATCGAAGACCTGCGTGTGTACTTAACCCGGGAATCCCAAGCCATTCTCGACCGCTGTGCCTCTGCCCGCGCCCGCTGCATTGAGCTGATCCACACCGACATTCAGGTGGAAGCCGTTCCCTACAATAATGGCTTCTACACGCTGGACATCACCTTCTACTACCGTGTGGTGGCAGATGTCACCGTAGGCACCAACAACCGCCCTGTCACCGTCTACGGTCTTGCCGTATTCTCCAAGCGTGCCCTGCTCTTCGGCGGCGACGGCAATGCCAAGGTCTTTACCAGCAAGTCCTGCGCCTGCAAGCGTCAGAACTGCTCCATGCCCCATGCTGTGGTGGAAGTGGTCGATCCCATGATTCTGGCCTCCAACACCGTGGAAGCCTGCAACTGCTGCTGCGTCTGCCCCGATCTGCCGGATCTGCCCGAATGTGTCAGCTGCTGGTTCGATGACGAACTGGTGCTCTCCGGCGAATGCAGACGGCTGCTCATTACCATCGGTCAGTTCTCCATCGTCCGTCTGGAGCGGGACACCCAGCTGCTGATCCCCTGCTTTGACTACTGCGTGCCCACCAAGGTTTGCAGTGAGACCGGCAATGTAGGCGGCACCGAAAGCCCCTGCGACATCTTCAGCCGCATCGATTTCCCCGTGGATGCCTTCTTCCCCGGACGCAATGAGCCCTGCATCTCCCCCTGTGACAGCTGCACCGGCTGCGCCGCAGGTTATAAGACCACAAACAACAACTGATTTTCAACCCCACTCCATAGCGGAGTGGGGTTGATTCTCGCTCAAAATCGTGTATAATAATTGTAATTATGCTTAAGAAGGAGGGGTCTGTGTGTATCAGGCACTCTATCGGAAATACAGACCCCAGACCTTTGACGATGTGGTGGGTCAGAATTCGGTCACCCAGACCCTCAAGACCCAGCTCCGCACCGGCAAGCTGAGCCACGCCTATCTCTTCACCGGCACCAGAGGCACCGGTAAGACCTCCTGCGCCAAGATCATGGCAAAGGCTGTCAACTGTCTGGACCTGCAGGACGGAAATCCCTGCAACCACTGTGCCGCCTGCAAGGCCATTGATTCCGGCTCCTGCATGGATGTGCTGGAGATCGATGCTGCCTCCAACAACGGCGTGGATCAGGTTCGTGCCCTCCGGGACGATGCCATCTATACCCCCTCGGAGGTTCGCCGCCGTGTCTACATCATCGACGAAGTCCATATGCTCTCTCTGGCGGCGTTCAATGCCCTTCTGAAGATCATTGAAGAGCCTCCTGAGCATTTGATTTTTATTCTGGCAACCACGGAGCTCCACAAGGTTCCTGCCACCATTCTCTCCCGGTGCCAGCGGTTTTCCTTCCGCCGGCTGCTGCAGGAGGATATCGCCTCCCGGCTCAACTATATTGCCTATCAGGAAGGCATCGATCTGGAACCGGAAGCCTGCCGGTTGCTGGCAAGACTGGCTGACGGTGCCCTCCGTGACGGTGCCAGCCTTTTGGATCAGTGCGCTTCCGCCACCGCCGGGACTGTCAATGCCGAACTGGTATACAACGCTTTGGGTCTGGCAGGTGAAAAGCGGACGGCACAGCTGATGCAGGCAGTTGCCAATCACGATGCGGCGACCGCTTTGGAGCTGTTCTCCTCCCTCTACGCAGGAGGCAAGGACATTGCCGCCATGCTGGACGAGCTGACAGCACTGAGCCGTGACCTGCTGATTCTGAAAACGGCACCCAAAAGCGGTATGACCATGCTCTCCGGTGTGGTCACAGACAACGAAGCCGCTTCCCTGTTCGATCAGTTCACTCCGGCAGAGCTGCTGCGAATCACCTCCGTGCTGCAGGACACCCTTTCCGGGTTCAACAAGAGCGCCAACCGCCGTGTGGATGCAGAGCTTTGTATTCTGCGGCTCTGCGATCCCGGTCTGGATCTGGACGCCAAGAGCATCAATGCCAGACTGAGCCGACTGGAAGATAAAATTGCCACAGGCAATTTTGCCGTGGCAGTCAAAGCGCCTGTGCAGGAAGAGGACGATGACAGGCCTCCCATGCCGGACGATGACGATGCGCCACCCATCCCTATGGAGGATCTGCCTCCCGTGCCTCCCAGAACGGCAGAGGCACCCACCGGCTTCTGGCCGGACTTCGCTGAAAAGCTGAAAGCCAGAATCCCCAACCGGGTCAAGGGCTTTATCCCCGG
The DNA here is from genome assembly GCA_045580485.1 of Candidatus Avilachnospira sp. GTDB lineage: Bacteria > Bacillota > Clostridia > Oscillospirales > Oscillospiraceae > Avoscillospira. Next base: position 15,654 of record JAZNNW010000013.1, on the reverse strand, counting down.
TACGGTACAGCCCGTCATCGAAGGCAGTGTGCTGACGCTGGCTGCCGAAGGCGGCTTCGTCAAGAAAATGCTGGATGTGCCGGAAGTGCTGGAACCGGCGGCAGAAATTGCTTCTGCCATGCTGGGCAAGCCCATGCGGGTCCGCTGTGTGGAAAAGAACAAGCTGTCGCCTGCCGGCGGCAAAGACCTGATGAATGAACTGGTCAAATTCGGTCAGAACCACGAAAATATTATTTCTATCAAAGAATAAAAGGAGATCACGATTATGGCAAAAGGCGGTTACCGCGGCGGTATGCCCATGGGCGGTATGAACATGAATATGGTCAAGCAGGCACAGAAAATGCAGCAGCAGATGCTGCAGATGCAGCAGGAAATGGAGACCAAGGAATATGAAGCCACCGCAGGCGGCGGTATGGTCACTGCTGCGGTCAACGGCAAGCATGAGCTGATGCGTCTGGAAATTCAGCCCGATGCAGTGGATCCCGAAGATGTGGAAATGCTGCAGGATATGGTCATCGCCGCTGTCAACGAAGCCATGCGCAAGGCCGAGGCTGAAGCCGCTGCTTCCATGAGCAAGCTCACCGGCGGTCTGAACCTGGGCGGTCTGTTCTGATATGCGGTACTTCCCTGCCGCTTTGGAGCGGCTGACTGAACAGTTTGCCCGTCTGCCGGGTATCGGCGGTAAGACGGCGCAAAGACTTGCCTTTCATGTGCTGAGTCTGCCCCAGGAGGATGCGGAGAACTTCGCTCAGGCCATTTTAGAGGCCAGAGCCAATGTCCACACCTGCCCCGTGTGCCAGAACCTCACGGATCTGGAGGTCTGCCCCATCTGCAACAACGCCGAACGGGATCAGAGTCTTATCTGCGTGGTGGCAGAGCCAAGAGATCTTATCGCCATGGAGCGAAGCCGGGAATACAAGGGCGTGTACCATGTGCTTCACGGCGTCATCTCCCCCCTCAATCACATCGGTCCCGACAGTCTGAAGATCCGGGAACTTCTGGACCGGGTTGCCAAGGGCAATGTTCGGGAGATCATTATGGCTACCAACCCCGACACCGAAGGCGAAGCCACGGCCATGTACTTAAGCCGTCTGCTGCGTCCTCTGGAAGTGAAGGTCACCCGCCTCGCCTACGGCATCCCCGTGGGCAGTCAGCTGGAATATGCCGACGAAGTGACCCTGCTCCGGGCCTTGGAAGGCAGAAGAGAAATGTAAAAAAGAACGGCCCCCTCTGACGAGGGGGCTGTCACCGCAGGTGACTGGGGGAGAGAATTGTTTGTGCAGTTCTCTCCCTCCGTCTTTTGCTTCGCAAAATCCACCTCCCTCATCAGAGGGAGGCTTTTTAGTCTGTCATGTCTTCCATCAAACTGATTCGGAAGAGCCAGTTGCCGTCGGCGTCCATGTAGCCGGTGGAGAATTGGTCTTCCACCATGTACCAGCCGTCATAGGCAGCGATGACATTCACATTTTTCAGCTTCGGTGCGCCTTCGTAGTCCAAAGCCGCATACTCGGCAGGATAAGCAGCCATCCCACAGGTCACTGCCACAGAGCTGTCTCCCAGCCGATCCGGCAGGATATCCACATAGGAACCTTTCGTGCTGCCCTTTGTCAACAGGTTTCCTTCTTTGTCAAAGAGCCAGTAGGTCTGCACGGAATCCTTCCATGTGGTGATGAGAATCAGGTCATCCGCACCCATGTCATTGCCGTAATAATTATCCATGTCGCCCAGGACGGCCCCTTCCAGCACCACAGATTTTTCGCCGTTGTCCAGACGGCCGATGCCGTCCTCCCAGACCAGGAACCAGTCATCCAGCATCCAGCTGACATGATCCGCTTCGGGATAGAGCTGCTCAAACTCGCTGTTATAGTACCGGTAGCTGATGGAATTCAGACCGTCATCAACCTCATGATGATAATAGAGTGCCGTATCCGTCGGGAGGGTGTAGAGATAATCCACATCGGGTTCCCACAGGACATTGCCCTCGGTGTCGATGACCTGCGTCTGACCGTTGCGCTTCACGATGGTCTGCCCATCATGGTATTCGGTAACGGACTCGTAACCCATGGCCAAAAGATTGCCGTATTCGTCCATATAACCGTTATTTCCGCCTTCCCATTTGCCGCAGGGATAGGGGGCTTCGCCGGTAATGGTCACATAGTCATAGTCCTTGGTGATGAGATTGCCTTCCCAGTCATAGAGCACACGCTCCATACCGTAGTCCGTTTCCGGCGCATCGACACCGATAAACAGCAGGTGTTCGGACACATCGACAGTCCCCCAGCCCATTTCCATATAGATCCGGGGGCGTTCTGCCCAGTCGGCAGAGTTCAAAAGCAGCTTGCCTTCCTCGTTAAAGACACAGAACAGGCCTTCCTCTGCATTTTCAACAGCTACAACATAGCCGCTCTGATAGTTGACACTCTCGTAAATGCAAGATTCGACCACAGAGCCATCCAAGGTACAAAAACCGCGAATCTGCTCCGTAAAGCCGTCTTTCACGATTTCCTTGCTCAGCTGCCAGAATTTGGGGGCATCGTCATTGCCCCACTGGGTCAGCAGGCTCACATCCGTATAGACCGCATCTACCACGATGGCACCGGTTTCATCCACCAGACCCATGTTGCCGTTATAGATACCGGAAGAACCGTAGATGGTCATATCAAAGGCAGCCCGGGAGCCTACAAAAGGCCGCAGCATACCATATTCACCGGGGACGAGGTCTCCAACTTTTTCTTCGGAGTGACGGGTATAGACTTCTTCCACCGGATTGAATTTTTCCAGTTTGGAAAGGTCCATCTGTACCCCGGAGGTGGGCTGAAACTCCGGTTCTTCCGGCACTTCCACCACCGGTGTTGTTCCGCAGCCTGCCAGAAGCAAGACCAAAAGCAGGCTCGCAATCAGCCGCTTCACGGTCATCCCTCCTTGTTCACAGGAACATAACCCTGCTGCTCCAGAACCATCTGACCGTCTGTGCTGACCAGCCAGTCATAGAGCACACGGGTAGGCTCGTTGGCTTCTGCGGAAATGACCGCAAAATAGGGGTTGATGAGAGGATACTTGTCACTGCCGATGGTCTCATCGGTAGGTTCTACACTCTCGATGGAGATGATTTTCATACCTTCCGCCATGCGCATATCCTCAGCATAATAATAGACGGAATAGCCGATGGCAGAGGCAGAATCCTCATAGCCACGGACGCCTTCCATGAGGGTATCCATCTCGCCGGGAATCCACTCGGCAGGGGCATCCATCATGGTGAGATCTCCCATGACCAGCTTATCCATGAGCACCTGAGAGCCGGAGGTGGCATTTCTCTGGAAAGCGACGATCTCCAGATCCTCGCCGCCAACCTCAGACCAGTTGGTGATCTCACCGGTATAGATTTTCTGCAGCTGCTCCACCGTGAGAGATTCCACCGGGTTCTCGGAATTGACGATGAACACCAGAGCCTCCTTGGCGATAGGCTGCATTTCGTATTCAAAACTCTGCTGCTCCATTTCCTCAAAGACCACTGCGTTGGGCTCTGCCACCAGAAGCAGGTCGCTTTCGCCCCGCATAAGGTAACGGAACGATTCCGTGGTGCGATGGAAATCCAATAGGTCGGCCACTTCTTCGGCAGTTTCACTCAGCAGCACAGAAGCCACTGCCTGCCCCAAGGGCACCATGGAAGTGGAGCCGTCCAGACGGGGCATATTGTCTCTGGTAAAGACGAACAGTTCTTCCTGTGTTGCTTCTTCCTTGGGATCGGGCACTGTTTCCGGCTCAGAGATCACGACACAGCCTGTCAGAAGCAGTACCAAGACCAATAAAACGGACAATAATTTCTTCACAATCATTCCTCCTTATCACGCATTACCACCCTCCCCTCGAAGGGGGGTGGCACGCCGAAGTCGTGACGGAGAGGTGGAAACGATATTGCCTGCACACACCTCTCAGTCAGCTTCGCTGACAGCTCCCCTCAAGGGGAGCCTTGTTTAGATTCTTGCCTCCATGGCGTCATGGAGGGTATCGGTAATGGCATTGCGGAAAATATCACCGGCCTGGGCATGGACAGTCTGCATGGCGCCGGCGGCCATATTCACAGGGATATTGCCGCCCATGGACACATCCAGATCGAAAATCAGCTTCACTTCCTGATCCTGCTGAGGTCCCCTTTTGACCATGCCGGGGCCTACATGGAGCTTCATGCGGCAGCCGCCGCCAATGGCAGTCTCCACATCCTGGGTGCAGCGGGTAAAGGCCCGCTCCGGCATCTCTTCCAGCGCCATCAGACCCAGATAGGCAGGCTCCAGCAGATCACGCCAAGGAGTATCCTCCAGACCCAGATCCCGGCGGGAAATGGTATTGAGATACCGCAGTCCCACCCGCTCAAAATACGCAGGTGCGTAGATTTTGATAAAGCTGGCAAGGGGCAGATCCATCATCCGGGCGAAGTCCTCCCAGCAGGTATACTTGCTGCAGGTGAGGGAGATGAAATTCTGGGTCAGATTGATACGGTATCTGCCGTCGGCGGTCATAAACTGATGGTTGGCAACAGGCTTCTGCTGCTCCATTTTAGGCGGCTGGCCGGGCACCTGCACCATCTTGGGCGGCAGCATATCCTGCCGCAGCTGATACTGAGGGAATACCTGCCGGACAGCCTCCTGAAAGTCCACCGGCTCTCTGGCACCCACAGACAAAATGGTGGGAAAACGAAGCTGACAAATGACCTCCGCCAGCTGATTTTTTTCGTAGATCGTGCGTTCCATAGGGTTTCTCCTTTTATTCCAGTTCGTCCAGATTGAGACGGAAGCTATCCAGGCAGTGTGCCATAAACCAGTCGAGGCAGGGCAGGTGCATATCCTTCATGGCCTGCTCCGTCTGCTTGGCGGCACTTTCAAATTCCGTGTTGCCGGCTTTCAGTTCTTCCACACATTTGATATAGGCGGAAAGCTTGTCGGCAGCTTTGACGATTTTGTTCACTTCTTTGTCGGATTCCTCCAGAAGCGGCGCATAGCCTGCCTGCAACTCAGTCGGCAGCATGGACAGCAGCTTCCTGCAGGAAACGGCTTCGATTTCCTTGTAGGCCCGTTTGATATCGGGGTTGTAATACTTGATGGGGGTGGGCAGATCGCCGGTGAGAATCTCCGAAGCGTCATGGAACAATGCCGCCGCTGCACAGCGGTCCGGGTCGGCCGGCTGTCCTAAAATATCTCTCTGAATCATGGCAAGACCGTGAGCCAGAACTGCAACCATGTGGCTGTGCTCCTGGACATTCTCCTGAAAGCTGTTGCGCATGAGACCCCAGCGGCCGATATATCTCATTCTGGAAATGAGGGCAAAAAAACGATGCTGCATAGTCGTTCTCCTTTTTCTCTCTATGATAAAATCATACCACATTCCATAGAAATTGGAAACCCAAAATTCTTGCGTAGACAAAGCCTGTGTGATAAACTGGACAAAAGGATGTGGAACTATGAAAAAAATTCTTGTGGGGATGTCCGGCGGTGTGGACAGTGCCGTTTCTGTCCTGCTGCTCCGATCCCTTGGCTATACGGTTGGCGGCGGTCACATGCTCCTGCAGCCCTGCGGCAAGCAGGAGGCAGAAGACGCTGCTGCCAGTGCCGACAGGCTTGGCATTAACTTTCATTTATTTGACTGGCAGGCAGACTTCCGCCGGGATGTCATCGAGCCTTTTGAACGGGTCTATCAGCAAGGCAACACGCCCAATCCCTGCATTTTTTGCAACAAAGCTCTGAAATTTGGCAAGTTTCTGGATGAGGCCATGGCTTTGGGTTATGATGCCATCGCCACGGGACACTATGCCCGGATTCGGGAAGAAAACGGGCGGTTTTTGCTCTACACAGCGCAAGACAAGACCAAAGACCAGACCTATATGCTTTACCACTTGAGCCAAGAGCAGCTTTCCAGAGTGCAGTTTCCCATGGGGGAATTCACCAAGGAGCAGGCCAGAGCCAAGGCATTGGAGGCAGGACTTCCCGTGGCCTCCAAGCATGACAGTCAGGATATCTGCTTTATCCCCGATGGAGACTATCTGAAGTTTCTTCTGGCCGATGGCATTGTGCCCCAGAAGGGCAATTTCATCGGCCCCAAGGGTGAGAATTTAGGTCCTCACAAGGGTCTGGAAGCCTACACCATAGGTCAGCGGCGAGGGCTGGATGTGGCCTACGGCAGCCGCATTTATGTGGTGGGTAAGGATGGCACCGATGTGCTGCTGGGGGAAAATGAAAAGTTGTTTTCCAGCCGGGTGGAAGTGGCGGATGTGAACTTCATTCCCTTTGACCGGTTGGATGCTCCCATCCGGGCACAGGCCAAGCTGCGGTATACGCCCAATGCGGCAGACTGCACCATCTTCCCCACGGAAACCGGCGTGGTGCTGGAATTTGATCAGCCTCAGAGAGCCGTGACGCCCGGACAGGCTGCCGTGTTCTATGACGGCGACTTACTCCTCGGCGGCGGCACGATACGATAAATAAAGGCTCTCCTTGAGGAGAGCTGTCGCTGAAAGCGACTGAGAGGTGTGTGCAGGCAGTATTGATGTTGCCAGCAGACACCTCTCCGTCATTTGCTTCGCAAATGCCACCTCCCCTCAAGGGGAGGCTTTCTTTTTATCCCGGGGTGGAAATATGGATATACCGCCAGCTGTCTTCATCGAAGCGAAGCTCGTACATTTTCTCATCATAGAGATCGTCCGTCTCCGGCAGGCCGACCCACAGCCAAACCCTGTCATCTTCCACGGAAACCCGTTTCAGATACAGTCCCTCAGCACGGCGGAGGAAGTCTTCCTCCGTAAATCGGAGCATTCCCGTCTCCGGGTCGTAATGCGCCGTTTCTTCCGGTACATAGTCCACCACTTCGTCCACAAAACGGCTCAGCCGCTGCACCACATCATCGGGGTGAACCTCCAACACACCGTATACCTGTGCCCAAGGGAAATCCACCGCCACACCGGTGTTCATCTGCAAACTGGCAAGGAACAGGCGATTATAGTGTTCTGAATCCGTCCGTCCTTCAATCAGATCAATATTTTGCTTTTCCACCGGATATACAAAGGTGCGGAGAATCCACTCCTCATCCCCATTGTCGATCGCGTTTTCAACATCCCGGATGGTATATCGGGACAGAACTTTCTCATTGGCGGTCATGGCATAGAGCCAGCCATCAGCAGTCTTGACATAGACATTCTGGGTCACGATCTGACCATCCACGGCGTAGTTGGAAAACTCGGCAGAATACAGCTCCTTGTAGACCGCACAGCCCACGAGACTTTCATCATCGGCTTCCGTGATCTGACCCAGATAGTCACCAAGCTCACCGGGTTCTTCCGTGATGGTCACCTCAGACCGCACATAATACCATGTGCCGCAGACCACAAACTGGGTGACCTGCTTAGCCTTGGTTCCGGCAGCTTCATTTTGCACTTCTGCAGGGGCTTCTTCCTCCAGAATCCCATCCTCTACGGGTGCTTCTTCTGTTTTGTATTCATAGTCCTCTATGGCGGATTCTTCTACCACGCAATCCATCATGGGTGCTTCCGCTGCGGCTTCGCTCTCTTTCATGGATGTACCGAGATGGGGCAGCGACCATATACCCAGACCAATCACCAAAGCAAGGCAGGCTGCCAGAGATGCCCACCGTTTCCATTGGTTGTAAAATTTCTTATGCTCCGCCATGTGGAGCAGGTCTTCGCCTACATCGCCCAAGGCACGGAGCAGATCTTCTTTTTTCATACTGCCACACCTGCCTTTTCCAGATAGACTTTCAGCTTCTGCCGGGTGCGGTAGAGGCAGGATTTCACACTGCCCTCCGCCATTTTATACCGCTGGGCGATCTCAGCCGTGCTGTCCACGAACCAGTAGCGGCGCAGGAAGACGCAGCAGTCCTTCTCCGGCAGATCACGGAGGAACCGATCCAGAAGCCGGCTCAGCTCTTTCAGCGCCAATTCGTCTTCCACATCCTCATCGGAGGGGATACACTGGTTCAGTTCCTCCAGTGCCATGGGCAGCTGACCGCCGCCACGCTTGGCGGCATGACTCAGCTTATAGCGGTCCAGGGACAGATTTCTTGTGATTTTTCCCAGAAAGGCCGACAGAATATTCGGTCTCTGGGGCGGCATGGCATTCCACGCCCGGAGCCATGTATCGTTGACACATTCTTCCGTATCCTCGTTGTTCTGGAGAATATGGTAGGCGATGGAGCGGCAGTAGCCGCCGTATTTGGTGTTGCTTTCTTCCAAAGCCTTTTCATCTCTTGCCCAGTACAGGGCGATGATTCCGTTATCATCCAAGGTCTCTCACTCCTTCTATGAGTCAAGACGAAAATTTTTCCTGTTGGTTCTTCTCAATTATAACACAAAGCCCCGGGAGCGCCAACGCCCCGCGTTCTTTCTCAGCGATAACAGATTTTTTGCAGTAGGGATTTGGTGATCTGCCACCAGGTGAGGCGGGGTATTTCTTCCGGCGCAACCAAGGAAATAGACGCCAGAGGTTCTCCATTACTCTTCACCGTCAGGGTGCCCAGTCGCTGACCGGCTTCCACGGGGGCGGTCACGGACTCCGCCACCTCCACATGGGTGGTGATTCCGCTTTTTTTGCTTTTTTCTATGAGCAAAGGTGCCAAATCCCCCGGCACCGGCACGATTTCTTCCACCGTTCCAAGGGTCACAGGCACAGTGGGGATCTCCCCTGCCTCCGGCTGCACCAAGGTATAATTGGCAAAGCCATAGTCCAGCAGCTGCTTTGCAGACTGGAAGCGGTCAGCAGAGCTATTGCAATGGAGCACAACCGCCACATACTCCACCCCGTCACGCATGGCGGAAGCAGAGAGGCAATGTCCGGCAGAGGAAGTATAGCCCGTTTTCAGACCCGTTGTGCCCTGATAGAATCGCACCAGTTTGTTGGTATTGGAAAGACCGAACTCGCCGTTTCGCACGGTATCCATCCAAATCGTCGTATATTTACGGATGGGCTCATGCTTCAGCAGTTCCCGGGACATGACCGCAATATCATAGGCAGAAGTCAGATGCTCCGACGCATCTTCATCGTCATCCAGTCCGGTACAGTTGACGAAATGGGTATCCGCCATACCCAGTTCCTCCGCCTTGCTGTTCATCATGGTCACAAAGGCATCCTCTGAGCCTGCGATGTGCTCTGCCAGTGCCGTGGCGCAGTCGTTGGCAGAAGACACCACCACGGATTTCAGCATTTCATCCATGGTCATCTGCTCCCCTGCCTCCAGATAGACCTGACTGCCGCCCTTGTTGGCGGCAAATTCTGAAGCCGTCACCGTGTCATCCCAGCTGATGCGTCCGTTTTCCAAAGCCTCCATGACCAGCAGAAGGGTCATGACCTTGGTCACCGAGGCAGGAGCCAGCCGTTCATGGGCATTTTTCTCATAGAGCACCGTTCCCGTTGCCGTTTCCATCAGAACTGCCGAAGGTGCCGCCACCTCCAGCTCCGCCGCACCCACCGGCACAGCAAGGGCACACAGCACCAAAATCACACAAAGCATCCGTTTCCACATAGCTTTCACCTCTCCATTGCTTTGTACAAGGGTATGAAGGTCGTCCTCCCAAAATTCCTCCCCTGTACATTGGTCAGATTTTGCGTTATAATCAAAGCGGTGATACGATGAAATATGCCATTTATACTTTGGGCTGCAAGGACAATCAGTATGAGACCCAGGCCATGGAACAGATTTTGAACAGTCACGGTCATGAACAGGGTGAATTTGACCAGAAATGCGACTGCTACATCATTAATACCTGCACTGTCACAGCGGTTTCCGACAAGAAATCCCGGAATATCATCCGCCGGGTGCGAAAACTGAACGAGCAGGCTGTCATCGGTGTCTGCGGCTGCTACGCACAGGTAGACCCGGAGGCCGTGGAGGCTCTGGATGTGGATGTGGTAGTGGGCACCAGCGGCAGAGAGGAATTTCTGCGGCAGCTGGAGCAGGCAGTGGAACAAAAGACCCGCTACACCTGCGTGGATGACGCATTGCGGCGCAGAGAATTTGAAGTACTGCCTGCCGGCGGCATGGCTGCCCGCACCCGTGCCCTCATCAAGGTACAGGACGGCTGCTGCAACTTCTGCACCTACTGCATCATCCCCTATGCCAGAGGCCCCATCCGCTCTCTGCCTTTGGAGACCGCTCTGGAACAGGCAATCCAATGTGCTGAAGCCGGTTACAAGGAGCTGGTCATCACCGGCATTGAGATTTCCTCCTGGGGCGTGGATTTCAAGGACGGCAGCAGGCTGCAGGATCTGCTTTCCGCTTTGTGTGAGGCAGTGCCCCAGTGCCGCATCCGTCTCGGTTCTCTGGAACCGAGAACCGTGGATGAAGATTTCTGCAAAGCCCTCGCCAAATATCCCAATCTCTGCCCACAGTTTCATCTGAGCCTGCAGAGCGGCAGTGATACGGTACTGAAGCGGATGAAGCGGAAATACGATACTGCTCGGTATTTGGAAAGTGTCTGTCTTTTGAAGGAATATTTCCCCGGCTGTGCCATTACCACAGATTTGATCGTGGCTTTCCCCGGCGAAACGGAGGAAGAATTTGCCCAGAGCCTTGCTTTTATGAAAGCCTGCGGTTTTGCCATGGTCCATGTGTTCCCCTACTCCCGCAGAGAGGGAACGCCCGCTGCCAAAATGCCCGGTCAGCATCCCAATTTGGTCAAGGAAGCCCGCTCCGCAGCTGCCGCTCAGGTAGCTGCCGAACTGGAGACGGAATATCATGAGGCTATGATGGGCAAGCTATACCCGGTACTCTTTGAACAGGTGGAGCATGGGCTTTTCACTGGTCACGCACCCAACTATGTGAAGGTCTACGCCAAAGGCGAGGAGCTGCAGAATGTGGTAAAACAGGTGAAAATCACCGGTCCTTACCGGGACGGCGTGCTGGGTGAAATTTCCTGAGAAATTTTGAAAATAATTGTTGACAATCGGACGATTTACCGCTATAATCATACCTGCCCTATGGAACTGGGCGCATAAATGGCGGCATAGCTCAGCTGGTAGAGCGTCCGGTTCATACCCGGTGTGTCATCTGTTCAAATCAGATTGCCGCTACCAGGCCCGTTGGTCAAGCGGTTAAGACACCGCCCTTTCACGGCGGTAACATGGGTTCGATTCCCGTACGGGTCACCAAAAAATATCAGTCATCCTTTTGGATGGCTGATATTTTTTTGCGCCCCGTCGGGCGAACCCATCGGGTTCGAATACGAACATTTTACCACCGAAGGTGGCCGCTGTGCTTGCACAGCAAGCTTTTGCCTTTGGCAAAAGAAAAAGCGCAGTATCACGGAGGCGGCTTTGCCGCCGGAGTATACCCGTACGGGTCACCTCTCCGTCATTTGCTTCGCAAATGCCACCTCCCCTCAAGGGGAGGCTTTATAAAACAAATTGCCACGCACCAACGGTGCGTGGCAATCCGTCTATTTCCCCTTACTTCGTAATCATCTTATAAGTAAAGATTCTGTAATCGTTAGGATCGATGGCCATGGCCTTGCGGATGCACAGCTCCGCATCCATAAACTTCTTCATGCCATAGAGGGCAAAGGCCTTGAGGGTGTAGCCAGCCAAAGTATTCTGCTTCACCACATCCAGCTCGAAGGGCATGGGGCTGGGAGAACCGACACCGTAGTAGGTACGCATATCGCAGTTCTCCAACAGACCATCAGCCTTCTCCAGCATCTCAGCCAGAACAGTCTGTGCGGTTTCCTTGTCGCCCAGTTCTTCCAGCGCATAGGCACGGAACAGAGAAATCTCGGAAACAGCAGCCTTATAGACAGCAGCGCTTTCATAAGCAGCCTTTGCCTTCTCAGCATTGCCCTGCGCCTCGTAGACCTTGGCCAGGTAGTAGTAGATATGAGCCTCCTGATTGAAGAAGGTCTTGGCCTCGCCATAGGACTTGGGCATGTTGATGCCGTTCATGAAGATCTGCTCGGCATCACCGAGCTTGCCTGCCTCTGCCAGTTCCTTGCCATAGAGCACATGCATCCATGCATGGAGGGCGGTCAGCTTGCCTTCGCCGCCTTCGTAGATATGGAACCGCTTGCCTGCTGCCATGGAGATGGCTTCGGCAAACTTGCCCTGCTGAGACAGCAGCGTCAGCTTATCCAGATAGCAGTCGTCACGCTCTGCCAGCAGTTCGGGATAGCGGTCGTAGACTGCCAGACGGGTCTCGATGGAGGCGTTGGTATTCTTCAAAAGCTGCTCATACTCCAGAAGCAGTCTGGGATCGTCGCCCTTGTGCTCCAGAGCCTTTTCCATGGCATACAGTGCCTTCTCCGGCTCGCCTGCCTTATCGAAGTAATAGAAGGACAGGTTGCGCCATGCTCTGCCGTGGGCGGGGTTCAGACGGACGCAGATCTCAAAGCAATCCTTGGCATCCTCATAGCGGAAGCAGTCATAGTACAGGCAGCCCAGATAGTAGTTGGCATTGACAGCGCCCTTGTCGGCAGCAGCCTGCAGAACGGCGATATCTTCCAGAGAGTTGGGGAAGCAATAGCCGAAGGGAGCATTTTCAGCCTTTTCAATGTAGCTGTCATCGCCGGTGACCACTGCCAGATAATAGTTGGCCAGAGGATGTTCACCCTCAAACAGGTTCAGCACATAGGCAGCATCCTCCATGAGACCGGCGGTCATGTAGTCACGGGCCACATCCAGCAGGTTCTCGGGCTTCTTTGCAAATTCCTTGATGGCCTTGCACTCGGCAAAGTGGGAATATTCCACCATGGCGAACAGGTCCAGCACATCGTCCTTGACGGCGGCTTCTGCCAGAGCCTTGGCGCAGTCACAGCCCAGCTTTCTGGCAATGGCGATCTTCAGGTTCTGGGCCTTGGTGTGACCCTTGTTGAGACCGATGGACTCATCCAGCTTTTCCAGAGCGGCCATATAGTCGCCATTCTTGCAATCCAGGCAAGCCAGCTGATACAGAGCGGCACTTCTGTAACCGTAGCTCCAGGCGGCACGGTAGAGGGTATCGTAGGCTTCCTTGTCCTGACCCAGATACTGCAGTGCCAGACCCTTCAAGTAATAGGCCTCCGTATCGGCGGGGTGCTGGTTGCGGCTGGTGAGGCGCTCCAGAGCCTTATCGCAGTAGGAAATGCAGTCGGCGAATTTGCCGTTTCTCAAGGACAGTCTGCCCATAGAGGTGTTGCAGCGGATATCCCCTGCATCACGGCGGATGCCTTCCAGATAATAGTCCTCGGGCTTATAGTTGTGCTGCTTGTACTGTTCCAGATGGAAGCCGTTGATGTACAGTTCTTCCACAGTTTCGTACTCGCAGGGACGCTTGACGGGCATACGGGGCTCGATGGGCTGCTTCTGACCACGGCGGTAGGGAGCATAGGAGATCAGCTCCTTGCCGTTTTCATCCAGCAGGACTGCCTTCAGATTATGGACATCTGCCACCTTGACATCCAAGGTCTTGCAGTAGGTCATATCAGGAGCAAAATTCACGGTTTCGGTGTAGAGTTCCTTGCCGTTTTCGGTGAGGATCACCTTGGCATTGGGGAACACACCGGTGGTGACGAGGCCAAGGAACAGACCGTTCTCCCGCTGTTCCAGATTGACAGCAGCATCGATGGAGGCATTCTTCACCTGGCCGATGTCACGAATGGGATACCAGTACTGCTCGAACTCCTTGGTCTCATAGGGAGCGATCCAGGTGAAGTCGGGCTGGTTATCGGTGTAGACACCGGTCATCAGTTCGATATAGGGACCGTTTTCATCGGTCAGGTTGGAGCACCACATATCGCCGAAATCGCCGATGCCCCAGTGCCACATCTTCTTACCGGGAGAGATGTGATGGTTGGCAACGGTGGCGATACCCTTGTTGATACCCACATCGTAGCCGGCGATGAAGTCCATATCCGTCTGACCCTGAGAGATCAGATAGGAGGAGGGCACTTTGACGGCATCATAGTGGGACAGGTCGGTGCCTTCACCAAAGTTGTAGGGACGGGCGGTCTTATAGACACCCTTGGCGATGGGCCATTCCAGAATGGCACGGCGGTCATGGTCATTGACCCACTCGCAATCGGGGGGGAACACGGTGCGGTAGTTGTCATTGACGGGAACAGCCAAATTTGCCCACCACATGAACAGCTGAGGCTGGGCAGTGCGGTTATAGATGCGAACCTTGGCCTTGATATAGCTTCTGCCGGGATCGACGGTGACGCCGACCATGCCCTTCAGATGGTTCATGGGCTCTACCTCGCCCATCCATGCGGTCTTGCCGCCATCGGCATTTTCTTCCACGGTCATTTCCAGAGGCATGAAGGTGGTGGGGCGATGGTGCTGGGGCCAGTTGAACTCAATACCGCCGGAGATCCAGGGACCGGCAATACCAACCAGTGCAGGCTTGACGACCTCATTGTAATAAATGAAATCATGGGCGCCGACCTTGTCATAGCCACGGAGGATCTTACCGCCCAGTTCGGGGGCTACCTGGGTCTTGATGTACTCATTTTCCAGAGTGGCGATCTCATAGGCTACATCGGTCTTGTCATCGGAAATACCATCGGCATAGGGGATGGGATAGATCCGACCGGAGGCACCCTGATAGGGCTTGTTCTCAAAGAACATGGGCAGGTCATGGGCAGCCTTGGGGATGTAGGTGGGAATGATCTGTTTTTTGACTTCTACGGTTACGGCAGACATACATACCTCTCCTTATTTTAATCTTTGTTTTGATTTTACGGCAGACTTCCAAATGTCGAAAGACAAAAAAATCCGTTAAAATACACAGGTTTTTTTGATTGCGCAAGGAAGAAAGAGCCTGTATACTGGATGTGAGGTGTTGATTATGGTCTCGATTTTGGCAGAACCGGCCTTCCGGGAGAGCGTCTGGTGCAAGGAATTGCGGAACTCTCTGGAAAATGCCCTGCGAAACAAGCGAATCCCCTTCTGCGAAATATTTGATACAGTGCCTGCCGACAGCGAAGGCGTTTTTCTCCTGGCCACAGGCTTTCAGTGGATTCGGAATACCATCCGTCTGCTCAACGACAGTGGCATCCATCCCATTCTCATGGGCAATCAGCTGGAACAGGTGCCGGGATGCAGTTACAGCTGCGTCTGCTCCGATGTGCTGGGTTCCATGAAGTATCTTCTGGAAAAAATCAAAAGCGATAACAAACGGGAAATTGCCCTCTACGGCGTCAACACCAACTCCATTTCCGACATCGGTCGGGTGGACGGTCTGTTCGCTCTGAAGGACGATTCCTTTGACTCCATGACCGTCTTTGAGAATCGGGGCAGTTTGCAAAAGTGCTATGAGGAATTCCGCCGGAGAGGGCAGAATGTGGACGCCGTCATCTGCGCCAATGAATTTGCCGCCATATCCCTCCTGCGAAATCTGCAAAAAGACAAGGTACCTGTGCCGAAGATCCTCAGCTGTTCCCAGTCTCAGCTTTTGGGCTATTACAACCGGGACATTCTGACCATTGACCTGAACTACGAGCAGTACGGCAAAGCCGAAGTAGACAGAGTAAAATGCTCTTCACCGCACGGAGTTGTCGATATCAAAAAGGCTCTGGAAGTATCCTGCAACTGCTGCTTCGGTAAGCTGGCAACTAAGGTGGGTCAGGAAAAAATGCAGGAATACTCGCGCAAGGCGGGACTTCTCAGCAGGTATTCCATCAACGGGATC
>JAZNNW010000012.1:0-2320 GCA_045580485.1 Candidatus Avilachnospira sp. | reverse complement strand
GCCATGAGCCGAGAAACCATTCTCCGTCAGTACCTGGATACGGTCAAACAGAATTATGATTTCATCCTTCTGGACTGTATGCCCTCTCTGGGTATGCTGACTGTAAATGCGTTGGCAGCTGCCGACAATGTGCTGATACCCGTTCAGGCGGCGTATCTTCCCGCAAAGGGCTTGGAACAGTTGCTCGAAACCGTAAACAAGGTCAAAAGACAGATCAATCCCAAGCTGAAAATCGAAGGTATTCTTCTGACGATGGTGGACAGCAGAACAAATTATTCCAAAGACATCAGCAACCTTATCCGTGAAAGCTACGGTGGTAAGCTGAAGGTCTACAAGACAGACATTCCCCGTTCTGTCCGTGCAGAGGAAATCAGCGCCGAGGGAACCAGTATCTTTAAGCACGATCCCAAAGGCAAAGTTGCCGAAGCCTATAAAGTTCTGACGAAGGAGGTGTTACACAATGCAGAAAAAAGGCGCAAACATCAGCTTGAAGGGGTACGATGATATTTTCTCAACAGACCAGTCACGAGCTGCAGCCAAGCAGGAACGAGTACAGGAAATTCCGCTTTCTGAGTTACACCCCTTTGAGGGACATCCGTTCAGAGTGGTAGACGATGAGGAAATGATGAAAACGGCTGAGAGCGTCCGAGACTTCGGTGTTCTTACTCCCGCTATTGTTCGTCCTGACCCTTACGGTGGCTATGAAATCATTTCCGGTCACAGGCGACACCGTGCGTCCGAACTTGCTGGTAAAGAAACCATGCCGGTCATTGTCCGTGACATGGATGATGATGCCGCTATTATTTTAATGGTCGATGCCAATTTGCAACGTGAAAGTATCCTTCCGAGTGAAAGAGCATTTGCGTATAGGATGAAGATGGACGCCATCAAGCACCAAGGGTCAAGGGCGGATTTAACTTCGTCTCAATTTGAGACGAAGTTGAGAAGTGACCAAATTGTAGCTGATGAAGCAGGTCAGAGTCGTGCAACAGTTCAACGCTATATCCGTCTGACAGAACTCATTCCCGAACTGTTGGATATGGTGGATAACGGACAACTGAAATTCAATCCTGCGGTGGAACTCTCCTATCTGGCGAGAGAAGAACAGCAGGATTTTCTTTCTGCCATGGACTATGCCCAGACTACGCCTTCTCTTTCGCAGGCGCAGAGAATAAAAAAACTCGCACAGGAGGGCGAGTGTACTCTGGATGCTATGTGCGACATTATGAATGAAATCAAAAAGGAGGAACAAGGCAAGGTAACTTTCAAAACGGATGCCCTGAGAAAATATTTCCCCAAATCCTACACCAACAAGCAGATGGAGGATAAAATCATTCAGCTGCTTGAGCAATGGCAGAAGAAAAGAGAAAAATCTATGGAAAGGTAAGGTGATAACCGATGTTTAGCGAAAAAGAAATGAGTAAGGCAATCGACTGGCTGTTTGAACTGTTTGAACCCGATGATTACGAGGGTTATGATGAGGAAGAAATCGGCTATGCCGGTGGGCTTTGTATGCCTGAGGTATGTATTGCTCTGAGAGGGGCTATGCAGACTGTATATCAGTATTCTGTTGATGGCGGCTATGATAAGTCCTTTGACTATCGAGGTCTGGAACTTTTCAATCAGAGAGCCTGTTTGCTTATCTCTGATGTGGATCAGGCCGTTTTGGACTGTGCAAAGATCATGTACGAAACAGAACTGTGGTTCTTAGAGGACATGAGTTTTGCAATCGTTCGCTGCGTAACTATGTTTGTCGGCCCTGATGATACTGGTTACACTTCTGACTATCGTGTATTCAAGAAACAGGTTGAAAGCCGAGATGATCTGTTCTTTACGCCTGAGGAACTGATTGAGGAATTGGAATCCATGTGCGTATCTCAGTGGGAACATGAAGCGACTATTTATGAACTGTAAGAGGTTCGTGGATGGTTGCTTTTCTTATTTTCAAAGAAATGGAGGTAACGCAACTTGAAGGAATACGATGTAAAAATCACCGAGACCTTGGAAAAGACGGTCACGGTGGAAGCTGAATCCCGTGATGCTGCGGAAGAACAGGTTAAAGCTGCCTACTACAATTCCGAGTATATTCTGGATGCCGAGAACTTTACCGGCGTGGAGTTCGGAACTGAAGCAGAGCGTGAGATTCAGCATGAACAGGCTCCCATGATGGATGTGCTTCTGATTCGCCCCAATATGTATCCCCAGCCCGTGCAGATTGGCTGTGAGTTGGAGGATTTGCAGAAAGCTGTGGGTGGTGACATTCAAGCGGTCTATCCCTACGAAGATCCTGTTGCTCTTATCATGGACGAAGAAGCCAAGC
>JAZNNW010000011.1:0-4579 GCA_045580485.1 Candidatus Avilachnospira sp. | reverse complement strand
GAAGCGGATTGCCGGGGCTTGCTTTGCGAGCCGTGGCAATCCGTTTTCTTTTTATTGATCCATGGACATCAAAATGTGTTCCGGGAGGATGGGCAGGGTTCTGTGCCAGACGCCCGTTGCCCGGTAGATGGCATGGGCGATGGCGGGAGCGGGGGTGTTGATGACCACTTCGCCCACAGACTTGGCGCCCCAGGGACCGGACGGTTCATAACTGGGTTCCAGCTCCACACGGAGCTTGCCCATATCCAGTCGGGTGGGAATCTTATACTGCATCAGGGAGCTTTCCATGGGCTTGCCCTTGGCAGTATAGGTCACATCTTCCGTCAGTGCCATGCCGATGCCCTGGACGATGCCGCTTTCTGCTTGAATCTTCACCAGATTGGGGTTAATGGGCGTGCCGCAGTCCAGCACGGACATATAGTCGATGACCCGGACGATGCCGGTGCGCTTATCCAGTTCGATATCCACCATACCGACCATGAAGGGCGGCGGGGATACGGGAGAGGTGTGCATGGCAGAGGCCTCGGGAGAAACCGTGTTGCCCAGCTGGCTCTTGACGGCGATCTCCTCCAGAGAAAGCACCTTGCCGCTTGCCAGATTTCGCACCTGCCGTCCCTCAAAGACCACATCGGCAGCATCACATTCCATCATACCGGCGGCGATGGTCAGAACCTTCTCTTTCAGCTCGCCGCAGGCCTTGACCACGGCAGAGCCGGTGAGGTAGGTGGTGGAAGAAGCATAGGAGCCGGAGTCGTAGGGAGAAGCATCGGTGTCTGCGCCGAAAACAGCCACATCATCCACAGAGCAATCCATGCACTCAGCAGCGATCTGGGCCATGACCGTATCGGCACCGGTGCCCATATCGGCTGCGCCGATGAGCAGGTTGTAAGTACCTTCGTCACTGAGCTTGATGGTGGCACCGCCCACATCCAGATTGGAGATGCCGGAGCCCTGCATGGCCATGGCCACGCCGGTGGCACGGACTTTTCCGTCCCCCAGATCCCGGATGGGCCAGCGTTTCTCCCATTCAAACATCTCGGCGCACCGCTCCATACAGCGGTCCAGCTTGCAGGCATTGGCAGTCTCGCCATGGTATGCACCCATGACCATGCCCTGCCGGACCATGTTCTGCAGTCGGATCTGGGTGGGGTCCATCTTCAGCATATCTGCCAGCTCATTGACGC
This sequence comes from Candidatus Avilachnospira sp., assembly GCA_045580485.1. Lineage (GTDB taxonomy): Bacteria > Bacillota > Clostridia > Oscillospirales > Oscillospiraceae > Avoscillospira. The sequence goes on along the minus strand of JAZNNW010000011.1, from coordinate 3,395 downwards.
AGCTTTCCACAGCGAACAGACCCTGGGGGGCACCGTAGCCACGGAAGGCACCGGCTGCCTGCAGGTTGGTATAGACCACATCAAAGGAGAATTTGTGGGCCTCCAGATTGGCAGTATAAAGGGGGATGGGCTTTTCGGCAGTCAGTCCCACGGTGGTGGGACCGTGCTCGCCGTAAGCGCCGGAGTTGGAGAGGGTGTAGATATCGATGGCACGAATGCGACCGTCCTTATTGGCACCCAGACGGACGGAAACTTCCATCTCATGACGGGGAGAGCCGGCGATCTGACACTCCTCCCGAGTGTAGATCAGCTTGGCAGGACGACCGGTTTTGAGGGTCACGAAGGCAGGATAGAATTCACAGACTGCCGACTGCTTGGCACCGAAGCCGCCGCCGATTCTGGGCTTTTCCACACGGACACGGCTCTTGGGGATATCCAGTGCTCTTGCAATGATGCGCCGTGCATGGAACACGATCTGAGAGGAGGCAACCACATGGATGCGTCCGTAGGTATCCATCTCCGTGTAGGTGCGGAAGGTCTCCATCATGGCCTGCTGATTGGCCTTGGTGTGGAAGGTATGCTCAATGACGATGTCGCAATCCTTCAGGACTGCCTCCACATCGCCGGTTTCCGTGCAGTCGGAAGAAACCAAGTTCCGCTTGGCGCTGCCGCCCACATCGATGGGTGGGAACCAGTCTTCCTCCGGATGGACCAGAATGGGGTTATCCAGTGCCTTGTGCATATCCAGCACCGGCTCCAGAACCTCATAGTCCACCTTGATGAGCTTCATGGCCTTGTGGGCGGCCTTTTCTGTCTCGGCGGCAATAATGGCAACGGGATCGCCCACATAGCGCACATGGCGGTCCAAAATCAGGCGGTCATAGGGTGAGACCTCGGGATAGGTCTGTCCGGCAATGGCAAAGCGGTTTTTCGGCACATCTTCCCAGGTATACACTGCCACCATGCCGGGGACTTTCATAGCCACATCCGTCTTGATGGAGCGGATCATGGCATTGGCATGAGGGGAGCGGAGGAGCTTCACCACCAGTGCGTTCTGGGGTGTCACATCGTCCGTATAGACCGGTTTGCCCAGAAGCACCTGCATAGCATCCTTTTTGCGGACAGGCTGGGCAACGGTTTTGAAGTTCTTAATATCCATGTCAGCCTCCTTAGCCCTTGCGGCTGTCCAGATAGGCACGGATGCCTCTGAGCTGCCCTTCATAGCCGGAGCAGCGGCAGAGGTTGCCTGCCAGAAAACTTCTGATTTCATCATCGGTGGGGTCGGGGTTTTCCCGAAGCAGGGCAATGGTATTCATGACGAAGCCGGGGTTGCAGAAGCCGCACTGCTCGGCGCCCTGATCGGCAATAAAGCCTACGAAGTCGGCAGCTTCCTCCTGCAAGCCCTCTAAGGTGGTGATCTTATGACCATCGGCACGGGCTGCCAACATGGAGCAGGACAGCACCGGCACATCGTCCATGAGGACGGTGCAAAGACCGCAGTTGGCAGTCTCACAGCCACGCTTGACGCTGAGGCAGCCCTGACTGCGAACGAAATCCAGCAGCAGGGTATCGGCCTCGATGGAGGCAGTCACCGGTTTGCCGTTGAGTGTGATCTTGATTTCCATTATGCCATACCTCCCAGCTGCCGCAGCGCCCGCTCACATTCCACCTGCACCAGCTTGGTGCGGTAGGCGGCGGAGCCTCTCAAATTCTTCCCTGTGGGGACAGTTTTTGCCGCGTATTCGGCAAATTTCAGGATGTTCTCTTCTGTCAGACCGGTTTTCAGCAGGCCTTTCTCATCGGTGATGACCATGGCTCTGGCAGGTCTGGCACCGAACACTGCCCGGTAAGTACCGTCTGTTTCCGACACGGCGCAGGTGAGGATGGGGAAGTCGGTACGGGCATTGCGGACAGCCCGGTAGACGAACTTGCCGGGGGTCTTTTTCACATGGAGCCGCACCAGAATATCCCGATCCTTTTTCATGGTTACAAATTCAGCCAGAGGCACCATGCCGCCCTTGTAGAGTTCCACGGTGCAGTCGGTGGTCAGGAAGAAGGTCAGCACATCGGAGAAACCGAAACGGCCGAAAATACTGCCGCCTACAGTGGCGCAGTTGCGGAACTGAACACCCACGATATCCCGGACAGAAGCTGCTGCGGCCCCTTGGGTATAGGCATTGAAGGCCGCATGGGTTTCCAGCTGACGGAGGGTAACCATGGCACCGATGGAGAATTCGTCTTCTGTTTCTTCAATGGTATCAAGACCCAGATCGCACAGGTCGATGGCAGTGCCCACATTGCTTTTGGTCATCTTCAGCCACACCATACCGCCCAGAACACGGCTGCTGCGCTTCTGGTTAAGGGTATAGGCTTCTTCCAGACTTTGTGCCCGGACATAATTTTTTATGGTCATCATAGGCGGTTTTCCCCCTAAACATTCGATTCTATTTTGATTATACCACAGAAAATCCCCGAAGGTAAAGAACCTTCGAGGATTTTATTTATCCGTTGGTAGCGTTTCCATCGCCAAAAACAGGGATGGCTTCGCCTAAAAATGTAGGTTCCGGACGGAACAGGCAGTAGAAAAAGTCCTTATTCCTTGCCAGAATTTCACGGACATCCCGGAGGGTCTGACCCAAGTATGCCACATCCTCCGCCGCCACGCCGTAGGCTTCCAGTCCCAAGGCCCGGGCATCGTAGACCGCCCGGTAGAGGTGATACTGCTGGGAGACGATGATGACCTTCTCTGCACAGAACACATCCCTTGCCCGGTACATGCTCTCGTATGTAGAGAACCCGGCATGATCCATGAACACATCCTCGGAGGGCACACCGGCTGCCATGGCATAGTCCTTCATGGCGTTGACTTCGTCATATTCCTGCCGTCCGTGGTCGCCGGACATGAGCAGTTTGGGTGCCGCACCGGCTTCATAGAGGGCAAGGCCCATATCCAGCCGATCCCGGAGCATCAGGGAAGGTTCTCCATCGGGGCGAACGCCGCAGCCCAGAACCAGAATACAGTCTGCATCCAGTTCCTGCGCCGCTTCTGCCGAAAGGATATAGTCCGAAGCGGTGTGCTTTACATGACCGTTGAGAACCAGTACCCCAATACCCAAAGCCAACAGGATGCAAAGGATTCGAATAATATGCTTTTTCATAGGACCCAATAGCGTTTTCTGGCTCTCAGCCAGACGATGAGATAGACCGCCACCGCCACCACGCACAGGATGGTACTGCCGATGGCAAAACGATCCGCCAACCGCTCTGTGAAAAAGTGCCACTGACTGTTTGCCAGACCCACAGCACCGGAAAGAGCCCACACCAAGCCGCCCAGCAGCAGACAGGGCGACATCATGCGGAGGTAGGCCTCTTCATCCACACAGTCCTCGGGCTTT
>JAZNNW010000010.1:0-28528 GCA_045580485.1 Candidatus Avilachnospira sp. | reverse complement strand
ACAAACAGCCCCCGCTGCATCCCCAGCTGTACTTTTTTCTCAGTCGACGATCTCCACGGAGACCTTCTTGCCTTCGCGCTGAGCGACGGACTTGATAATGGTGCGGATCTCCTTGGCAATACGGCCCTGACGGCCGATAACCTTACCCATATCCTCGGGAGCCACACGGAGCTCCAGAGTGGTGGTCTCGCCTTCAATTTCCGTGACAGTCACGGCATCGGGATTGTCGACCAGATTCTTTGCCATATACAGCAAAAGTTCCTTCATGGTCTTTCTCCTTATTCAGGAATTACAGGACATTAGCCTTCTTCAGCAGAGCCTTGACAGTGTCGGTGGGCTGAGCGCCGTTCTTGATCCAAGCCTGAGCCTTCTCGGCGTCCACAGTGACAGTAGCGGGGTTGGTCAGGGGATCGTAGGTGCCGATCTCTTCGATGCAGCGGCCATCACGGGGGCTGCGGGAGTCAGCGACAACGATTCTGTAGAAAGGAGCCTTCTTGGCGCCCATTCTTCTCAGTCTGATCTTAACCATAGTAATTTACCTCCAAAAAATATTAAACATTTTGATTTTTCTATCTCGTCGTGTTATCCACGAAGTGATCCGTTAAAAACCGGGAATTCCGGGGAAGCCGCCGCCCATGCTGCGCTGCAGCTTCTTCATTTTTTTGGCTGCACCGGGGCCGGAGAACTGCTTGATCATGTTGTTCATGGCCTCAAAGGATTTCAGCAGCTTGTTGATCTCCTCCACCTTGACACCGGCACCGGCGGCAATGCGCTTCTTGCGGCTGTTTCCAAGGCAGTTGGGATTCTCCCTTTCATAGGGGGTCATGGAGAGGATGATGGCCTCTGTTCTTGCCATGGCCTTTTCATCGATCTTCACATTTTTCAGGTTGCCCATGCCGGGCATCATGCCCAGGATATCTTCCATACTGCCCATATTCTTGATCTGGGACATCTGGTCGTAATAATCCTGCAAGGTGAATTTATTTTTCCGGAGCTTCTGCTCCAGTTCCTCGGCCTTTTTCAGATCCAATGCCTGCTCAGCTTTTTCAATGAGGGTCAGCACATCGCCCATGCCCAGAATTCTGGAAGCCATCCGTTCGGGATGGAAGGGCTCGATCTGATCCAGCTTTTCGCCGATACCGGCGAACTTGATAGGCTTGCCGGTGACTGCCTTGACGGACAGTGCCGCACCGCCTCTGGCATCGCCATCCAGCTTGGAGAGCATGACGCCGTCGATATCCAGCCACTCATTGAAGCTCTGGGCGGCATTGACTGCGTCCTGACCGGTCATGGCATCCACCACCAGCAGGATCTCATGGGGCTTGACCTCAGCCTTGATGGCCTTCAGCTCTTCCATGAGCTGCTCATCCACATGGAGGCGGCCTGCCGTATCCAGGAAGACCATATCGTTGCCGTGACGGACTGCGTGAGCCATGGCAGCCTTTGCGATCTCCACGGGGTTGGTCTGACCCATTTCAAAGACGGGGATCTCCAGCTTTTCGCCTACCACCTGCAGCTGCTTGATGGCAGCGGGGCGGTAGATATCGCAGGCGACCAGCAGAGGCCGACGGCCCTGTTTCTTGAACAGACCTGCCAGCTTTGCGCCGTTGGTGGTCTTACCTGCACCCTGCAGACCTACCAGCATGACCACCGTAGGGGGCTGAGAGGCAAGCTGCAGCTTTTGATTCTCACTGCCCATGAGGGCGGTCAGTTCTTCATTGACGATCTTGACGATCATCTGCGCCGGGGACAGGCTCTCCAGCACATCGGTGCCAACAGCCCGCTCGGAGACCTTATTCACAAAGTCCTTGACGACCTTGTAGCTGACATCGGCTTCCAGCAGAGCCAGGCGGATCTCCCGCATGGCAGCCTTGACATCGGCCTCAGAGAGACGGCCTTTGCCCCGGAGCTTTTTGAACGCGGCAGAGATTTTCTCTGTCAATCCTTCAAATGCCATTGATTACTCCTTCATATCTGCGGCGGCTTTCAGAATGACCTTTGCCAGTTCCTCTGCACCGGGCACCTGCAAAAGCCGCTCCGCCGCGTCGGTGATGGTCTGGGCAGCCTCCTGCACAGCCTTGGCTCTGGCAATGCAGCCGGTTTTTTCTTCCATGGCTGCCAGCGCCGCCTCTGCCCTTGCCAGAGAGTCGTGGACGCCCTGCCGGGAAATGCCGGCCTCCTCCGCGATCTCGCCCAGGGACAAGTCTTGGTTATAATATAAGTCAAAGCAGGTTCGCTGCTTTTCAGTGAGCAATTCGCCGTAATAGTCAAGCAGCAGGGTCATTTCCAATGCGTTGTGTTTCATGGGTTGACCTCCCGCCTTTCAAGGTTTTCTGCTTGACAGCTTGATTATTATAGCAAAAGAATCCGGTTTGTCAAGTGAAAAAACTTGACATTCTTGTTTTTTCTTCATAGAATAAGGTAAATTCATAACCGACAGTTCATTCGTAGCCATCCTGTCGTTAAACAAAACTCGGGACGGGGATGGGGCTATTGCTGTACCCATCTTTTTTGTTCCCCGGAAAGGGAAATCAATATGAAAAACATCCGCAAACTCACCGCCTGCGCCATCGTGGCCGCCCTCTATGCCGCCATCACCATTCTCACTGCGCCCCTGTCCTTCGGACTGGTGCAGTTCCGCCTGTCGGAGGCCTTGATCGTCCTGTGCTGTCTGGAACCGACCCTCGGTATCGGCATCACTCTGGGCTGCTTCCTTGCCAACCTTTTTTCCACCGTCACGGCCTTGGATATGATCATCGGCACTGCCGCCACGGCCCTGGCCTGTCTCTGGACAGCCAGATGCAGAAATCCATGGCTCATGCCCCTGCCCAATATCCTCTGCAATGCCGTCATCGTAGGCGGTATGCTGGCATTTGTCCTGTTCCCCGGCAATCTGGCCGTGGGCTTTGCCACCGCCGCTTTGCAGGTAGGCTTCGGAGAAGCAGTCGTCATGTATATTCTGGGCGTTCCCCTGTATTTCTTCACCCAGAAAACAGGTTTTCTCAGGAAAGCCCTGTCTTGACATTGTATGGCTAAAAAAGTAGAATAATCATAACCTTATATAAAGGAGTCGATACTTATGAAACCCGAAACCAAGTGCCTGCAGTCCGGCTACCGCCCCGAAAACGGTCAGCCCCGTACCATGCCCATCTATCAGAGCACTACCTATAAATATGACAGCGCCCTGGAACTGGGCAAGCTGTTCGATCTGGAAGCCGCCGGTCACATGTATACCCGCATTTCCAACCCCACCGTGGCCTTTGTGGAAGACAAGATCGCCGATCTGGAAGGCGGCGTCGGCGCCATGCTGACCTCCTCCGGTCAGGCAGCCAGCTTCATGGCCATTTTCAACATCTGCTGCCAGGGTCAGAATTTCATTTCTCTGAACAACATCTACGGCGGCACCATCAACCTGTTCTCCGTTACCATGGCAAGAATGGGCATCGAAGTCCGCTACGCCAGAGACGATATGTCCGATGAGGAATTTGAAGCCCTCTTCGATGAGAACACCCGTCTGGTCTTTGGCGAGACCGTGGCCAACCCCGCTCTGACGGTTCTGGACATTGAGCGCTATGCCAAGCTGGCCCACAAGCACAATGTGCCCCTCATCGTGGACAACACCTTTGCTACCCCTCTGCTGTGCCGCCCCTTTGAATACGGCGCCGATATCGTCACCCACTCCACCACCAAGTATATGGACGGCCATGCCAATGTGGTGGGCGGCGTCATTGTGGACAGCGGCAACTTCGACTGGGCTGCCGCCGGCAAGTATCCCGAACTGACAGAAGCGGACGAAAGCTACCACGGCGTCATCTACACCGAAAACTTCGGCAAAGCCGCTTATATCACCAAGGCCCGTGTCCAGCTGATGCGTGACTTTGGCTGCACCCCCCAGCCCATTGCAGCCTACCTGCTGAATTTGGGTCTGGAGTCTCTGGCCTGCCGCATGAAGCAGCACAGCGAAAATGCGCTGACCGTTGCCAAGTTCCTGGAAGGTCATGAAAAGGTCGCATGGGTCAACTACCCCCTGCTGGAGAGCAACAAGTATTACGACCTTGCCACCAAGTATCTGCCCAAGGGCGCACCCGGTGTGGTCTCCTTCGGTGTCAAGGGCGGCAGAGCAGCTGCCATGGAGCTGATGGACAGCCTGAAGCTGGCTCAGATCGTGGTCCATGTGGCCGATGCCAGAACCTGCGTCCTCCATCCTGCCTCCACCACCCACCGCCAGCTGACCGATGAGCAGCTCATCGCCGGCGGCATCGTGCCGGAGATGGTTCGTTTCTCCGTTGGCATTGAGAATGTGGAGGATATCATCGCCGACCTGACTCAGGCCCTGAACAAAATCTGATAACAGGAGGGCATTGCCATGCCCATTAAAATTCCCAACGGCTTACCTGCCCAGCAAATTCTGGAAAGCGAAAATATCTTCGTCATGCACGAAGCCCGGGCAGAGACCCAGGACATCCGTCCTCTGCGGATTGCCCTTTTGAACCTGATGCCCACCAAGATCGTCACAGAGACCCAGCTTTCCCGTCTTCTGGGCAACACCCCTCTGCAAGTGGAGCTGGAACTGGTGCAGGTCAGTTCCCACAAGTCCAAGAACACCTCTGAGGAGCACATGCTGGCTTTCTACAAGACCTTTGACGAGATCGCCAACCAGTATTTTGACGGCATGATCATCACCGGCGCACCGGTGGAGCAGATGCCCTTTGAAGAAGTGAACTACTGGGACGAGCTTTGCCGCATCATGGAATGGACCAAGACCCATGTCCACAGCACCTTCCACATCTGCTGGGGCGCACAGGCCGGTCTGTACTACCATTTCGGCATTGACAAATACCCTCTGGACAAAAAAATGTTCGGTGTGTTCCCTCATAAGGTCACCTATAAGAACCCCATCCTCATGCGTGGCTTTGACGATGTGTTCTATGTGCCCCACTCCCGTCATACCGCCATCCGCAGAGAGGATGTAGCGGCTGTGCCGGAAATCAAGATTCTGGCAGAGTCCGAAGAAGCCGGTCTCTACGCCATGCAGACAGAGGGCGGCAGGCAGGTGTTCATCACCGGTCATTCCGAGTACGACCCCGAGACTCTGAAGCTGGAGTACCTCCGGGACAAGAATGCCGGTCTGCCCATCGAAGTGCCGAAAAACTACTTCCCCAACGATGACGATACGCAGGAGCCTCTGGTCCGCTGGAGAAGCCATGCCAACCTGCTCTACACCAACTGGCTGAACTACTTTGTCTACCAGTCCACGCCCTACGAGGTGGATACCATTGGTCAAGATCAGTAAGGGCGTCACCGCCATCATCGGTTCCGGCGGTAAGACCACGCTCATTGAAAAGCTGTGTCGTCAGCTGCCGGGCTCGGTCATCGTCTGTACTTCCACCCATATTTATCCTGCGGAGGGTCTGCCGTTGGTCACCGAACCCATCACCAAGATGCCTGCAAAGTGCATCTGCATGGGCACACCGGCAGAAAACGGCAAACTGACCGCTCCCATCCAGTCCTTTGAAGAATTGTCCGCCCTTGCCGACTTCGTGTTGGTGGAGGCCGACGGTTCCAAAAGACTGCCCTTGAAGGCCCATCTGCCCTATGAACCTGTGATTCCCGCCTGTGCCGGGCAGGTCATCGGTGTGGTGGGTCTTTCCGGTTTGGGTCAGCGGATCCGGGAAGCTGCCCACCGCCCGGAACAGTATGCCAGGCTCTGCAATGCCCATTTGACTGATGTTGTCACCCCGGAACTGGCAGCCAAAGTTCTGAATACGGAAAATTTGGCTGATTCTTATATCCTCAATCAGGCAGATGACCCGGAAGCCATCGAAACAGGCAAAAAACTGGGCAAATTATTGCAGAAGCCTTATATTCTGGCGAGCCTGCGCCAAGGAGAATTCCATGACGAATTATTTTGAGCCGCAGATGGAACTGCGGGATATCAATCAGATCAGCGCATTGGGTCTGGCCCACTGCGGCGATGCAGTCTTTGAACTGCTGGTGCGGACATGGCTCTGCACCCACGGTGGCGTCAAGGTCAAGTCTCTCCACAAGGAGACCGTGGCCTATGTGTCCGCCCCGGCACAGGCAAAGCGGATGGATCGTCTGCTGCCTCTACTGACGGAGGAGGAGACCGATTTTTACCGTCGGGGTCGGAACGCCCATGTCCACGGCGTGCCGAAAAACGCCACCCACGAGGAATATTCCAAAGCCACCGGTCTGGAGTGTCTCTTCGGCAGTCTGTATCTGCTGGGTCGCCGGGAGCGGATCAACGAACTTTTCACCATGACCATGGAGGATGACCATGCCCTTTGATGCCGTATTTCTCTCCGCCGTTACAAAGGAATTGACGGAAACCTTGGTGGGCAGCCGAATCGACAAGATCCAAATGCCTGCCAGAGATCTGGTCTTATTGCAGTTCCACGGAGCAAAGGGCAACGGACGGCTGCTGCTCTCCGCCTCCTCCGGCTCGCCCCGGCTCCATCTGACCACAGTACCTCTGGAAAATCCTGCCCAGCCGCCCATGTTCTGTATGCTGCTTCGCAAGCATCTTTCCGGCGGACGGATCGTCTCTCTGCGGCAGCCGCCTATGGAGCGATTGGTGGACATTACCTTGGACTGCACCGATGAAATGGGTGAAGCCGCCCAGAAGCATTTGATTCTGGAGCTGATGGGACGGAACTCCAACCTGATCCTGCTGGGCAGTGACGGAAGAATTCTGGACTGCCTGCGCCGTGTGGATTTTGAGATGTCCGAGCAGCGGCAGGTGCTGCCCGGTCTGTTTTATCACGAACCCCCTGCCCTTCAAAAGCAGAACCCTGCCGAGGTGACTTTGGAGGAGCTGGAAGCCTTGCTTTTGTCCGTGGAGGGCGAAAAGCAGTTTGACAAGTGGCTGCTGGACACCTTCGGCGGACTTTCCCCTCTGGTGTGCCGGGAGCTTTCCCACGACCTGTTCGCCGCTGTGGATGCCCAGATCGGTGAGATGTCTCCCGAGACCCGCTCCGCCGCCGCCAAGGCGCTCTATGAACATTTCCAAAATTTGACAGTTTCTCCCACACCGGTCATGGTCTGCAAGGAAGGCAGACCTTCCGATTTCTCCTTCCGTCCCATCCGTCAGTACGGAGATTTTCTGGAGACCCGGATTTTTGACAGTTTTTCTGCCCTGCTGGACGGCTTCTATGCCCAGCGGGACCACTCCGACCGTATGCGGCAAAAGACCCAGACCCTGACCAAGACCGTTTCCAATCTGGCAAACCGCACCCGGCGGAAGCTGGAAGTCCAGCGGAAGGAACTGACCTCTGCCAAAGACCGGGAGCGCCTGCGGCAGTTGGGGGATATCGTCACCGCCAATCTCCACGCCATGACCAGAGGTCAGACCAAGCTGACCGCCGTGGATTTCTATGACATGGACATGAAAGAGGTGGATATTCCCCTCTCCCCTCAGCTTTCCCCCCAGCAGAATGCAGCCAAGTTCTATAAGGACTACACCCGTGCCAAGAATGCAGAAAAAATGCTCACAGAGCAGATCGCCAAGGGCGAAACAGAGCTGACCTATCTCCAGTCCATTCTGGAGGAACTCCAGCGGGCTGAGACGGAAAAGGATGTTTCGGAGATCCGTCTGGAGCTGGTGCAGGGCGGCTATGTCCGGGATACGGATCGAAAAAAATCCATGAAGCTGCCCCCCAGCAAGCCCATGGAATTTCTTTCCTCTGACGGCTATCCCATCCGTGTGGGCCGGAACAACCGCCAGAATGATGAACTGACCTTGAAGCAAAGCGCCAAGGGCGACCTGTGGCTCCATGTCCAGAAGCTCCACGGCAGCCATGTGGTCATCACCTGCGGCGGTGTCCGACCGCCCGATTCCACCGTCACAGAAGCCGCCATGCTGGCAGCTTTCTATTCCCAAGCGAAAGAGAGTCAGAATGTCCCCGTGGATGTGACCCCTGTGAAGCAGGTGAAAAAGCCTGTGGGCGGTAAACCGGGCATGGTCATCTATCACGAATACAACACCGTCTATGTGACCCCGGATGCCGACCTGCCCGGGAAACTGAGGAGGTAAGTTATGGACTGGAAGGACAAACACTTTTCCTATTTTCAGAATACAGAATGTGAATTCTTCCCCTGTCATAAGGGTGCCAATGCCGAAAACTTCAACTGCCTCTTCTGCTACTGCCCCCTCTACGCCTTGGGCAACAAGTGCGGCGGCAACTTTTCCTATACCCCCGAGGGTTATAAGGACTGCTCCAACTGCCTTGTCCCCCATAAACGGGAAAATTACGGCAAAATCAATGAGCGATATGCAGATATTGCCGAATTGGTGAAAAACGTATAAGAAAACCCACGGAAGCAAACCCTATCCGTGAGGTGATACCATGAATAAAAAGCAGGACAATCCGGCAGTTCACGACTTGCGTGACCATCCGGTGCCTCCGGTGAAGGGTGCTGTCTCCAACGGCGATGTGATCCTCCGTCCCGAGAGCCGCACCATGGGCATGAAAACCACCCACGAAACCATGGAATAAGTTTCGCACAAAACCCCTCCTCCGACATAAGATGTCATGCGGAAGAAAATTCCGTACATTATGCGGAGGAGGACTTTTTATGGCCTGCAATTCCTGTAACTCCTGCAACTGGACCACCTGGAACGGTGTTTCCGGTATTCAGTTCCCCGACTTCGTTTCCAATTCCTGCTGCAATCCCTGCTGCGAAAGCGGCAGCGTAGGCGGCACCAACACCTGTGGCTGCGGCTGCCATTCCTGCGGCAATGTAGGCGGCACCAGCACCTGCGGCTGTGGCTGCCACTCCTGCGGCAATGTCTCCGGCAACAACACCTGCGGCTGCAACGGTCTTAACACCTGCAACCCCTGCGCCCGCAGCTGCAACAACTAAACCAAACAGGCGGAGTAAGCACTCCGCCAATACATAGATATCCAAAGGGTTTCCCTGCAGGCCGGGAAACCCTTTGTTGACTTTTATCAAACCTTATGTTAGGGTAAAATCAAGAAAAAACAGGAGGTTTCGACTATGATGGATCTTTACAGCATCGGTGAATTGCTCATCGATTTCATTCCCGGCAGCGAACCTTTCAGTTATATCCGCAAAGCCGGCGGTGCCCCTGCCAATGTGGCCATTGCCGCTGCCAGAAACGGTCTGCAGGTTGGCATGTGCTGCAGCGTGGGCGATGACGATTTCGGTCGTTTTCTCATGGAAACTCTGAAAGAAAACAAGGTTACCGCTCTCCATCCCCAGCTCTGCACCGAAGCCGTCACCACCATGGCTATCGTTACCCTGGCTCCTGACGGCGATCGGAGCTTCACCTTCGTCCGCAAGCCCGGTGCCGATATGCTTCTGGCCGAAGAGGATGTGAAGGAATCCGACATCGCTGAGGCCGTCATGGTCCATGCCGGTTCCGTGACCCTCTCCGCCACCCCTGTGGACAAGGCCACCGTGAAAGCCCTCCGTCTCGGCCATGAACTGGGCAAGCTGGTCAGCTTCGATATCAACTATCGCAATGTCATGTGGGACACCAAGGACGATTGTACTGCCTATGTGAAGAAAATTCTCCCCTATGTGGATCTGCTGAAAATTTCCGATGAGGAGGCAGACATGCTGGGCGGTGAAGAAAGCATCCCGGCAGTCATGGCGGAAAACGGCATTTCCGTGGTCATTGAGACCCTTGGCTCCAAGGGCGCACGGTGCTTCTTCGGTGGCGAAGTCTTCGATATCCCCGGCAGAAAAGCCGTCTGTGTGGATGCCACCGGCGCCGGTGACGCCTTCTGGGGCGGCTTCCTCTCCTGCCTGAGAATCAACGGCATTTCCTCCACGAAGCAGCTGACCCGTCCTCTGCTGGAACAGGCCATGACCTATGGCAATGTCAGCGGCTGGCTCTGCGTCCAGAGCAAGGGTGCCATTGAATCCCTGCCCACCAGAGCGCAGATCGAAAGCTATCTATAACATCCGGGTGCGCCTTACAGGCGCACCTTTTTTATGAAACTTTTTCCATTTTGCTGTTGACAAGGTCGGTTAGTTATGATAAACTCCTCTTAGTTAATGGTTAGGTATGCCTAACCGCATTTTAAGTCCAGTTGGTTAGTTATCTCTAACTGGCAGATGGAGGAACTCCCATGATGCCCATAACCATGGCAAACGCAGGCGATGTTTGCACCATTCGCAAAATTACAGGTAAAGACGAGATCCGCCTGCATCTGGCAGAGCTGGGCTTTGTGGTGGATACCACAGTCAGTGTCATCACGCAAATCGGCGGAAGCGTCATTTTGCAGGTTCGGGACAGCCGTGTGGCTCTGGACCGCTCCATGGCTAACCGCATTATGGTATAAAGGAGAAAAGCGATGAAAACTTTAAAAGATGCCAAGGTCGGCGAAACCGTCACCGTCGCCCGGCTTCACGGTACCGGTCCGGTGAAGCGGCGAATCATGGACATGGGTATTACCAAAGGCGTGGAGATCCAGATCCGCAAAGTAGCCCCTCTGGGGGACCCCATGGAACTGAATGTCCGCGGTTATGAGCTGTCCGTCCGCAAGGCCGACGCAGAAATGATCGAACTGGTTTAATTTTTTAGCAGAAAGTTAGTCTTAGCTAACATTGAGAGGAGCATACACCATGCAAATCAAAATCGCCCTTGCGGGCAATCCCAACTGCGGCAAGACCACCTTGTTTAATACCCTGACCGGCAGCAATCAATATGTGGGCAACTGGCCCGGTGTCACCGTAGAGAAAAAAGAAGGCAAGCTGAAATCCAACAGGGATGTGATCATTCAGGATCTGCCCGGCATCTATTCCCTGTCTCCCTACACGCTGGAAGAGGTGGTGGCACGGACCTATCTGGTCAACGAGAAGCCCGATGCCATCTTGAACATCGTGGACGGCACCAATATTGAGCGCAACCTGTATCTGACCACTCAGCTCATTGAATTGGGCATCCCCGTTGTGGTAGCCATCAATATGATGGATGTGGTTCGGAAGAACGGCGACCGGATCGATACCCAGAAGCTGTCTCAGGCACTGGGCTGCAAAGTGGTGGAGATCAGTGCATTGAAAAATGAAGGCACTGTGGCTGCCGCTGAAGAAGCAGTTGCTCTGGCCCAGACCGCCAAGAAGGGCGAACTGCCCCATGTGTTCACCGGTTCTGTGGAACATGCGCTGGCGCATATTGAAGAATCCATTTCCCAGAAGGTAGACGCCCATCTGCTCCGGTGGTACGCCATCAAGCTCTTTGAGCGGGATGAGAAGGTTCTGGCAGACCTGAATCTGGATGCAGAGCTCCATTCCCATCTGGAAGAACATATTGCAGACTGCGAGACCGAACTGGACGATGACGCCGAAAGCATCATCACCAACCAGCGGTACAGCTACATTTCCTCTATCATCACCCGTTCCGTCAGGAAAAAAGCCCCCAGCCACGGACTTACGGTGTCTGACAGGATCGACAAGATCGTCACCAATCGGATCTTGGCTCTGCCCATATTTGCCATTGTCATGTATCTGGTGTATACTATTTCCATTGGCACCATCGGTGACTGGACTGTGGGCTTCATGAATGATATACTGTTTGGTGAGTGGATCGTCCCCGGTGTCACTGCTCTGCTGGAAAGTATGGGTGTTGCGGCATGGCTGGTAAGCCTGATCGCAGACGGCATCGTCGGCGGCGTAGGCGCTGTCCTTGGCTTTGTTCCCCAGATGCTCATTTTGTTCCTGCTGCTGGCCCTGTTGGAAGATTGCGGCTACATGGCCCGTGTAGCATTTATCATGGACCGCATTTTCCGCAAGTTCGGTCTTTCCGGCAAGAGCTTTATTCCTATGCTGGTAGCCACCGGCTGCGGTGTTCCCGGCATCATGGCCTCCCGTACCATTGAATCTGAGCGGGATCGCAAAATGACCATTATGACCACCGGTTTCATGGTCTGCGGTGCCAAGACCCCCATCGTCGGTCTCATTGCAGCTGCCCTCTTCGGCGGCAGTGCATGGGTCGCCACAGCCGCTTACTTCATCGGCATGGCCGCCGTGGTGGTCTCCGGCATCATTCTCAAAAAATTCAAGGCCTTTGCAGGTCAGCCTGCTCCCTTTGTCATGGAGCTGCCCGCCTACCACCTGCCTGTTCCCGGCAATGTCCTTCGTGCCACCTGGGAGCGGGGCTGGAGCTTTATCAAGCGAGCCGGCACCGTCATTCTGGCAGCCTCCGTTGCCATCTGGGTGCTGAACTCTCTGTCCTTTGAGGGCGGCTTCCACTACATCACCGAAGAAACAGGCGGCGCCTCCATTCTGGAAGTCATAGGCACTGCCGTAGCCTTCCTGTTCGCCCCCCTGGGCTTTGACTCCTGGCAGGCCGCCGTTGCCACCGTTCTGGGTCTGGTCGCCAAGGAAGAAGTGGTCGGCACCTTCGGCTCCCTTAGCTCCATGGCAGACGCCGACTGGGCTTTCGAGGCTGTGGAGGCCATGGATTCCAACCTGTCCATCATCGGTCTGGAGTTCTTCGGCGGCAGCAAGCTGGCTGCCTTCTCTTTCCTGATCTTCAACCTGCTCTGTGCTCCCTGCTTTGCCGCCATCGGCGCCATTCGCAGAGAGATGAACAACGCCAAGTGGACCTGGGCAGCCATCGGCTGGATGTGCGGCTTCGCCTATGCCATTTCCCTGATCGTCTATCAGCTGGGTCTGTTGGCAGGCGGTGTGTTCTCCATCTGGACTGCCATCGCCATGGTAGTTCTGATCGCACTGCTCTGGCTGCTGGTTCGCAAAAACAAGTACGAAGGGCTGACTGCTGACACGCTCAGCATCCACGCCCGTTGATCCACTGCGCCGGAGGTCTTCCTCCCAAAGCCTCCGGCGCAGCCCCTTCAAGAGGTGATCCCATGAACATCCCCACCATTATCGTATTGGTTCTGGTCGCTGTGGCAGTGATCGCTGTCATCGTCTCCCGGATCAAAGCAAAAAAAGCCGGCAAGGGCGGCTGCTCCTGCGGCTGCGGCGGCTGTGCCAATGAAGGCATCTGCCACGGCGAATACAAATAACAAAAACCCACATAATGATTTGCAAAAAATAAGGGCTTCCCTTTGGGGAAGCCCTTATTTTTTATTCGATTAATCGAAGAACTTATCGTGGATAGCACGGACGGCACGCTCGGAGTCGGCCTTATCCACCAGAACGGAGACCTTGATCTCGGAGGTGGAGATGATGTGGATGTTGATGTTGGCCTGGCTGAGAGCCTCGAACATGGAGGCTGCGATGCCGGGGTTGTTGACCATACCGGAACCGACGATGGAGACCTTGGAAACATCGTTGCGCATGCTGTACTTGCGGAAGCCCAAGGTGTCCTTGTTTTCTTCCATGACCTTGCGGCACAGCTCCATATCGCCTTCGCCGATGGTGAAGGTGATATCCTTTTCCTCGTCACGACCGATGGACTGGAGAATGATATCCACATTGATCTTATGCTTTGCCAGCAGACCGAACAGCTGATAAGCCATGCCGGGGACATTCTTCAGACCGACGACGGCAACCTTACAAATCTTCTTATCCTGAGCAACACCGTTGATATAAGTTTTTTCCACTTTAACTGCCTCCTTGACAATGGTACCGGGATTACCGGAGAAACTCGAGAGAACTTCCATCTCAATGCGATAACGCTTAGCCAGCTCCACAGAGCGGTTGTGCAGGACCTGAGCACCCAGAGAGGCCAGTTCCAGCATTTCATCATAGGTGATCTCGTCCAGCTTGTGGGCATTGGGGACGATTCTGGGATCGGTGGTGTAGACACCGTCCACATCGGTGTAGATCTGGCACAGGTCGGCCTTCAGAGCAACCGCCAGAGCCACAGCAGTGGTATCGGAGCCGCCTCTGCCCAGGGTAGTCACATCGCCATACTTGTTGATGCCCTGGAAACCTGCCACCAGCACGATGCGGTGCTTGTCCAGTTCCTTGCGGATACGGCTGGCTTCTACCTTGCGGATGCGGGCAGAGGAGTAATCGGAGTTGGTCTCCATACCCACCTGCCAGCCGGTGAGACTGACGGCAGAATAGCCCATCTTCTCCAGGCACATGGCAGCCAGAGAAATGGAGATCTGCTCGCCGGTGGAAAGAAGCATATCCATCTCACGCTTGGAAGCGTTGGGATTGATCTCCCTTGCCTTTTCGATGAGATCATCGGTAGTATCGCCCTGTGCGGACAGGACCACGACCACATCGTTGCCTTCGTCATACTTCTTCGTGATGACATTGCAGACATTCTGGATCTTCTGGGCGTCAGCCACAGAGCTGCCGCCGAATTTTTGTACGATCAAAGCCATATCAATAACCCTCCTTGGGATCGTTTAACAGAAAATGGGACGGACTGCAGTCAGCTGCAGGCCGGATGCCTCGATTTGGGCCTTCGTCATGAGAGCAGACAGCTTGTAGCCGTCCTTGCCCAGCTTCTCAGCCTTACCCAGCTTGGCCTCCACTTCAGCCTGAGGGGCATCGGTGCGAACCACATAGGGCAGGGCCAGTTCCCGGCTGTCCATCATAGCTGCAGGCTGGGCGTCGCTCCAGTCCAGAGGTCTGCGGGCATCCAGATGCCATGCGGCATCCACCATATCGCCAACCACAGCGCTGGCGGTAGGCAGCTTGCCTGCGCCGGGACCGTAGAACATGGTCTCGTTGACAGCATTGCCGCGGACCAGCAGTGCATTGAACACATCGTCCACATGGGCCAGCTGGCAGGACATAGGAATGTAGTGGGGTGCCACATAGGCACAGACCTTGCCATCGGCAGTCTTGAGCGTTCTGCCCAGGAGCTTGATCTTCATGCCGCCGGCAGCAGCCACAGCCACATCCTCAGCGGTGATGGAGGTGATACCCTCCGTTGCCACCTGGTCGGGATAGACATGGAAACCGAAGGACAGAGCGGACAGAATGCAGGCCTTGCGGCAGGCGTCCAGACCTTCCACATCGGCTGCGGGATTGGCCTCGGCATAGCCCTTGGCCTGTGCGTCCTTCAAAACATCTTCAAAGGCAGCACCTTCGGTGAACATCTTGGTGAGGATATAGTTGGTGGTACCGTTGACGATACCGGCAACTTCGGTGATCTCATTACCTGCCAGATCAAAATACAGAGGCCGCAGGACGGGGATACCGCCGCCGACAGATGCCTCAAAGAGGAAGTTGACATGCTTCTCCTTGGCGATCTGCAGAAGCTCATAGCCCTTGGTGGCAACCAGTTCCTTATTGGAAGTAGCCACATGCTTGCCGGCCAGCAGACACCGCTTGACAAATTCATATGCCAGGGTAGCACCGCCGATGCACTCTGCCACGATCTTCACATCGTCATCGTTTTCAATGACGGCGAAATCATGGACGATCTTATCGGCAAAGGGGCTGTCGGGGAACTCCCGAATATCCAGAATATACTTCAGCTCCATGGGCTGACCGATTTTCTTGGCCAGCAGATCCTTGTTCATGGTCAGAACTTCCGCCACACCGCCGCCGACGGTGCCGAAGCCCAAAACTGCTGCGTAAATCATTGTTGTTCCTCCTTAGAAATTGGCATTGCGATAGATTTCTCTCATCGCATCTGCATTCAGAACCTTGAATGCGCCGATGGTTCTGGAATAATCGTAACTGCACAGGGCAGTCAATTCTTCTATATCGCTTTCCGGCAGCTTTCCGAAGCCCAGCTGGGAAACACCCACAGGCACACCCAAGGCTGCGAAATACGCCACCTGCTTTTCAATGCCCAGCTTTGCAGCGGCTTCATCGTCCGCCTCCTGCACCTGCCAGACATTTCTGGCAAACCGGGCAAATCGCTCATATCCGTCGGCATCGGCAACGGCCTTTGCCCAACTGCCCCATACGGCAGAAAGGCTTGCCCCGTGGGCGGTATCGTACTTGGCACTAATGCCGTGACCCAGCTGATGAACGGCAAAATCCTTTTCTCCGCCAAGCCCGGTAAGACCGTTGTGAGAAACGCTGCCGGCCCACATGATCTCACTCATGTGACTCAGATCGGAGGGGTCTTTCACCGCAGCCTGACCGTGTTCCAGAACCACTCGCAACAGTGCCTCTGCCAGAGCATCGGTCAGGTTGTTGTCGGAAACGGGGTTGAAATACCGATCCAATGTGTGCATGAGGATATCCGTCACACCGCAGGCCACCTGATAGGCAGGCAGGGTGGCTGCCAGACAGGGGTCTAAAATTGCAAAGGCGGGACGGTTGAAGTCAGTGCTGAGACCCCGCTTGGAGCAAATCTCCTCGTTGGTCAGCACCGCCGAGTCGCTGGTCTCGCTGCCGGCAGCCGGAATAGTCAGCACCACGCCCACAGGCAGGCTCTTTTCCACAGTGGCCTTTTTCATCCAGAAATCCCAGATGTCCGTGCCCTCATTGGCTTTGCCGATGGCAATGGCCTTGGCGGTGTCAATGACGCTGCCGCCGCCCACTGCCAGAAGGAAGTCGGCATCCATTGCGATGGCCTTCTCCACACCCAGTCTGGCATGCTCCAGACGGGGATTGGGCTGCACTCCGCCGAAGGTTTCGGCTGCGATCCCGGCAGCTTCCAAGTCTTTGCAGACCCGCTCCAGCAGTCCGGAACGGACGGCACTGCCGCCGCCATAGACCACCAGACAACGGCTGCCGCCGT
The DNA here is from genome assembly GCA_045580485.1 of Candidatus Avilachnospira sp. GTDB lineage: Bacteria > Bacillota > Clostridia > Oscillospirales > Oscillospiraceae > Avoscillospira. Next base: position 11,910 of record JAZNNW010000010.1, on the reverse strand, counting down.
GCTTTTTTACCAACTTGGCAGTCTCGGCTTCCTTACCGGCACCGAAGACCACCTCGGTTTTCATATAATACTGAAAACTCCGCATGATGTATGTCCTCCCATATTTTGGGATATATTAAATTGTCAGCCTGCAACCATTTCCGCTTTCACCACGCCGGGGGTCTCCTCGATGTGATGGAGCAGTTCCTCCAAGGAGCAGTTCAGCTCACCGGTCTCTGCGGAGACGGTGACCATGGCTCTGCCGCCGGTGGGGATGGCCTGGTTGATGGTCAGGATATTGGCGCCAAACTCGGCAAACTTGGAAAGCAGTGCCGACAGCACGCCGGATTTATTCTTCAGCATCAGCTGGAAGTTGATGATTCGCCCTGCCATCAAATTCTGGAAGGGAGCAATGGTGTCCCGGTACTTATAAAATGCGCTGCGGCTGATGCCCACAGCCTTGGTGGCCTCGTTGACCTTATCGGTCTCACCGGTCTCCAACATTCGCTTGGCCTCTGCCACCTTCAAGAAGATCTCCGGCAGAGCGGCGGCTTCCACAATGAAGAATTTAGGTGTTTTCTCCAAATCTCACCCTCCATTCTTTCGTTTTGTCCTTGGTGGAAAATCAAATGTTTTCACATCGAGGTATACTATACACCATTTCTTTTTGGATTGCAACTGTCAACTCACACATATTTTCCCGGGAGGATCTATGGAAAAACAGAAGTTGTGGCAAAAAATACTCCTCTGCACCGCCGGTATCGCAGGTACATTCCTTGCACTGCGGTTTTTGGGACCGGTGCTGCTGCCCTTTGCCTTTGGTCTGGTCATCGCACTGGCGGCAGAACCGGCAGTGACCCGTCTGCAAAACCGCACCACCATGCCCCGATGGCTCTGCGCCGGTATCGGCGTCACGGCGGTCTATGTACTCATCACCCTGATTCTTTTCATTTCCTGCAATCTCTTATGGAAGGAGCTTTCCTCTTTCGTCAGTGCCCTGCCTTCTCTACTGGGCACTTTGGCAGCACCGGCAGCTTCTCTGGAGCAGCGGCTGCTGGAATTGGCAGGCCGTTTCCCCGATGGCATCGGCAAAGCTCTGGAGACCGGCATCGAAGAATTCTTCCGCAGCGGGGCAGGCTTAGCCGAAAAAATCTATACATGGGTCTTCGATCTGGTTACAAGGCTTCTGAAGCAGATCCCTGACCTCTCCCTGTTTTTGCTGACGGCGGTGCTTTCCGGATTTATGCTTTCCGCCAAGCTGCCTTTGCTGCGGCAGTTCTACGATCAGAAGCTGCCGAAAAAATGGCGTCACCGCTTCGATCTGGTCATGGCACGGCTGAAGGACACTTTGGGCGGCTGGTGCAAAGCCCAGCTGAAGCTCATGGGGCTGTGTGCATTGGTGCTGACAGCCGGTTTCCTCGTTCTGGGTGTCAATTATCCACTGCTCTTTGGCACGGTCATAGCGCTGGTGGATGCATTGCCTGCCCTCGGAACAGGGCTGGTTCTGGTCCCATGGGGGTTGCTCTCCTTTTTGCAGGGCAATTCTTTTCTGGGGGTAGGACTGCTGCTGTTGTACGGTGCGGCAGCCCTCCTGCGAACGGCACTGGAACCCCGTATGCTGGGCAAACAGATGGGACTTGACCCGCTTCTGACTCTTTTATCGCTCTATGCAGGTTTCCGGTTTCTTGGTCTTTGGGGCATGATTCTGTTCCCTATTGCCGCCATCATGGTCAAGCAGTTCTGGAAAACCGAGCAGTGATATGATATCATAGGTGAAAAGGAGGTGCTGCCATGGAACTGAAGTATATTGCCCAACGGGACGGGAAACTTCTGACCTTTCTCCGCAGGGAACTGGCCCTTTCTTCCTCTCTGGTCAAACGGCTCAAGTGGCAGAACGCCTTTTTCGTCAACGACCAACCGGCCCATACCGATCACATTCTCCATGCAGGGGATACCATCCGGGTCTGTCTGGACGAACGGCCGCCGGAATTTCCACCTGAGGACGGAGAATTACATATTCTCTATGAGGACGAAAGTCTGTTGGCAATCGATAAACCCCCGGGACTTTTGATGCACCCCTCCTTCTATCGGGATACAGGCACATTGGCGAACCTGGTCAGCGGCTATTATCTTAGGACCGGACAGCCCTGCGCCGTCCATCCCGTCAGCCGACTGGACCGAGACACCTTCGGCGTGGTCCTCCTTGCCAAAAACGCCCATATCCATGGCAAAATGATGGAACTGCTCCAAGCACGGCAAGTACAGAAGACCTATGAGGCATTGGTTCTGGGCGCTCCCTCAGAACAGGATGGTATCTGGCGCTTTCCCATCGCCAGACGAGGCGGCGGCAGCCTTTTGCGGGAAGTTCGGGAGGACGGACAGCCTGCGGAAACTCACTTCCGAATTTTGGAAAGGTTTGATGCATACAGCCATCTGGAGCTGCATCCCATCACCGGACGCACCCACCAGCTCCGGGTCCATTGCGCCCATGTGGGCTGTCCCATTTTAGGTGACCCCCAGTACGGCAGTGACAGCTTCGGTCTGCCCCATCAGCAGCTCTGCGCCGTGAAACTGACATTCCCGCACCCTATCACGGGTAAAATCATAGAACTTCAAAGCAACCAATTTGTTTCCATCAAAAAAAGATGACCCCGTTGGGGTCATCTTTTTTAACTTCCCTGCAGGACATAGAGCCAGAAGTGATAGATCACTCTTGCCATATCGTAGCGGGTGAGGACGGGGTCACTGTCCATCACTGTCCGCAGCTTGCCGCCGGAACCCTGAATGATCAGGTGGTTATAGCACCAATGGAGGGCGTGGCACTCCTGCCAGGACAGTTCCGGATGCTCTGCCGCCATCTGGTTCAGCAGTTCCTGATCGTCCACCTCTGTGGAAATACCCATGGATGCGGCATATTTCATCAATGTCACTGCCGCATGGGTGCGGTAAAGACTGCGGTAGCTGTCCATATTTTCGGGATAGACATTGAGGAGCTTGTTGTGAGCCGCCCACTTGACTGCCGGCAGGTATTTACCGGTCATATTGGGCTTGCTTCCGCTGCCCAGGTAAACCCAGGTGTTGCTCAGATCGGGTGAGCCGTGCATACGGAACAGCACATCCAAAAATTCTGCGTAAGTAGCCTTGGCATCGTAGCCGAATTTCGTCTCGGAGGCAGCCTCCAGATAGCCGTTGCCCCAGAGGAACTCCAGACAGTCGGTACTTTTTCCCTCAGGGATATCCGTAAAGGGCAGCAAGACCTGCTCCTTTCCGTCCTTCTCCTCCGCCATCTGCTCCCGGGTCTTTGGCACAGTGTGCTCATAATAGTCATGGTTCAGCACATCCAGAGAGACCCGGAACTGGCTTTGAATGAGGCTCTGGCGGCGAGCCAGATCTGCCTCGTCCACCGCATAGCCATCGGTGAACACCGTCACCTGTCCGTTGGCAGCGTTGAAGCCGTAATCCTTGGTAATAAAGCTCTCATCGGAGAGGACTGCCATACCGCTTGCACCCTCGGAGAGAACATCTCTGCCGGCCAGCAGTCTGGAATCGTAAGGCAGGCCAAAGAGGTTCAGCATGGTGGGCAGAATATCCACTGTGCTGCAATAGGTGTCCACGGTCACAGGCTCCATACCGGGCACATAGCAGATGAAGCTGTTTCGATACTTTTCAAAGACCGTGTCCACAGTCTTTCCTGCCAGTTCATTGTACTGTTCATCGGTAAGCCCGTAGGGGTAGTGGTCGTTGGTCAGAACAATGGCGGTCTTGTCCGCCACACCGGCGGCTTCCAGCTTCTCCATGAGCCTTGCCAGTGCCAGTTCCAGCTCCTGATTGCAGGCGATATAAGCCTTGACGGTCTCGGAATAGGGCAAGCCCTCCGTCATAGCCTTGTTTTTGAGGCTCATGGGGTTTTCCCAGTCGTACTGGTAGTGACCGGAGAAGGTCATATAGTACACATGGAAGGGCTTGTCTACGGACAGGTAATCCTCCACAGAATCCTCGATCATTTCCAGATCGGAGGAAGGCCAGTTGATCTCGATATCCAGTCCGCTGCCGGCAGCCTGGAACTGGTCATAACCCATGTTGGGGTGGGTATCCCGGCGGGAATAATACTCGCCGGAGTAGTTGTGATATGCCCATGTCTGATAGTCCTGGGTTTTGAAGGCATTGCCCAGACAGAAGGGCAGGAAGTTGAACTGAGAGGCAAAGAAGCTGGCAGCGGCCTTGCTGCGGGACATATCGGGATAGTTGCCCATGCAGAAGGTGTATTCGCCGTTGGTGGTGTTGCTGCCGTAGGTGCCGAAGAAGTTTTCAAAAACAAAGCCGTTATTGGCCAGTTTATATAAGGTAGGCGTCCGCACGGGATCGATCAGCAGCGGAGAGAAGGACTCTGCACAGATGGTAATGAGGTTGTAGCCCTCCAGAATTCCGGTATATTCATGCTGCTCCGTGGGCATGACACCCAGGAAATAGTCATCTAAGTTTTTAAGGTTGGCATCGGTCCGGGAGGCAGACAGTGCCTCCAGATCGATCTCCAGCATATTATAGGTCTTGTCGGGGTCCAGCACATAGCTGCCCCCGGTGGCATAGGCGCCGGGCAGCTCCTCTCCATCCAGAGACAGCATATACTTGCATTCCAGACGGGTGGTGGTCAAAAGGCCCAGGTTGTTGACGCTGATCTCCGTGCCGGTGTTGCGGCTGGTATAGAGGCCGAAAACGGTGTAAGCCCCGGTACCGGCAGAAGCCATGATCCCCACCGCTGCAAAATGCAGCAGAGCACAGATCACCAGTGCCAAAACAGGGCGATACCATTTCCACTTGGGAAACCGGAGAACTTTTACGCAAGTCAGCACAATGGTCGCCGCCAGAGGCAGAAGCAAAATTAAAATCTGATACCAGACCTGCAGGATACCGTGGAGCATCTGCTTAAAGAAATTGGTCACAGCCGCCGCACCGGTGAACATCTGCATCAGGGACATAAATTCGCCGAAAATGGAATTATAGACCAGATGAATCTCAAAATACAAGGTCAAAAGACCCACCAGCACACACAAAACGATTCTGCCTGCCTTTTTGGGCAATGCACTGCAAATACCGTAAACGGCAGCACCCCATGCCAGTGCAAAGAGGATGGGATAGACAATTCGCAGACCCACAGCTTTGTAGATGAACAGGTGCAATACCAGTTCCAGATAAACAGGCGTCAAAAATGCCGCAAGCAGTGCGGCCCAGCTTTTTCTTTCTCTCATTTTGGAGACAAGACCTCTCACTTCTTGAAAAAATCCTGAATAAGTTTAGCATATTGCCCTGTTTTTTTCAACAATTTCTGTGAAAAAGTGCGGTTGACACAAACACTTTTTGATTCTATGATTAATAATATAACTTGTACTATTGGGAGGTACTTCTATGAAGAAACCTACTTTGGTCATTATGGCTGCCGGTATGGGCAGCCGCTTTGGCGGTATGAAACAGATGACTCCTGTGGATGAGCAGGGTCATTTTATGATGGACTATTCCATTTATGATGCCATCCGTGCCGGTTTTGGCAAGGTCATCTGCGTCATCAAGGAAGAAATGACCGAGACCTTCGAGGAGATCATCGGCACCCGCATCCGCCCCCATGTGGAGCTGGTCTATGCCTACCAGAAGCTGACGGATATTCCTGAGGGCTTCTCCATCCCCGAAGGACGCACCAAGCCTTGGGGCACCGGTCACGCCACCCTGGCCGCCATGCCTTATATCGACGGGCCCTTTGCCGTTCTCAATGCCGATGACTTCTATGGCAAGGAAGCATTCGAGGTCATTGGAAAGTTCCTCTCTGCCGACCACGCTCCCACGGAGCATGCCATGGTGGGCTACGCACTGGAAAACACCCTGACGGAAAACGGTTCCGTTTCCAGAGGCGTCTGCTCCGTAGATGATACCGGCTATCTGACTTCCGTGACAGAACGGCTGAAGATCGTCCGTCACGAAGACGGCTCCATGGCAGACCAGACAGAGGACGGAGAAGTGCCTCTGGCAGCCGGCACCACCGTATCTCTGAACTTCTGGGGCTTCCAGAAGGAGGTCCTGCCCAAGCTGGAAGGACTGTTCAAGGACTTCCTGACCAACACCGTTCCCCAGAACCCCCTCAAATCGGAGTTCTACCTCCCCGGCATCGCCGATACGCTGCTGCACAGCGGCGAGGGCACCATTGAAGTGCTCCAGTGCCCTGCCCACTGGTACGGCGTCACCTATCGGGAAGACCTGCCCGGCGTGCAGGCAAGCATCGCCAAGCTGAAAGCCGAGGGTCACTACCCGGCAGAATTGTGGAAATAAGCGTAAAAAAGACACCCGCTCGGGTGTCTTTTTTTGTTGTTACACCGCTGCGACCTCCGTCACCAGTTCCAGTTCCAGCAGCCTGGCATGGAACGCTCTGGCATGGTCGCCTGCATTTTTACCCTTACATTCGGCACGGAAGGTAATGGTGCCGCCCTTGGCAGAATCCTTCTTTGCCTCCACATTGTGCAGACCCATGCCGCACTTTTCTGCCATCTCATGGAGCTGCCGCAGACCTTCTGCCAGATCCCGGCATTCCATCACATAGGAAAACTGGATGTACCGATCCTTCATCATGACCTTCTGGAGCCAGTCAAAGACGATAAGGGTCACAAGCATAAACACCGTACCGAAGAGACCGAGGGCATAGTAACCGCCGCCCACTGCCATACCAAGGCAGGCCACTGCCCAAAGACTGGCAGCGGTGGTGAGGCCCCGAACGGACAGACCTTCCCGCATGATGGTGCCTGCGCCCAGGAAGCCAACACCGGCCACCACCTGGGCTGCCATACGGGCAGGATCGGGGGTTGCGCCCAAAGGGCTGTATTCTGCAAAAATCAGCTGTCCCGTAATCATGACCACGCAGGCGCCCAATGCCACCAGCATATGGGTCCGCAGACCTGCGGGGCGTCGGGTCAGTTCCCGGTCAATGCCGATGCACACGCCGATGACCAGTGCGCAAAACAGGCGAAAGGCGATGACACCGGCTGTCAGATCCATGGGATTGGCTTCCAAAAAAACTCTGATCTGTTCCATTCTTTCTTCCCCTCTTAATGTATTTTTGCGATTATACCGCAATGCAGAGAAAAAATCAAGTCATTTCCGTATTTTCACCTTTTTTTCTGATTTTTGGAAAGGTTAAATTGACTTTTTCCCGTTTTTGTTATAACATGATACCACCAAACCGAAAGGAGACTGGACATGAAACTGGGTCTCTCCGCCAAAATGCGCCATGACCTCTATGGTCGATGGGGCGAAAAGCATTATGAAAAGCTGAAAGAACTGGGTTACGACTGCGTCGATCTGGATCTTGCAAATACCGAAAGCTCCTTTTATACCGATCCTGCCGTGTTGTTGGAGGAAAAGCGTTTGGCCGATGCCGCAGGCGTCACTTTCTGTCAGGTCCACGGACCCTGGCGCTGGCCTGCAAAGGATTTCACGGAGGAGGATCGGGCAGAACGCCTTGAAAAAATGAAGCAGTCCCTTGCCATGACAGCACAGCTGGACTGCAAGTACTGGGTGATTCATCCCCTTCTGCCCTGTGGAAATCCCTTCCCGGACACAGCGGAAAACCGCCGATTGACCGTGGAAATCACCCGGGATTTCATGAAAAAGCTCCTGCCGGAAGCCAAAAAGCACGGTGTAACCATCTGCTTTGAGAATATGCCCTTCGGTTCCGGCTATCCCCTGTCCACTCCCAAACAGATTCTGGATTTCGTGGAAGAAATGGATGACGATCATTTCCAGGTCTGCTACGATACGGGTCACGCTGCCATCTTCCTTGGCAAGGAAGCAGGTGAAGGGCTGCGGCTGTTGGGTAAATATGTCAAGACCCTCCATGTTCATGACAATGACGGCACCCGGGATGCTCATGCCTTCCCTTTCACCGGCATTATCGACTGGGCGGACTTCACCAAAGCCCTGACCGATATCGGCTATGAAGGTGTCCTTTCTCTGGAAACTCTGCCCAACAAAGACCTGCCCAACGAAGAATATGAGCAGGAACTGAAAAAACTGGCCCAACTGGCAAAGAAGCTCATTCCATAAGAAAAAACTCGCCTTTTGGCGAGTTTTTTCTTGTTAAATAAGACTTTTTCCTTCCCATTCTGCATCAGGCTCTACGCCCAGCAGCTTGGTGATGGTCGGCGCATAGTCCAGAATACTGACAGGTTCCAGCACCTTGCCCGGCTCAAAATCCTTGCCCATAGCAAAGAACGGAATGGTCATATCCTCCGGCAATTCTGTGCCGTGGATGCGGTCATGACCGCCATGGTCAGCGGTGATAAACACCGTGTAATCTTCATCCAAAGCTGCCAGAACTTTCTCAATATGTGCCCAGCTCTGCCGGACGGCATCCAAATATTCCTCGCTCATCCAGCCGTATTTATGGCCCATGCCATCGGGCAAATGGAAATAGAGGAAAGTCAGATCCGGTGCATTTTCGCCCATGTATTTGATCGCATTTTCCGTCAGCATACGATCTGCTTCGGCACCAAACCGATAGCAGCTGAGAAAACAGCTGTGATCCAGACAACCGGGTACACTCACATCTCGCAGCTGCTCCCAGCTGTAAAACATGGCGCAGCTTTTCTTCGCTCTGGCCAGTGTCTCAAACAGGCTGACCACCGGTCGCACTTGAGGCGCATAGATGTTGGTGGTAGTACCGTGACGCATGGGCGGCACACTGTGAAACAGTGACACATGACAGGGCAGGGTCACTGACGGAAACACCGTTTCTGCCTGCAGGGTGTAGGCAGCTTTTTTCTTCATTTTCTCCACCTGCGGAATATCCGCAAGGGCATCGGTGCGCATACCGTCCACCAGAATCAGCAATACTTTCACAGGAATCACTCCTTATACAATTCTATTGCCAATATACATCTCCATGCCCCAAAAAACAAGTTTTATTCTTGGATTTTCGCATTGAGTTTTCGGCTGACCGCCTTCACAGAGAGGGCTACAACCAGCCAGATGATAAAGTAGCCGACCACAAAAATTGCCGTAAAGAGCAGCACCACGGACATCCGGAAGGGAATCCAGCTGTTCAGCAGATAGCAAGTCACATAAGTCAGATACAGAACACCCAGCTGACAAAATGCAGCCTTTGCTGCGCTCCATTTCTCGATCTGATGGAACACCGATGTACCTGCCTGTATAAAGGCCAGCAGATAGATGGAAACGATAGCAACCAGCACTTCCATGCCGCCGAGGGAGAAGTTTGCGGCAGTTTTTTCCACGATGGCATAGATGATACCCATAATAATGGGTCCGAAACCGCCGAACATCAGACCCCGATGGCAAAATTCCTTCCAATTCTGTTTTGTCATTTCATACCCAACCTTTCTTTGATTTGTTTCAGCTGTCTTCTGGACACATAGTCTGTATAACCGTTTTGGAATCGCAGCATGAGGGTGCCGGAAACAGAAGCATCGAACCGCTCCACCTTTCGGAGATTGGCAAGGCAGGACTGATTGATCTTCACGAAGGTCTCCGACAGCTTTTCTTCCACCTCATAGAGCCGCTGCTTCAGCACAAAATTTTCCTGTTCACAGACGGCATAGACCTTGTTATCCAGCACTGTCACGCAGTAGATATCGGCAGGTTTCAGAACCTTGATGTCCTTTTCTCCGTAACCTACCAGTTCTGTACTGCTCTCCTCTATGAGTTTTTTGATGGCTTCCAGCTGCCTGCTGGTTTCTCTTGCATGAATGATTGCCTTTTCCTCACAGGCAGGATCAATGATGATCTCGCATTTCATAAAAATCCTCCTTTCAAAGCCATCTTACCGCCCGATTTTCTCCAATGCAAGTCTTTGCACCCATTCGGTCATTTCTCTCCCATAAGCGGCAAAAAAGCCGTCCGGGAAACCCGGACGGCTTTTTGTTGATTGAATTACTTGTTGCTGATAGCAGCCTGGGCAGCGGCCAGACGGGCGATGGGAACACGGAAGGGGGAGCAGGAAACATAGTCCAGACCCAGCTTGTGGCAGAACTCCACGGAGGAGGGATCGCCGCCGTGCTCGCCGCAGATACCGACATGCAGGTTGGGGTTGGCGGGACGGCCCAGCTTGATGGCCATATCCATCAGACGGCCAACACCGTTCTGATCCAGCTTTGCGAAGGGATCGTTCTCGAAGATCTTGGCATCGTAGTAGGCGTTCAGGAATTTGCCTGCGTCGTCACGGGAGAAGCCGTAGGTCATCTGAGTCAGATCGTTGGTGCCGAAGCAGAAGAAGTCAGCATTCTTGGCAACTTCGTCAGCGGTCAGGCAGGCGCGGGGGATCTCGACCATGGTACCGACTTCGTACTTGATGTCAGCACCGGCGGCAGCGATCTCAGCGTCAGCGGTAGCGACCACTGCATCCTTGACATACTTCAGTTCCTTGACATCGCCGACCAGGGGGATCATGATCTCAGGAACCAGGTTCCAGTCGGGATGAGCCTTCTTGACATTGATGGCAGCACGGATGACAGCCTTGGTCTGCATCTTGGCGATTTCGGGATAGGTGACAGCCAGACGGCAGCCGCGGTGACCCATCATGGGGTTGAACTCATGCAGAGAAGCGATGATCTCCTTGATGTCTTCCACAGACTTGCCCTGAGCCTTGGCCAGCAGAGCGATGTCTTCCTCGGTGGTGGGAACGAACTCGTGGAGAGGGGGATCCAGGAAGCGGATGCAGACGGGATTGCCTTCCAGAGCCTCGTAGAGCTTCTCGAAGTCACCCTGCTGATAGGGCAGGATCTTGGCCAGAGCGGCTTCACGCTCTTCAGCGGTATCGGAGCAGATCATTTCACGGAAAGCAGCGATACGCTCAGCCTCGAAGAACATATGCTCGGTACGGCACAGACCGATGCCTTCTGCGCCCAGCTCACGGGCCTTCTTGGCGTCAGCGGGGGTATCGGCATTGGTACGGACCTTCAGAGTACGGAACTCGTCAGCCCAGCCCATGATGGTGCCGAAGTTACCGGAGATCTCAGCATCCACAGTGGCGATGATGCCATCATAGATAGCGCCGGTGGAGCCGTCGATGGAGATATAGTCACCCTCGTGGAAGGTCTTGCCTGCCAGAGTGAACTGCTTGTTTTCCTCATCCATGTTGATCTCGCCGCAGCCGGAGACACAGCACTTGCCCATACCACGGGCGACGACAGCTGCGTGGGAGGTCATACCGCCGCGGACGGTCAGGATGCCCTGAGCGGCCTTCATGCCGGTGATATCCTCGGGAGAGGTCTCCAGACGGACCAGAACCACCTTCTTGCCGGCGTTCTTCCAAGTTTCGGCGTCCTCAGCGGTGAAGACGACCTGACCGCAGGCAGCTCCGGGAGAAGCGCCCAGACCACGGCCGATGGGGGTAGCGGCCTTCAGGGCCTTGGTGTCGAACTGGGGATGCAGCAGGGTATCCAGGTTCCGGGGGTCGATCATCAGAACGGCCTCGGCCTCGGTCTTGTGGCCCTCGGCAACCAGGTCAACAGCGATCTGCAGAGCGGCCTGAGCGGTACGCTTGCCGTTACGGGTCTGCAGCATGTAGAGCTTGCCGTGCTCGACGGTGAACTCCATGTCCTGCATGTCATGGTAGTGGTTCTCCAGGATGGAGCAGACTTCCACGAACTGCTTGAAAGCCTCGGGGAACTTGTCAGCCATCTCGGCGATGGGCATGGGAGTACGGACGCCGGCAACCACGTCTTCGCCCTGGGCGTTGGTCAGGAACTCGCCCATCAGCTTCTTTTCGCCGGTGGCGGGATCACGGGTGAAAGCTACGCCGGTGCCGCAGTCGTCGCCCATGTTGCCGAAGGCCATGGCCTGAACGTTAACAGCGGTACCCCAGGAGTAAGGGATATCGTTGTCACGACGGTAAACGTTTGCAAGTCGGATCGTAGCCATGTCGTTCTGTGGGCC
>JAZNNW010000009.1:0-7859 GCA_045580485.1 Candidatus Avilachnospira sp. | reverse complement strand
GTAATCATTCGCTACACTACCCATTACAAATGCAAGAGTTTTTCCGTCATATGCACTCACGTCAAACGTAGCATAACCCGGTGTGTACGGACCGACTGTATGACCTATGGTAAAACCGCCGTGATAATAGTTTCCGCCTATTATAATAGGCTTGCTTTTTGCATTGGAATATTTCATCTTTTCAAACTGATAGCTATCTGTCGGCTCTATATCCAAGTAGTTCTCCAAATACGGAATCGGCTCTTCGGTTTTTAAATTATTATCCTTGGAAAAGAAGCCGCAGGATGCCATGCTCAGTGTCATTGATAAAAGTAAAATAATACTGATAAATCTTTTCATGTTCGTCCCTCCTTACTTCCAAATTTCCTTTATGGTGATCTCTATTGTTTCCTCCCACGGTGTCTTATCAGGAGCATAGGCAGTAAATTTTTTCACCGTTTGCAGCGGATGTCTTGTGAGGAGGGATACCTCATCATCAAGAGCTACCTTGCCGCATTCAATTTTGAATTTACCGAAGCGACAGAGCGGATAGTTCATCTTGCTTAAATCGTATTCGCCATCCTCGGCAGGCACTTCTAACCCTTCTATGCGGTGAACGCCCATAGCGTGAGCGTGCATCTTGAGGCGAACATACCGTTTTTCGTTTCCCGTTAACTCTTTTTCCGGCTCGTCGGGGAACGGATCGTATATCGGGGTGGGTGTATCCACCGTGCGGCCGCAGTTGTGGCACAGCATTCTGTCGGGATCTGTCAGACTGGGATAGGGCTTTAATTCTGCCTTTCCACAGTAAGGGCAGACCTTTTCCGCTTTTTCCTCGCCAAGCGTTTCGGGATCGGACATGATTTCTGCCAATTCTTCCTCGCTGCATTGCTTTAATGCTTCGGCATACATGGTGTCCATAATATCAAACTCCGAAGATAGAAGGCGTCCGCAATCGCCGCAGACCGTCACCTCCGGATGTCTGTCGAAGGGGTCGCCGCTATCGCTGTATGTTTTTATATTATGCGAACCGCAATATTTACAAACGATCATCGTTTTTATTCCTCTCTTTCCGTTTCTTTGCTCAGGGCTTTCTCCCGCTGTTCCGAGGTCTTCGGTATCGCTCCGTCCGACTCCTCCTCGTCCCAAAGCTTTTTTCCGCAATCACAGCAAACAACGCTCATGGGAGCCGGGCATCTGTTAAAAGGATCCCCGTCTTCGCCGCCTAATGTTGTAATGTTCTTTGAACCGCAATATCTGCAAGTTGTTATCATATGATTCTCCTTATCTATCGCCTCTGTCCATCCGGATGCGGTAAGGGGTAATAAAATCGCAAAGAGCGTTTGCCTGCTCATAGGTAAGCGGTGCGGAAGCACCGTTCTCCCAACCGAAATACAGGCAGGTGCCTCTAAAGGTGCTGATGCCACGGTCAAAGCGGTTGGCAAGCCGATTTTCGCTGCCGTCTTCTTTTTTCCAACCGTTGTAGCAGGCTACCGGGAATTCCACACTGTCGCCAATCCACAGCGTATCTGCCGGATGTAGGCTATAAGCGCCCTTCAGTGTTGTGAAATCGTCTATTTTTACAAGATACGGATAGCCGCGCACGGGAACTGCCACCGCATTGGCTCCGGGGCATTTATCCCTTGCTTCCACGCTCTCTTGAAATTTATCCTCATCGGTTCGCTCATTGCGCTTTTCCAAAAATGCAAGCACCTTATCAAAGGTTTCGTTCTCACTCATTGCCGGTTACCTCCTTTTTTTGAAACGCCATGTGTATGTAATTGACATGGTCATCTTCTTCGCCGTCCGAGCCGTAAATGGTGGTAGAGCTGTAATATTCCGTTTCCCGCAGCTCGCCGCCAAGGGGAAGAAAAATCTTTTGCTCATACTTTGTGGCATCGTCCCGGGAGTCGCTGTTGTAGCCAGACCATCTGTAGAAGCTGCCGGTTACGATATAGCCGATAATTTCGCCGTTTTCGATAACGACAGCAGACGGATCAGCCGCAATCGTTTCCTCACGCACATCATCATCATAACTCATTCCGGCAACAAAGCCCTGAAAAGATGCGTAATCGTAAGAGGTAACCTTTTTCAGCTCGTACTGCTCTATTTTGGCAGCATTGCCACCGCAATCGGGTGTTTCGGCTACATACAGGCACTGTTCCCCGCCGATTTTATCAAACAGGGGGATAGCACCCGCTGTTTCTTTATTGCAAACTATAAACATTATTCTTCCTCCCCGAGTTCTTCCTTATAAATATCGCAAAGTGCTCTTACTTCATATTTCAGGCGGCAGGCTTCCTGCCAAAACGATATGCCGGAGTTCTCTTTTCCTGCGGCAAGTTCCCACGCCATGTGGTCATTGAATCCGCTGTTAAAAGCCTGAAAGTGTGCTTCTTTCAAAATAGCGTATCGCTTATGAATATCGGTTTCGCTGCCGTACAGCACCTTGCACTTTTCTTCGAGCTGCTCCCGATAGGCCTTTTTCTTTGCCGCATCGTAGGCAACGGGATCCTTTGCACGTTCCTCTGCTTCTCGGCGTTCGGCCTCCAGGCGTGCTTCTTCCTGTCTGCGTTCTTCCTCTTGCTTCGCTTTTTTCTCGGCATCTATATCGGCTTTGCGCCTGCCATAAACAAATTCACCTTTATAGACACTACCGTCCTTATAGGTATAGGTGCCTTCGCCGTGCATGGACAAATTCCCCATCGATTTATAGGAAGAACCAACTTCTCCTACATAAACATCACCGTTGGAGAAGGTGATCCTACCCGTTCCCTCTATTTCCAAATGCTCTATAGCGGTGCCGGTGAACACCCAGCCTTGTTTTGATGTGAAGGTGCCTTTTCCATTGATATGTCCGTTGACAAACTGGCCTTCCCAGATGCCGTCATATTCGCTCAGAATGCCTGTTCCGTGATAGAGGCCTTCCTTCCATTGTCCCTTGTAATAATGTACTCCACAGTTCCACTTTTTTACGCCGTAGCCGTCATACAGGCCATCGACGAAATCGCCCTCATAGTTGGCATTTCGTTCACTCCACTTGCCATGCTTGAAATCTCCGTTTTCAAACTCACCCTCAAAGGTACCGGCATAGTCATACCAGGGGCCGCTGGACAGCATCCCCTTCTCTTCATAACATTTGGCCTTGCCGTGTCCGTGAAGTGATCCATTTTTCCATTCTCCCTCGTAAACACTGCCGTCTTTACAAATCATTTTACCCTCGCCGTGCGGCAGGCCATCCAGCACCTCACCGGTGTAGGTTCCGTTATCGTATTCCACGGTTACAATTTCCTTTTTACTCATTGCGGTTGCTCCTTTTTGCTTCTTGAAAGAACCATATACCCGTCTCCATTTGAAATGATTTATTTTACTTTTCTGCCTGCCCAGTCGGTTTCGGAAATGGTTTTGACATCACTTCCGTTTATTATGACTTCGCAAGTGTTTCCGTTTACATACTTTAAAGTCATTCTACCTGACGGTGCACTATCTACAATATTTCCCCTATACAGTATAGCTTCACCATTGTTATCGGGGCTTCCAAACAAGAAAACACCGTTCGGATCATTTACGCCATTCGCACTTTTGCCCATAATAACAGACAAGGATGACTTATCAAAGGTACATTCCCATGCTTTTTCCGAATACGCATTTTCTCCCATAAAAACTCTGTCTGTCTCTATGCCAAGCATAGTAGAAGTTTTAATGTAAAGTGTAAGTCCATCTTGGGTTTTTACATCATACGAATTACCAAGTTTTTCGATAAAATGCCTTTCTGTTGCACAAAGTCCGTTTTCAAAATTTCCAAAATGATAATTTACACCGTCAAAATAAATTCCCACTCCGTGGAATAAGTTGTTTGAAAATTCACCGGTATACCAACCGCCATTTGCAAAATGATATTGACCAAATCCATTCAGCTTTCCATTTTTGAAAGTACCTATATACTCTCCTCCGTCAGTTGCGTTATAAAATCCCCAACCGGATTGATTACCATCACTGCTTGAAAACGCAATTTTACTCGGATCAATCGAAATCCAAACAGGCTTCTTCATAACAGTGTAATAAGAACAATTCACAGTCGGTACTTTTTCAGCCGCCTCTCTGCGCTTTTTCTCCTCGAAAGCTCTTGACTCGTCTTCTTCCTTTTGCTGCTTTAAGCGAAGAATCTGTTCGTAGGTTTGAGCATTCTCGTCATAGGGAGCCAAATGCACCACGCATTCGCCATTCTTGTAGTAATTTAAGTGTTTGGGCGGTTGATAACCGGGTTTCGCATCGGGGAAGCTCAAATACCAAACAAATCTGCCTTCCTTTTTACCGTCTATCCATTCGCCTTCATCCACTTGATAGTCAGCGTGAAAACCGTGAGAATATTTGGTTTCAATACCGTGGCCGTGTTTTATATCATTCTTCCATTGTCCCTCATAGGTATTTCCACTTGCGTAAACATACAATCCTTGCCCTTCACGCACGCCATCCACAAGGTCACCCTCATAGGTGTCGCCGTTTTTATAGGTAAACTTTCCTTTGCCGGTCTTTTTGTCCTCTGCCCAGTCGCCCTCGTAGGTCCAGCCTTCGGGGGAAGTGACTTTTCCTTTACCGTTTCGTTTCCCGTTTAGAAAATCGCCTTCATAGACAGTTCCATCCGGTCCGGTCAAATGCGCTTTGCCGGTCATTGTATTATTCAGAAAATCTCCGACATAGGTGAAGCCCAAATGGGAGGTGTAGGTGCCTTTGCCGTGATACTTACCGTCCACGACCTCGCCCTCATAGACATCGCCGTTTTTGGTTTCCATACGGCGATATTCGGCCTTTGGATTGGTTGATATTGTTTCTGCTTCGGGAGCAGTGGTCACAGCCTTCGCCGGTACCGTTACCGTGCCAAAGGCAGACTGTACCGTTTTGGTTTCAGCCGCTTTCTTTTTATCTTCCGCCTCCATAGCACTGCCGATTGCTTTCAGCCTTTCAAGTTTTATGGCTTTATCAATCTCGGCAACTACCTTTCCCTTGTAGGCAGTGATCTCGCTGTTTTCGGTCAACCGCGCATCTTTGGTATAGAACCAATAGCGGGCAATCATCACCGTATCTTCGTCCGGCACAAAATCACCGAAACGAGCCTTGTATTCTTCCGTGCCTTGTTTTGCAGGAACGGCAAAAAACTCCAGTGTTTTCAAAAGCTGCTCATACGCATTGGCACGGATGCTCGGAATATCCACACCGCCGGGCATACCGGGGATATCGGCAAAGCCCTTGGGATAGTAGGGAGAATAGTCAAATCCCATACCGCAAAAAGCATATTCCAGCATTTGATCCCAATCGAATTTACCGGCATACAGTATGCGCCCGGTATAGAAATCGGCAATATTATCATTTGTAGATGCCTGCTCCTGAACTGCCAGCATAGCTTCGGGATCGCCTGCTGTTGCAGCATTGAGCATGGTAAGAGAAAACTTACCGAATTGAGCAACCTTTTTGCCGAGAATATATTGATAGCGCGGTGCTGCTTTATCGTCCCATGAAAGGCACTTATCTGCAATGGCGAAAGCATCTTCCGAAGATTTTGCTTTTTTCAGCTTATCCGAAAACTTGCTGATTTTCTTGTAGATATTTTTCAGTTCCTTTTCGGATACCTGTGCAGCACGAGTGCCGACACATTCGGCGGCAAAGGCAAACAAAGCATCTATATGTCCGTACTTTGCGGCACGGAAAAGATACTCATCCTTCTTCGTTACATCTGTGCAAGCGTTTGCTGCCTGCCACTCCTGTTCTGCAAGTCCTGTGATTCTATCGAAATATGTCGCCATTGTTGTTCCTCCTGTTAACTGTAAATCTGCATGATCCTTACATCAGAGAAGTCCAGTTTTTTTATTTTATCCGGCTCTGCATAGAAACAAAGCACGCCTTCATCGGTGAAGTTTATCATCGCATCCTCGGTTTCAAAGGAGTCGATTTGCAAAAGCATCTGCCATCCGTCAATGCACTCATACCAAGTGCCGTAATCGAGGGACGGTGTGCCGAGGAGCAGGTGGGTAGGCTCGCTGTCCGAGAGATAGCCTTCCTCCACGCATTCAAAGTCTATTTTTTGCTCGGCAAAGGCAATGCTTTCGCCGTCCTCATCGGTCAGCACCATTTCATGGAGCTGAGAGATGTCGCCACCAAAGTAAACCACACGGGCTGCATCCAAATTGCTCGGCTCATGCGGCATTTCGTCCAAGTCATAGAAGAAATACAGCATACCGGTCTTGGGGAGAACACCGTCCTTATCAAAAGGAGCTGCATCTGCACAGTTGATCTGACACATAAAGGTCAGGTCATATTCCTCGCCGTCAACCAAAATTGTTGGCCATTCAAAGCCTTCCCAAACATCGGGATTACCAAGTAGTTTACTGCTGCCAACCGGGAGCTTCTCGGCAGGGGCAGATGTTTTCAACAAAATGCTGTTCATAGCTTTACCTCTCTTTCCATTCACGGTCAGGCGTTTGCCTGCACTTCGGCGTTGTCGTCAAAATTCATATCGCTCATCCATTCAACCGCAGGAGCATAGCCTGCCCAGGCGGCAGCCGATATCCACTCAACCGCAAGTCCAATATCCTGCGGCACATTGCGTCCGGTTTCATAGCAAATGCCAAGTTGGTACATCGCATACGGTTTACGCATCTTTGCGGCCTTGATCAATTTTCTCAATTTCTTCGGTTTACTCATAAAAGTATCCTCCTAATCATTCTTGGTCATTATAATTATACCTTTTTTGTTTCTGTTATGGTCGCCGCTACGGCGACATTTTCAGAACGGTTCAAATCCGAAATGGTTCAAAGCTTCGTTGATGTCGAAAAAACTAAATATTTTCTTCTCAATGCAAAAGGCGATCACCAAATCATAATCGTCTGCCCGAGATAAACTGTAACCGGCCGAGGATAGCAGTGTATCTGCTTCTGCACGATTCAGTTCTAATGCCAAACATAACGCAATTACCGTTTTCTTTGCCGGTATGTAATTCTTATTGGAGCGGATCTTTGAGAACAGCCTTCGGTCAATCAGCGCCTTTTTATAAATCTCGCTGTCTTGCTTGCCGGTCCGGTCAATAAAGGCAAACAGTTGCTCCGTGAATAGCTTTTCTCGGTTTTGTTCCAAATACTGCTCGGCTGCGTTAGTGTCGATATCCAACATTTTGAAGGAACGAATCGATACTTTCGTAAAGGTCGAACCACTTAGCATACCGCCGTTATCTACATACTCCTTGCAGGCGCGTAGAAGTTGGTCGGTCATTTCGACACCACCTCCGTGTCATCTATTACCACGAATTCACAAACATCTCCGATATTGCATTCAAAGTATTCGCATATTTTTCTCATAATGGACATAGCCACTTCTTCATCTCTGCGCAGTTTCGTCAATGTATTTGGCGAGATATCGGCTGCACGGCGCAGATCCGCTTTACTCATTTTCTTATCCACTAACAGCTTCCAGAGCTTGTTATAACTAACAGACATTTTAACCATTTTGTACACCTCTCGAATGTAGTTCAAATAAGTAACATTTATATTATATCATACTTCGTGCCAGATTACAATAGAGTTTAACGAGTTTTCGCAAAACTTTCGCCTGTTCTTGCGAAAGTTTACAAACAAATCACATTCTCTAATCAAAATCAGCGTTCCGACAATCTAATCAAAATCAGCGTCCGACAATCTTGACATAACAGCAAAGTTATGGTAAAATAATAAAAATGTATTCGATCGCTGATATGTCTCATATTGATTTTTTGCGACGAAAGGACGGTTAATAAGATGAAAAAAATTATCCCCGTTGTATTGGCTTTTGCTATGTTGCTTTGTTTCGCTGCTTGCGGAGAAACCGAAACTAACACGCCTTCCGATAGCAGT
>JAZNNW010000008.1:0-4822 GCA_045580485.1 Candidatus Avilachnospira sp. | reverse complement strand
TGCCATCTCATGGGCATTCATTTTGCGTGATCCCAGGTAGTGGGTCAAATCTATGAACACCTCATCGATGGAGTACACATGGATATCCTCGGGAGCAATGTGCTTGAGGTACACATCGTAGATCTTGGCGCTGACTTCCATATAATGAGCCATGCGTGGAGGAGCAACGATATACCCCAGGGCAAGAGAAGGATTGCTTTTGAGTTCGGGGTCGTGATACGATTCTCCTTCGATCTTTCTGCCGGGGGCCTTGTATGCTCGTCCTCGATTAACTTCTTCAACCTTTTGAATGACCTCATAGAGCCTTGCTCGTCCTGATACACCGTAGGATTTCAGCGAGGGCGTAACCGCCAAGCAGATTGTTTTCTCTGTTCGTCCGAGGTCTGCCACTACGAGGTTTGTAGTCAGCGGATCGAGTCCTCGGTCGATACATTCCACAGAGGCGTAAAAGCTCTTGAGGTCTATGCAAAGGTATGTCCTATTCACTTTTACACCTCCGTTCCGTTCTAATTATCTACTAATTTTCCCGATATGGTACGGGTTTATTAGTCTTTTCTTCATCTTTAGTCTTCTGAAATAGGCAAGATTCAGCGGTTCTTCCAACTTGCACTTTCGGCATTTCACATGGACGATCCCTGCTGTTATACCGTAGATTTCCTCGATTCGGAAACCACATACGGGACACTTCAATGTTCTGCCTTTCAGATTTTTTGCTTCTTCACGGGATTTGCGTATCTTTTCTGCAACTTCCGGTGTGAGATTCCCGAACCTGCTGTCATACAGGATTTCTTGGTTTTGTGTCATTGCGCACCTCCAAGCTGCAGTCCCTTCTCCAAATACTCGGTAAGGTCATGTGGGATCAGCAATCCCAATGTTTTAAGACGGATGACAAGTGCCTGGTAGGAAACACCCATACAGTCTGCCATCTTACGGAGCTTGATCTTGTCTTCCGGGGCAAAGACATTCCAGCCATAGATGGGCAGTCCTCTTTCGCACTTGTATTTTTTCATAACCTTTTCCAGTATGAAGCGAGGCATTAAGAAGACAGACGAGAGTCTGTCGGCCTGGGCTTCAGAGAAGGAGAGTAATTCTTTCTGTTCTTCGAATGTGTAATGTCTTTCGGGATCGAATTCGTTATGAAAACATCCCACATCTTGCATAGGGTTTTGTTTGGCAATAATGCTATGCGCCCCTTCGTGTCCGAGCGTAAATCTACGGCGACTGCTTTCGTTTTCATTCAGCAACACCTTGTCGAGTACCGCCGTATTCTTCGGAAATACTACTTGCACTCGCTTACCGTCACGGATAACACGCAGAGGTCTTTTGCCATTGGAAAGGAATGCGATCTTGTTAGGATCGTCTTCGGCGATGGTTTCGTAAACTACGGTTAGTCCTAAATAATCCGTAACCAAGCCTTCTATATCCACGCACAGGGCATTGTATCGCCGAGTTTTGTTGATATATGCTCTTACGATGGTTTCACCGAGTTCTTCCAACTCATCGTATGAAATGTAGCTTCTCATCCAGTGTCCACCTCCGGTTGAATTGACTCAACATACCACTGATCATCAATTCGGTATAGATATTTTTCCGCACTACCGATAAGTACCGTGTAGCGAATTCCTTTGAAGTCATGCTCGGAGGTACAAGAGTGAAGAGTCTTGTCGATATTCCAAGTGCGACCATCATGCCAATGAATACGGGTAGGTCTTATGGCGCCGCCAGTAAGAACCTGATAATCGACCTTCACAAATACTTTCTCCACTTTAGAACCTCCTGTTTTGATTGGGATCACAATCCCTTTATGACATTCTGTGCGACACCCTGGATTTGAAGGTCATACACCTCGATATCCTTATATCCCTTTGCTTCGTTTGCAGAACGGAGGATAGCACAGCCCTTACGCTTGTTTCTGTAGAAATACTTTAAGTTATTGCAACCGTCAGAGAGAGCGACAATGATATCTCCTTCTTCGGCTGTATTCTGTTTCTTGACAACGATCCAGTCGCCGTCATCGATACCAGCATCCACCATGGAGTCACCGTTGGCACGGAGAATAAAGAAGTCACCGCCACCGAAGATGGCTGCAGGAAGATTAACATACTCGAGGACTCGTTCTTCCTCGAGCTGCAAGGGGCCACATGATACGGAACTATCCAAGATGGCAGCACCGGCTTTTTCACCGTTATACTTGCGAGTAACCTCGGTGTGGATGGTATAACCGTCATATTCGATCATACCCCTATCACGCATCTCTGCGAGGTATTTCGCTGCCGTTCCCTTGGTGAAGCCTATTTCCTCGGCGATTTCAGACTTATACGGTGATCTACCATGTTCCAGGTAGAAGCGTTCCGCATACTCCTTAATATTCGTCATAATGTCAAGGCTCTTTGATCTCATAGTAGCACCTCTTTATCTATTGGAAACTGTGCGTTTCCGTTAGCATCATTATAGCAGGTTCTTTTGATCTTTGCAATAGGGTTTTCAAAAGTGTCACAACTGGTGTCGAAAATTTACGACAACATAAAAATATCATTTCGGCAATAAACGCTGTCTATTGCCGAAATGATACGAGTCTTATCCAGTTATGATGTAGTCTTCCGCACCGTCAATGTACTTTTCATAATCGATTCGGACTGCCGTATTCTTACTGTGGTGATAGCACATGTGGCCTGCCCAGCCAAGGAAGCAGATAGTACCGTCTGCCTTCAGCGCCATAATATCCTCGGCTGCTCTTTCGGTGGCTTTCACACCATCCCCGAAGGTTATACCTTCCCGATCCGCATCGCTCATAAATCGATACTGGATAGCCCTGGTGCGGAGAAGGATATAGACCTTCTTTTCTTGATTAATGAGATTTCTGATTGTTCGCATTATAATGCACTCCTTTTTGATTTATATCCTAAAGAGTGCAGAAAAAACGAACCCATCGTTACCGATAGGTTCGTGAGATAACCTATCGGTCAAGCTTTAGCACCTTACCGGATGGCAGGTTGCTGTGCGGTCAACGAGCTTGATCTCTCGCGCACTCTTAATAGGTGTATTAAATTTTAGTATCTTTTATCTTGAATCTGTGTTTTGTCAACATACAAATCAAGCACAAGAACGGTTAATTTAATGGTCACTCCTTGATCTGCCCGATAATAGTCGCATTCCCACAGATTTTCTTTTTTCTTCCGTAATGCTGCTATGTTTTCCTTAATCCATTCTTCAACCTTTTCCAGAACACTACGGAAATTCTGATTGTTCTTATTGAATACTATTAGAGAAACTTTTAGATCTCTCCATGTCGAATAGCTTAAAAGCTGATCAACCGCTTCTGAAAAGAGTTTCTCGCCATGCCAGATTTTACATTCACCAATAAACGCTGCTTTATTTTCAAACTCTATATTGATGTCTGTTTTTCCTATTTTGCGGAATGTTTCCCCCGTAGCGTTCTCATAATGGGTATTTAGAGCTGCTAACATATGATCGCGCAATTCTTCTTCATTGTTCTGTATATATGTTCGCGCGGTTTTTTCCATAGTTGTGCCATAGGAATATAGAATATTTATGATATTTTCATAATCCGAATCGCTTATAGCATATTCTCTTGGCGTTTCCCTTTGTTCGGGTCTACGGGGAGGTTTTCGCTCTACACGCTTTAAAGCAACTGGTGTCGCACACGGCGCGGTTTCACTTTTGTTTAATGGTATTTCTAATATCCTACTTATTCTTGAAAATGACTCAGCCTTTTCCTTCCTGTTCAAGAGACACTTTCGGGCAAACTCAGCTAACCCCTTATTGAAGGAAGATATTTCAGAGCAGACATGACCTATCATTGTGCGATAATTCTTAAATTCATTTTCGAAATTACCGCTTACATATTTAGCCAGGTCATCTCCTTTTTCTTCAATCTCCCTTTTTGTGTATTCAAAACATAACGATATGCTTCCTAATTTTTCTCCGCGCGGTGCAACTATATTCTCAACATAATAGCTTGTGAGAATACGATAATTTGGTTGCAAGTGCCAAAGGTTTTCATCTCCATCAAAGGGGATTGTTACGGTTATTCTATATCCATCTACTTCGTAGTATTCTCTTTCGTAGGGGATATGTTTATGCATCGGGTTATATTGCTGTACTTTTACATTTTCAAGAGTCTGCGATTTCGCTTCCTCATAGAGTGTAACAGGGACTATTTCGTATTTCTCGCAAAGATACGCTTCCCACTCCTGGAGATTGCAGCTACAGATGTCTTGGTCAGACATCGCCCCAACTTCCTCTTGCAAGCTTCTGGCTATCCCTGCGGTGTATTCTCTTACTCCATTTCCACTAAATAGTTCTGTTCTTCTCATTCTTGACCTCAATCGTTTTTCTGCTCTGATAATTGTTTCAATTCGGCAACGACCTTTTCGACATCTCCACTAATCGTATTACCGCTATCTTCTGTTCGTTTAATGTCAATTGTAATTGTCTTTCCTCTTTTTGTTTCTTTCTCTGTTCTTGTTACTGTGAAATTCTCAGCCATATTCATTCTCCTTTATCTCTCTGAATTACCCGTTTAAGTCGATATCCATCTAAAAAATAGAAAAGCAAGTAATCCTAATCCTAAAAGCGTATCAATCGCATCCCAACTTGCACCATCTGCAATGAAGGAAATGAGTAGAATAACGACAATTACTATTACAATCCAGCCGCAGCCAAAGCCACCGCCACCTCTGTTTTTACTGCCGTCAGATCCACCGCTTGTACTTTTATATGCGTGAAAATCGTCCATACCTGGCATCTCTTGTTCTCCTATATTCCTCGGGATGTTGCCTTAATGCAGCCTTCGGTATAA
>JAZNNW010000007.1:0-4676 GCA_045580485.1 Candidatus Avilachnospira sp. | reverse complement strand
ACTTGCTGCGGAATGGAACAGCTGACCATTATACAACTCTACAGCTTTTTTCATCAAATCAGCTTTCTGCTCAGCAGTCGGTGCAGCTAAAGCATTAGCCCCTTTGGTCAGGAAAAGCTGATAGTCTGTTGTAATATTCAGCTGCGGATTGAGTCTGTAACCGTTCGGTGTTGATTCTACTAAACGGCTATCTGAAATCAGACTGAATGCCTGTTGCAAACGATAAATCAATCCCTTGAAGTTCTTGGCAATGCTATCTGCATCTTCATCAGGCCAGATTGCATCTGCCATCTCTCTCGGAGAAACACCACTCTTTTTGCTGAAAAGCAAATAAACCAGAATCCTTGAAATCTTTGGTGACTTCAATTCACTTTCGGTCAGGACACCCTTAGGACCGATGATTTTCAGTTCGCCAAACAAGCTGATGTAAACATCGTTTTCATTCGTGATTCTTGGAGAGGTCAGGGTCAGCTTACTGGTCTCAATCATAAAATATTCACTTAGGGAGTTTACCACAATATAATTCAGCATACGAAGAAAACTTGTCTGCTTCATGTAGCGTTTCGGATTTCTCAAAACAAGAAAACCCACCGGTCCCTTCCAGAAGGGAACCGCCATTAGGTTATTTACCTGCAATCTCTGGTAGAGTTCATATTCTTCCGGGTATGTATCACGGATAGCTTCTCGATCCTCAATAATCATGGCTGTATGATTTTTAAGAGAATCAATCCATCGCTGATATTCCATGACCTCAATCTCTGCGGATAGTGTTTTTGCCATGGGACCCTGCGCACGGTTATACCACCAGAAAGGTGAGAACACGCCTAATTCCAGATCGACCTCAAATATGCCGCACCAATCGGCATTATAAAAATCTGTTGCTACACGCATCGCATTCAAAGCGACTTCTTTGGGGTCATAACAAACAGATAATCCTCTTTGTAATTCTGCAAAAGTACGCTCGATCTCCATCGAGTAACGGGCGTACTCTACGACATCTGCGAGGTCAAATTCCTCATTTTCATTCATAATCTTCTCATTTTGCATTTGCTTTTGGTCTCCTTTTGATTTATAGAAAAAGGCCGCAAAACTACTATGGTCTTTGCAGACCATGACAGCTTTGCGGCTCATTTTTTGCTTAAATGGGTTGGCTGTCATATCAAATCTTTGATACCGGCAGTCAAGACATCTTTCTTATGGAAATGCAGTTATTGCATCAAGCTTTGGATACTTGAAGGGCATTCACGGCGGCAATCCGATTGGATTGTAGGAGTGTCTTGCTCTGAAGTATTTCAATGTACTTTGAAATCAGTAGGTCATTGTTACTTTTCGATTCGTGCGAAGAACCTTTTTGGTGGACTGGATAATTTCTAAAAATGCTTGAAGCTCCGCAGGATCACAGTCCTCCAGTTCTTCGGCAATCTTTTTATCATAAACGACCTTTACTTGTTCCATGCTGTCATATAACAGCTCGTCTACAGAAACAGACAATGCATTCGCAATCTTAACGATAGTCGGTAGAGCCAACTTTGTTTGCGCTGTTTCTATGTGGCTCAGATGAGCAGAGGTCATTCCTGCACGAAAAGCAAGCTCCGCCTGCTGCCATCCCTTCTTATTACGTTCAGCACGAATACGCTGACCTATCATTTTGTAATCAAGCTCATTTACGCCCATCGCTCCGATCACCTCCTGTCTGTTTTTGTCGTATTAAATTTTATGGTCAAATTGACTTTTTGTCGATTTGGTGCAAGGGCATAATAACTACATAGTTAAAATACAACTTGTTTTATTTTACTGTGTGGTCACTCTATATATTATCTCGCAAAAATTATGTACCTCATGGTAAACACCAAGTACGATCTTAACTTCAAATGATTGATTCACTTATAAGTTGCCATTTTGATATGCGTAGTTGCATTTCAAGGAAAGTGAAAACGGAAGTCTCACAAATTGGCAAGCAGTGTAAACCTGTACAGGTTCACTCATTTTCTCGATTTCCCCTCTGGATCAATCTTCGCAAATTTGCTTGTTGGGGCGAGCGTCCCCAATCCCCTTTGAACGGTATCTGCGATACCGGCTGCTCGTTCATTCTGAACGCTCCAACATAAAAGAAAAGAACCCGGACTGCCATTTAGCATCCAGGTTCAAAAATCAATTTCATGTAATTAGGTTGTCTTTTCAATCCAGCCGATGAAGGTGCTGACCTTTTCGAGATCTTCCTCATTCATGGTTCTCAGCTTCTCGCACAATTCACGATACGGGGTATTCGCATCGTCCAGCGGGACGAAAAATTCTGCCGGTGTCATATCAAAATACGAAATGATATTGAACAGTTCCCTGAGAGACGGCAAGGCTGCTCCGCTGGTTATTCCACGAATATATGAGCCACTCTTATCCAAATCCAAACTCATCTTGTGTTCGGAAATATTCTTTGCTATTCTCAGTTCAGTAATCCTGATACGAATAAATTCATCATACTGCGTGTTGGCCATTCCTGTCCCTCCTTCCTCGATTATTGTAGTATGAATCGGAAGGCGGCGTTGGTAGCGAGAAAATGAATTTTCTCTTTATTCTTCTCTTTATTGTTGATATAATTACCAATATCGGTTTTTGATTGGCGACACCAGTACCAAGCATCTCCAAAGGAGAGATTTTTATGAATTTATTTGCTGTCAGTTTCTTTGGGCACAGGCAAATTGATAATGTATTTGTAATCGAGCAACGTTTGGAAACGATGATACGGGAACTGCTTTTATCCAAAGAATATGTTGAGTTCCTTGTTGGGCGTGACGGAGAGTTCGATCAGCTTGTCGCTTCGACTGTCCGTAGATGTAAACGAGCAGTCCGTGATGATAACAGCGCACTTGTCCTGGTACTGCCTTACGCAACAGCAGAATATCGAAACAACGAGCAATCATTCCATGCGTATTATGATGAGGTTGAGATCTGTGCTGAAGCCGCAGAAAAGCATTTTAAGTCTGCTCATCAAATCAGAAACCGCACCATGGTTGACCGTTCAGACTTGGTTGTTTTTTGTGTGGAACACAACTCAGGCGGAGCTTACCAAACCATGCAATACGCAAAGAAAGCAAATGCTAACATCATCAACTTGCCAGATGTAACTCATTGACCCTCACACTCTTTTTCGAAGAAGGATGAACATGAACAAAAAGAAAACCTTACTTATTGTCTTTGCTGTAATTATCGTTGCGGTTGGAATTGTCGCTGCCGTAGTTTCACAGAAAGAGAAAAAATGGAACCAGAAGAGTTTCTGGAACGCTTTGAGAAAGCCGCAGAAGAAGTTCTGGGTGAAGATATTCAGCAGGTCTCCAAAACGGGGCTTGCCGCAACTCTTACCTACGGTCACGAAACAGACAAGGAAAATAACATTTATTATAGAATTTTGAAAACTACATACGGCGAAGCCGGTGATCCGTCATCTGTTACCGGTCTGAACACCGATGCCCTGAATGTACTTTTCCCCGTTGATATGATGGACAGTTGTGAAGAAATGATAATTCAGGACTGGCATGGCGCACTCTATAAAAAAGATGACACGGCATATCTGTGTTGGACTTATGATCCAGAAGTTACTTATGTTCTGGAGTACACTCCGAGCAAAATTGATGATTCCGAAATCATCAAAATGGCAGAAAGTGCAGAGCCAGTCAAATAACAAAATAGCCACGGTCTGAACTCCAGAAACAGAGCATAGACCGTGGCTATCTTTGTGTATTAAAGGTTCGTTGTCATATACAGTTGGTTACACTTCTCCGTCAATCGAGATTATATATTAAGCAGTGAAATTGCAATTGAATTCATGGGTTGAAGTATAGCCAGCCTGAATTCCAGTTGTAGGCTCTGTGTATTCAATAGTAAGATCGCCAACAAAAGTTACCGTGCAATTTTTGTTACCATTGGAAAGCTTATGGCGCTTGGAGGTCTCTGTCCAACTTTTGAAATTCACATATGCACCATTTTGTTTGCAGGTATAATTTTTAATATTTAGAAATGTATCATATTGAGCGTCAGCAGTTGCTGTTAATGTAATGGCAAACTGAGCAGACCCCATTCCGGTCGGACTCAACAAAGTCACATACTGCGTAGCCGAGTAATCATAAGGCATCAGAGCAAAAGGCTCAATACCTCCTACTCTATCAATAGAGGTCATACCATTGGTTACAACAGATACAGTTGTCTGACTAACAGATGCTTCTAATTTTTCTCTTGTGTTCGTAAGTTGTTCATTCAAAAACTCTCTGGTGAAAATATAATCTTCATCAAAATCGAGAATTTCATAGATAACACCATATTCCGCATACAGGCTTTTCATCGAAGCATAATATTCTTCCAAAGGAATTACTTCCTCAGCAGAGTGGCTCTCCGATGCAAATGCACTTACCGGAAAACACATAAGAACAAGAGCCAATGCCAAAATACCACTCAACAGTTTTTTCATAATTGTTACCACCTTTCACAGCTCATTTTTTTTGAAATAGATATTTGATACAGCTGATTATTACCAAGATTGTTGCGATGTACTTAATAATACCTCCAGCAATACCTAAGTAATAAGTTATCATTGCCAATTCCATATCTCTCACCTCCTCTTCCAACCATTATTGATTACATATATATTCGGCACATGGGAGACATCTCCTATTGTGTTTGTAATA
>JAZNNW010000006.1:0-2262 GCA_045580485.1 Candidatus Avilachnospira sp. | reverse complement strand
CATGGTCGGGTGATCACCATTCTTCTTGGGCTTATCAAATTCCCAGATGGTGGTTTCCTTCCTGCCGGTGTACCACTGGTGCTTACCGTTTTTCTTCCAACCGTACAAACAGGGTTCGTGCTGCCACTGGTAAGGAGAGCGTCCCAGAACCAGGGACTGCTTTTTCCAGATGCAACAGCCGGACAAATAAAAACCCGCATCGGCAAAAGCCCTGCGGAAGTTCAGACCCTCGGTGTCTGCGTGGAACACATAGATAGAAGCATCGTCCGCCATTGCGGCGTGCATCTGCGTGTACGCATCCAGGAGGAAGTTATAAAAGGCATCGTCTGCCATGTTGTCGTTTTTGATTTTGCCTGCGCTGCCTTCGTAGTTGACATTGTAGGGAGGGTCGGTGATAACCAGGTTGGCTTTGGTGCCGCCCATCAAAGCAGCATAGGTCTCAGCCTTGGTGCTGTCACCGCAGATCAGACGGTGGCGGCCGAGTGTCCAGATATCACCCGCCTTGGAAAAGGTGGGCTTTTCCAGTTCTGCGCCTACATCGAAATCATCATCTTTGACACCGTCCTTGAGGGTATCTTTGAACAGGTCATCGATCTCGGCAGGCTCGAAACCAGTGAGGGACACATCGAAGTCAGCACCCTGCAGGTCAGCAATGAGCAGAGCAAGTTTGTCCTTGTCCCAATCACCGCTGATTTTGTTGAGGGCGATGTTGAGGGCTTTTTCCTTGTCCTCATCCATCTCCACCACAACGCAGTCCACTTCAGTCATACCCATATCCATCAGCACCTTCAGACGCTGATGACCACCAACCACACGGCCGGTGGTTTTGTTCCAGATGACAGGCTCCACATAACCAAACTGCTCAATGGAGCGTTTCAGCTTTTCGTATTCCGCGTCACCGGGCTTGAGGTCTTTGCGGGGGTTATAGTCGGCAGGCAGAAGGTCTGCCGTATTCTTTTTCTCAAAAATCATACGAGACCCCACTCGGCAAAGGCTTCAAAGCCACCAACGGACTTGATGTAGGCTCTTGCCGTTTCCACGATTTCCTCGTAGGGAATGCCACCGACCGTCTCATCACCAATGGCGCAGAAGAACTCCACGGGCTTTCCGGTTTCCTGTGCCTTAAGCCAAGCGTAGATATTCACGCTGACATCAGCTTTGGAGAGGTCTTTGCCGTGCAGCCCACCACCCGTAACGGAGTCAGCCATATCACTGCCCAGCTTGCGGTTGGTAGCACCGGTATCAACATCCGTGCCGCCGGTCCAGTCACCGAGCGGATTGACCACCGCACCGGGATACTGAAAACGCAGGGTGTCCGAATTGGTCTTACTCTGGCAGATAGTCAGAGCCTCACCGTTCAGAATGTACTTGCCATCAAAGGGATACTTCTCATAGATGCCGCGGGCAATGCAGGACAGGTGCTTCTGCTCATCGGTCATAGGTACACCCTTGAAAATACCGTTATCGCCGCAGCGGATGGCATCTTCCTGATTACGAGCAAGATGGGCATCCTGGGGAACAACTACCAGGTCAACTTCCAAATTGCCAGCGATCCGCTGCACGGCGGCAGTGACTTTTTCTCTGTTAATGGCGGCAGAGGTTTCCGCAATGATATGGCAGATGCCATGACCGATGAGAACCTCCACAGCGACCCTGGGGTCAATCTGAGTGTCGTATGCGATGTCTACTACGGCACCGGCAATTCTGTCCGCCACCTTATCGGGGTGGGCGGGATTAACTTTTTCAAACATAATTCATTATCCTTTCCTTGCACGAAGTAGTCTTTCCATCACATCGTCCTGGGGGCTTGCACCGCTATACTCGCCGATGCAGTTTTCACGGACGATCTGGAAAATTTCTGACCACAGACGGTTGGCCTGCGTCATGTAGGTATTTGCGATAGCCACATAGGGTGACTGGATGGCAGCACCCGTGGTAGGATGCTTTGCCAGAAAACCGACCTCGCTTGTGATGGACTCGCATTGAATCCATCTGGCGCTTGCCATAGCGAAGCGTTCAATAAGGTCGGGCGAAACGATGGCGGCGCATCCACGAGCGGATAGCCAGTTCCATGTGGTTTCATAAATTTCGGCGGCACAGAGTGTAGAGCCGTCCTTTTGTTTTGCGGAAAGGAACTCCTTGGGCTTGGGCATATCCTGTCCTTCCAGGTCAGCCGCGCTGTCTTTGAAATCAATTACAGTCAGCGGTCTTTTTCCGGGATTTCCATCCGCAATCTTGTCAGCAATCGGCTTTTTCGGTCTG
>JAZNNW010000005.1:0-1675 GCA_045580485.1 Candidatus Avilachnospira sp. | reverse complement strand
CGGCGAATACGCTGGCAGTAATCCCCAGGATGATGTGATGGAACGATTGCTTCGTGCAAGGAAAGGAAATGGTTAACTATGTTTGAGAAAGTAAATCCCGCCCATCCCGATAAGGTGGCAGACAGAATTGCTGGTGCCGTTGTGGACATCGCATACGAAACCCAAATCGACCCCAAGGTCGCCGTGGAGGTTCTCATCGGTCATGGTGTCTGCCATATCATCGCAGAGACCTCCGCAAAGCTGAATAAGAAAAAGGTGGTTGCCGCCGTGCATCGCATTGCCGGAAATTTGGATGTCGACCTTGTGGTCGTTCCCCAGGACGCACACCTTGCTCGTAACCAGGCTGATGCCGTCCGCTGTGGTGACAACGGCATCTTCAAGGGTATGCCTATGACCGAGGAACAGAAAGTCCTCTCCGGCATTGCCCGCGATATTTATAAGGCTTACTCCTATGACGGCAAATACATCATTGACGGTGACCGCTTGATTATCTGCCAGAGCAACGCAAAGGCAGAACATCTCCGTGAAATCTATCCCACGGCAGAAATCAATCCGCTTGGTGACTGGACCGGCGGTACGGATGTGGACACCGGCGCCACCAACCGCAAGCTGGGCAGCGATATGGCTGACTCCGTAACCGGCGGTGGTCTCCACGGCAAAGACCTCTCCAAGGCTGATGTCAGCGTGAACATTTACGCTTTCCTCAAAGCCCAGGAGACCGGCAAGCCTGTTCAGTTCTGCTGCGCCATCGGTGATGAAACTGTCGGCGGCATTCCCTACGAGGAAATCGTGGAAACGGCAAGAGCCTACATCAAGTCCGTTGGTGGCTTTGAGGCATTTGCCGAGTGGGGTCTTGTATGATTATTGAGAAAAAGAACACGGCAGACCTTCTGCCTGCCGACTACAACCCCCGCAAAGACCTCAAGCCCGGTGATGCAGAATATGAAAAGCTGAGACGCTCCATTGAGCAGTTCGGCTATGTGGAACCCGTCATCTGGAATCAGACCACCGGCCGTGTTATTGGCGGTCATCAGCGCCTGAAGGTACTGATGGATATGGGCATGACCGAGGTGGACTGCGTTGTGGTGGCAATGGATGAGGAAAAGGAAAAAGCCCTCAACATCGCCCTCAACAAAATCAGCGGTGATTGGGACAAGGATAAACTTGCTCTCCTCATTGCCGACCTGCAGGGCGCTGACTTCGATGTTTCCCTCACTGGTTTCGAGCCTGCCGAGATCGATGACCTGTTCAAGGATACCCTCAAGGACGGTGTCAAAGATGATGATTTCGATGTAGGCGCAGAACTGGAAAAGCCCACCATGACCAAGCCCGGTGATATCTGGACACTCGGTCGCCACCGTCTGATCTGCGGTGACAGCACCAAGGCTGAAACCTTGGACCTTCTGATGGGTAGCACCAAAGCCAACCTGGTCATCTCCGACCCTCCGTACAATGTCAACTACGAAGGCGGCGCAGGCAAAATCAAATACGACAACATGGCAGACGATGCCTTTTATAATTTCCTCCTGGATGCGTACACGCAGATGCTCTCCGCGATGGCGGATGATGCTTCTATCTATGTGTTCCATGCAGATACCGAGGGTCTGAACTTCCGCAGGGCTTTTGCCGATGCGGGTTTTTATTTGTCCGGCTGTTGCATCTGGAAAAAGCAGTC
>JAZNNW010000004.1:0-9472 GCA_045580485.1 Candidatus Avilachnospira sp. | reverse complement strand
GGGGTTGTTGGTAGCCAGCATGACCAAAATCAGCACGATGGCGTAGACCAGCATACGGTAGTCGGCAAATTCACGGAGTAGTTCGGGCAGCACCGTCAGAGCGGTAGCTGCAATGATGGAGCCCCACATGCGGCCCTGACCGCCCAGGACCACAAACACCAGAATCAAAATGGAGGTGTTGAAGTCGAACTTGGAAGCGATAATGGTGTTCTGACCCATAGCAAACAGGGTACCTGCGGCACCGGCCAGAGCAGCGGAAATGACAAAAGCCGTCAGCTTATACTGCGTCACATTGATGCCGACACTTTCAGCAGCGATGCGGTTATCCCGCAGAGCCATGATGGCACGGCCTGTGCGGCTGTTGACCAGATGGAAGATGATGACCAGAGCGATCATGATCAGAATGAAGCCGGCAACAAAAGAGGAGATCTTGGTGATGCCGGGCACACCCATGGGACCGCTGAGGATCATACGTCCGCCCTTTTCCAGGGAAACGGTATTGTTAATGAAGCTGGAATGGAGACCACGCTCATCGATACCGATGTACAGGTTGTTGACCAGAGACTTGATGATCTCACCGAAGGCCAGCGTGACGATGGCCAGATAGTCGCCGTTGAGGCGGAGAACAGGCACACCGATGAGCACACCTGCGATACCGGCGATGACAGCGCCGATGACCATAGCCACAGCCAGACGCAGGCCACCGCCGGGGATGGCGTTCTGCAGAGCAGAGGCTGCAACGGCACCGGCGAAAGCACCGACGCTCATGAAACCGGCATGACCAAGGCTCAGTTCACCGAGGATACCGACGGTCAGGTTCAATGCAAGAGCCATGACCACATAAGCACAGATGGGAACCAGCTGACCCTTCAGAGCGGAAGAAAGCATACCGCCGTTGGCCATGGTCTGCAGCACCACAAAGGCGACGATGACCAAAGCGTAGGTTAGGAAGTTGGTACGGGAGGTTTTGTTGATCTTCAAAGTTTTCATCTTCGCCACCTCACACTTTCTCACGGATCTGCTTACCCAGCAGGCCTGTGGGCTTGATGAGCAGCACGACGATCAAAACGGCGAACACGATGGCATCAGACAGCTGGGTGGAGATATAAGCCTTGGCAAAGATCTCGATGATGCCCAGCAGGACACCGCCCACCAGAGCACCGGGAATGGAGCCGATACCGCCGAAAACGGCAGCCGTAAAGGCCTTAATGCCGGGCATGGAGCCGGTGGTGGGAACCAGAATGGGATAAGCGGAGCACAGCAGCACGCCGGCGATGGCAGCCAGAGCGGAACCAATGGCAAAAGTCACGGAAATGGTGGTATTGACATTGATGCCCATGAGCTGGGCAGCACCCTTATCCTCAGAGCAGGCACGCATGGCCTTGCCGATCTTGGTCTTACCGGTAAACAGGGTCAGAGCGATCATGATGACCACACAGGCGCCAATGGTAACAAGGGTCGTGAAGGAGATGTTCAGTTCGCCGCCGAACAGGGCAAAACCGGTCTTGCCGCCAAAGTTCAGGAAGCTGGGGAACATCTTGTTGTTGGCAGTCCACAGCAGCTGGGCACCGTTCTGCAGCAGATAGCTCATGCCGATGGCGGTGATCAGAACTGCCAGAGAAGGTGCCTGGCGCAGAGGCTTATAAGCCAGACGCTCGATGGTCATACCCAAAACGGTACAGACCAGCATGGCCAGCAAAATACCCAGAACGGGATGCAGGCCGAAGGAAGCAACCGCAAAGAAGCAGATATAAGCGCCGACCATGATAACATCGCCATGGGCGAAGTTCAGCATCTTGGCAATACCATAGACCATGGTATAACCCAGAGCGATGATGGCGTATACACTGCCCAAGCTGATGCCGTTGATCAGATGGTTCAGAAAAGTCATACAATCCACACCTTTTTCAAAGAAATGGGCCTTGGATCGGCAGCCATGCCGTCAATGTGGATCGTTACCGATCCACGGCCCACTTAAAATTGGGTCAATCAAAAAATGCAACTGACGGGAGGACTGCGAAATATTGGCAGTCCTCCCGTGATGCCTTACTTAGTCTTTCAGGAACAGGGAATTAGTCCAGACCGACATAAACGCCGTTCTCGATGACCATGCCCTTGGGGCTCTTGGAGACAGCACCGGTCTCGTCCCACTCCATGCCAGCGCCGGTCAGACCGTCGAAGGTGAAGTCGCCAGCGAAGGAAGCGATCAGAATGTCGCCCAGCTCGGAAGCGGTCATAGCGGGAGTAGCATCGGAAGCCTTCAGAGCTTCGTAGATAGCGTAAACGCAGTCATAAGCGTCAGCAGCGAACTGGTTGGGGATCTCGCCGTAAGCTTCCTGATACTTGGTAACGAAGTTCACGGTAGCCTCGTCCTGTGCGTCAGCGGAGAAGGGGGTCAGCAGGATGACGCCTTCGGCCAGAGAGGTGTCCAAGCCTTCCACAGTCAGGATGCCGTCCATGCCGTCAACACCGAAGAAGGTGGGAGCATAGCCAACAGCATTGGCCTGGGTCAGAATCAGAGAAGCTGCGTCGTAGTACATGGGCAGGAAGACCAGATCAGCGCCGTTGTCCTTTGCGGCAGCGATCTGCACGGAGAAGTCGGTCTGGCTGTCGGTGGTGAAGGTGGTGGTGGAAACAATGTTCAGACCCAGCTCTTCAGCCTTGGCAACGAAGGAGTTGTAGATACCGGTGGAGTAAACATCATCGTTCTTGTAGATGATGGCAATGTTCTCGCCCAGAGCCTTGTCAGCAATGTACTGAGCGGAAGCGGAGCCCTGGTTGGGGTCCATGAAGCACAGCTGGAAGACATTGTTCTTACGGGCAATGTCAACAGTGCCGGTCAGGGGGTTCTCAACGCCGCCCAGAACATCGGTGGAGGAGGCGGAGGGAGTCAGATAGAACATGTTGTCAGCATTGGCTTCCACGGAGGTAGCAACGCCGGGAGCGGAAGTAACGGAGCCCAGGAAGATCTGCATGCCCCAGTCCTTCAGGGTGTTGTATGCGTTGACGGACTTCTCAGCATCGTGAGCGTCGTCTTCGTACTTCAGTTCGAACTGGATGTCGCCCAGAGCATTGATCTCAGCGACAGCGATCTCAGCGCCGTTCTTGGCGGCGTTGCCGTAGATAGCAGCACCACCGGTCAGGGGGCCGGCGCCACCGATCTTGTAGACGGAAGCAGCAGCTTCGTCAACGGGAGCTTCCTTGGAAGCGCAAGCGGTCAGGCAGCCCAGAACCATGAGCATAGCCATCAGCAAACAAACAATCTTTTTCATTTTCTTTACCTCGATTTCGAATGGTATTTATTTTCAGCCTTACGGCTCAAAATACTTAAAAAAGCGGCTTTGCCTGTTCAGCAAAGCCGTTTAACTTATCACCCCGCCACATTTGCAGCAGGAATTAAGTTCAGCTTTGCCTGTTCGGCAGAATAATTCGTACCAGGTCCAGCAGGCAAATTCGTACAGCCAAAAGCAAAAAAGACACTACCTCAACGGCAG
The DNA here is from genome assembly GCA_045580485.1 of Candidatus Avilachnospira sp. Lineage (GTDB taxonomy): Bacteria > Bacillota > Clostridia > Oscillospirales > Oscillospiraceae > Avoscillospira. The sequence goes on along the minus strand of JAZNNW010000004.1, from coordinate 5,978 downwards.
TGTCATGGATGGACAGAGCAGTACCGCAAGACATGGCAGACTGACAGACCGGTGCAAACCGTGCATCGGCAGTCCAATTCATCTGCTTCATGGTGAACATCACGGCAGCTCCTTTCTGCAATCTTTCGATTTATTTTGCTAAAGCATTTATATGTTCATAGTCTACTCTCAGAGGGTCAAAAAGTCAATTATCAAATCTGGCAAAAAGTTCGCAGATGTCGGGCTGATTTTGTCAACTATTCACAAAGCGCACCTAAAAGATACGAAACTCCATCAATTATTCTGGCAAAAAGCCCTCAAAAATACCCAGTGCGCCCTCTTTTACGGTCTGATTCAGTTCTTCCTGTGTGCGAAGTGTCCAATAGACCATCTGCACTTTGGGGCTGACCGTATCCCTGTGAGAAAAGCAATAGGCGACAAAGTCCGGGCGGCTCAGACCGTTCAGCAGCAGATTGGTCAGCAGGAATTTTGTAATACGGGACAGCTTGCTGTTTTTATCCCGGAAGAAGTTTTCTGCCAGCTGCCCACGGCAGACCCGAGGTCTGTACTTTTTGAACCATCGCACCACACGGGGATCGAAGGATTCGATACAATAGTCGCCTTTGTAGCTGTCCAGCATTTTTGCCACGGTTTCCGACAGCTCGTTGTGGTTTCTCCGCTCGGCTTTCAATTCAATGATCAGAGGTGTCTTATCCTGAAACAGAGAAAGCACTTCTTCCAGAAGTGGAATCCGCTCTCCGTTTTCCAGGGTATAGGCAGACAACTCCTCTTTGCTCAAATCTTCCACAAACACATCGGCATTGGCGGTGCGCTTCAAACTGCTGTCATGGATCACTGCCAGATTACCATCCTTCATCAGATGGACATCCAGCTCCGCACCAAAACCATGCTCCACCGCTTTTCGGAACGCCTCCATGGAATTTTCCGGTACACCTTCTCCATGGAGCCCTCGGTGGGCATAGTGATACTGCCGCAGAACTGCCCAGTCCTTATGTCCGTTTCTGTAAAACATCAGCTTCAATCCTCCACATCGAAGGCTTCCAGGCCCTTTTTCGCAATGGTTTTGCTGTCGCCATGGCGGACAAAGCACATGGTCACAAAGCTGAGCGCCACAAACAATGCTGCATAGGGAAACAGAGTCCAATAGCCCACATTCCGCAGGAGCGTACCGGCCAGAATGGGAGTAATGACCTGAGCGCTCATGGAGAAAGTATAATAGTAGCCGGTGAACTTGCCGATATCGCTGCCACGGCACATTTCCACCACCATGGGCAGACTGTTGACATTGATGGCTGCCCAAGCAAGACCCACCAGCGCAAAGACCACAAACATAACAAGGTTGATGCGGTCAAAGGTGTTGGTCAGCACATAGCCCAGAGCAAAACAGGTCGCCAGCAGGCAGATGCCGCACTGGATGGTGCGCTTTCTGCCGATTTTTCCTGCCAGTGCGCCAATGGGCACATAGGAGATGATGGCACCGCCGGTGGCTACCATCAAGCAGGTGGAGGCACCGCCCAGACCCTGACCCATGACCTGGTCAATATAGACTGTGAACCAGGTGGTCACGCCGTTATAGCCTACGAACCACAGGCAGATGGATGCCAGAAGGAAGCCCAGACTCCGTTTGACCTCTTTGGGCAGGACTTCCCTGCCGCTGCCGTCATCGGCTGCCAGATTTTCTTCGGGGTGAGCAGCTTCATAGGCTGCATTCTCTGCCGCCAGTTTCGGCTCCCGGACGGTCAGCAAAAGAACCGCCACCGCAAGCACCATCAGCGAGGAAACCACCACAAACAGAGGCTGATAATCCACATGGGCAAGACCGGCGATTTTGGAATTGGGATACATGACTGCCGCCACGCCCAGATAAATAATGCCGCCTACGGCGCCCATGAGGTTGATGATGGCATTGGCTTTAGAGCGCAGAGGCTTGGGGGTCACATCGGGCATCAGCGCCACCGCCGGAGAGCGGTAGGTGCCCATGGCCACCAGAATCAGACCCAGAACTACCACGAAAATCAGCTGTTTCCACGGTGCAGGCTCTGCTGCAAAGCTGTTATCCAACAGAGGCAGCAGGTTCATCAGCACCACCGCACAGGCTGTGCCGAAGAGAATATAGGGTGTCCGCTTACCCAGTTTCGTATGAGTCTTATCGGACAAAGCGCCAAAAAAGGGCAGCAGGAACAGGGCAAAAATATTATCTGCCGCCATGATGGCACCGGAGAAGGTCTCATTGAGATGGAAGGTCTCTGTCAAAATCTTCGGCACAACGCTGTCATACATCTGCCAGAAAGCGCAGATGGACAGAAAGGCCAGTCCCACCAGCACGGTGCGCTTGTGATTAAGCTTCACATTTATCCCTCCATTGCGTTGAGCATGGCACGAATATTGTCAAAAATCATGGCAGGCTGGGCTTCACTGGTTTTCAGATCCTCCATGGTGCCTTCGCCGGAGAGAACGAAGACCGTATCGATGCCGGCATTGACGCCGCAGGCAATATCCGTATAGAGGCGGTCGCCTACCAGAATGGTCTGTTCCTTGGAATAGCCAAACTTTTCCATAGCCAAAAGTGCCATTTCCGGCTGGGGTTTGCCGATGAAACGGGGCTTTCTGCCTGTTGCAGTCTCCAGCATTTTGCACACACTGCCGCAATCAGGCACAGAGCCGTACCATGTGGGGCAGACCCAGTCGGGGTTGGTGGCGATGAACGGCACACCTCTGTTCAGCAGGATACAGCTGTCCTCCAGTTTCTGGAAGGTCAGCTCCCGGTCAAAGCCGTGGATCAGCACTTCCACATCATCGGAGAGCTTGTCCGTCACGGCGATGCCGCTGTCGGCAAGCTGCTTCTTGAAAGTCTCAGTGCCGGAGACATAACAAAGCTGTCCCGGATGGTTTTCCTTTAAATATATAATGGTAGCATCCACGGAGGTGAGAAAGTCCTCCTCCACGGCTTCTATGCCCAAACGAGCCATTTTTTCAATATATGCACCCACGCCACGGGAGGAATTGTTGGTCAGAAACAGATACCGACCGCCGATTTCCTTCACATAGTTCAAAAAATCAATGGTGCCGTCGAACAGCTCCTCATCCAGATAGATGGTGCCGTCCATATCCAACAAAAACAGTCTTTTATCTTTCAAGCTCACATTCGTCAGCCTCCTTTTCCTCGTAGTATAGCAGATTTTTCCGACCTTTGCATCCTGTTTGACAGAAAACTCTCTATATTTTATAATGTGTCTGAGGTGTTTCAGATGTTTTCTTCCCTGCCGGAGCTGCTGCTCCCGTGGTATGAACTGAATAAGCGGGAACTTCCATGGCGGCAGGATCGGGAGCCTTACCATGTTTGGCTTTCGGAGATCATGCTCCAGCAGACCAGAGTGGAGGCCGTCAAGGGCTACTATGAGCGTTTCCTTCGCCGTCTGCCCACTGTTGAGGCTCTGGCAGAGGCTGACCCGGAGGAGCTGAACAAGCTTTGGGAGGGTCTGGGCTATTACAGCCGGGTACGGAATTTGCAGAAGGCTGCAAAGCAGATCGTGGAACTGGGCGGTTTTCCCCGGGAACATAAGGAAATCCTAAAACTTTCCGGCATTGGTGACTATACCGCAGGTGCCATCGGCTCTATCTGCTTTGAGCTGCCCACACCGGCGGTGGACGGCAATGTGCTGCGGGTCTGCTCCCGTCTGACGGCAGACTTCTCCCCCATTGATAAGCCCCAGACCAAGAAAGACCTAACCGCAGCCTTGGCAAAGGTCTATCCCAAGGGGCGCTGCGGTGATTTCACCCAAGCCCTCATGGAACTGGGTGCCACAGTCTGTGTGCCAAACGGTGCACCCAAGTGCGAGGTCTGTCCCCTTGCTCACATTTGTCTGGCTCGCAGAGACGGCTTGACCGGTGAACTGCCGGTAAAAACGCCGAAAAAACCCAGGAAGCAGGAAGACATGACGGTTTTCATTCTGGAATGTGACGGTTGCTTTGCCCTGAATAAACGAGTCGACACAGGTTTGCTGGCAGGCTTGTGGGAGTTTCCCCATGTGGCAGGTACGCTGAATGACGAAGAAGCTTTGGCACAGTTGGAAAATTGGGGCATTGTTCCAGAGGAGATTCTCCGTTCTTCCGATAAAATTCACATTTTTACCCACATTCAATGGAATATGCACGGGTGGTACATCCGCTGCAGCAATACCAATTCCTTTGTATGGGCAAAGGAACATGAACTGGATGATGTCTATGCCCTGCCGACAGCCTTCCGGCAGTTCCGGCTGAAGAGTGAAGTGGAAAAAATATAAAATCCTCCAATGGCGGATTTTAGTCTCCGACGGCCAATGCTTTTGTCAAGTTACAAAAGCATTGGATGAAAAAGACTGTGTGGGAGAGCGTTGAATGTTTGCTCCCGCAAACAAAGCCACGCTCCCCCACACCCCCTCCCGGCGCGGTTGTTTGTTCCTGCCATACAGGCTGGATTTGCCTGCACCCTCCTTAATTTCAATTTCATCGCAAAGCGATACATTCATTGTCAATTGTCAATTATCCATTGTCCATTAAAAAAGTGTGCATCTTTCGATGCACACTTTTTATTATAGTAGGAATTATTCCTCTTCGGCCTTCTTGGCGTCCTCGATGATCTTTGCCTGGTTCATCTGAGGAACTTCCTCGTAACGGACAAAGTTCATGGAGTAGGAGCCTCTGCCCTGAGTCATGGAACGCAGGTCGATAGCATAGGAGGACATTTCGCCCATGGGAACTTCGGCTTCCACAACCTGCAGGCCGTCATCCGTGGGGTTCATGCCCAGCACACGACCACGGCGCTTGTTCAGGTCAGCGATGATATCGCCCATGTTGCTGTCGGGAATGTAGACCTTCAGTTCAGCGATAGGCTCCAGCAGAGTGGGAGCTGCAGTGGGGATACCTTCCTTATAGGCGATACCGGCAGCAGTCTGGAATGCCATATCGGAGGAGTCAACGGGATGGTAGGAACCGAAGAACAGAGTGGCCTTCAGGAACACCATGGGATAACCGGCCAGAACGCCCTTGCCGATACAGTTACGCAGACCCTTTTCAACGGAGGGGATGAAGTTCTTGGGCACGCAGCCGCCGACAGTCTCGTCGGCGAAGATCATATCTTCGGTCTCGGACTGGGGCTCGAAGCGGATGTGAACATCACCAAACTGGCCATGGCCACCGGACTGCTTCTTATGACGGCCGTGGATCTCCACTCTCTTCTTGATGGTCTCACGGTAAGCGATCTTGGCAGGACGGAGCTCGGCTTCGACCTTGAACTTGGAGGCCAGCTTGGAGCAGATAACGCCCAGATGGATATCGCCAACACCGGCGATGACCATTTCCTTGGTCTCGGTATCGGTGCCATAGGAGAAAGAGCAGTCTTCCTCGTTGAGCTTGGTCAGACCGGCAGCGATCTTATCTTCCTGACCCTTGACCTTGGCATAAATAGCCATCTTGTAGCAGGGCTCGTCGTATTCCATGCCCTTGATGTTGGGAGTCTTGCCGGCCAGACCCAGAGTATCGCCGGTCTTGACAGCGTTCAGCTTGGTAGCGACGCCGATATCACCGGTGCCGATCTTGGCGGTCTTGGTCTGGTTCTTGCCCTTGGCGAAGAAGATGTTGCTGAGCTTTTCAGCAGCGCCGGTACGGGCATTGACGACGGACATACCCTCGGTGATCTCACCGGAGATGACCTTGAAGAAAGAGTTTTTACCGAACTGGTCGGCAGTGGTCTTGTAAACGAAAGCAACGGGGCTGCCTGCGGGATCCAGCTTGACTTCGCCTTCTTCGGCTTCCATGGCCAGACCTTCCAGAGGATTGGGGCAGAACTTGACCAGATATTCCATAACGCGCTTGCTGCCGTAGCCGGCGGAAGCGGAGCCTGCGAACACAGGCGTGATGGAACGCTGCATCATGCCGTCCTTGACGCCCTGGATCAGTTCTTCGGGAGTGAAGGGTTCTTCCATGAAGAACTTGTCCAT
>JAZNNW010000003.1:0-12991 GCA_045580485.1 Candidatus Avilachnospira sp. | reverse complement strand
AGGATGTTATGGCAAAAGAAAAAGAACCGAAAATCGAAGCGGTCGAAAAGACCGAAGAAATAATTGAAACAAAGCCTGTAGTCGATGTCGATAAGTTCATTGCCAGGAAGCTGAAGGCTCTGAACGAGATGGAGAACAAGGCGAAAGCACGGTCTCTCGGTGAGAGAGTACTCAAAAATAGGAGGTAACAATGGCACGTTGTAATAACGATGTTCTGCTGAAGAAGATTGGTGTGCAGAAACTCACCCAGAGTACCGAGGTCGAGTTCCGCATCCGCAAGGATCTTCCTGATTGCAGAAAGATTGACACAAAGAACTTTGAAGAGGTCAGCGGCACTTATTCCTACAATAAGTACCTGCGTCCCGAAAATCGCTTTGAATGCGGTCGTAAGGGCTGCACCACAAGCGGTGTGCTGATGATGGATGCCGTCAATGAAACGGCTCTGTACAAGGTTAACTATGACGCTACAGAGTTTGCTAATGGCGTTGTAACATTCTATGTATATGTCGCACAGGAAGACCTTCCGGCAACTGTCACATTCAAGATTGCCAGTGAGAAGGCCCTGACCAATGCTGATGTTTATACCAAGACCATCAGCGCTGTCACTTCTGATGGCTTTGCCCCTGTGATGACTGACCTGTCCCAGACTCCTTCTTCTACTGATGGTACTGGTTGGACAGCATCCGCAAACGGTGCATACATTCAGCTGTCTGCTGACAAGGCGGTCGGTTATTCCTCGATTTCGTTCTACGATTCCATCGATGACTTTGAAATCAACGATGTAGTCAAGGTATCCTGCCTGTCCACTATCGGCGGTACTTACGATGTAGAAATGATCGAGGCTGCCTGCCAGGATTCCCAGTACAACGATCAGATTTCTTCTCTGACCTTCCCTGTTACTGGTACACAGGCTACTCCCAACTACTGGAAGCTGAACCCGATGCTTGAGAAGGGCTCCAGAGACAAGGGCTTCAAGACCATCACGGTTGAGAAGACCGTTGGCGCAGGCGGTGTCATCGTCCTTCCCGACCTTGATGTTAGCGTCTGCGGCTTTGTAGCTGTTCAGATGGCTGATTCCTGTAACGTAACTGATGCAACCCTGAGACAGATCTCCGCTCCTGCTGCTGTCACGCTTGACGAAGGTTCGTTCCAGGTCATCGACAATGACGGTGTGCCGGAGATTCACTTCGCAGCCGGTCTTGTAGGCATGAAGGTACTGGTTTCCTATCCTACGCCTGTTGACATCGAAGAGTATGTTGCGAACCCGGACAACCTCGGTTCCACTCACGTTTCGATGATTACCACCCATAAGACGGATGACGGCGTAGAGTATGTCACCATCTTCGAAAATGTATTCGTTACTTCGTTCCCTGCAACGATTACGAATGAAAACACCGAGTTTGCCTTCACGCTGACCATCGGTCGTGATGATGACGGCAACTTCTTCAGGCAGCAGAAGATTCTCGCCTGATAATTGAATGTTAAGGGGACATCGCTTTATGTGGTGTCCCCCTTTTTTTGTACAGAGAGGAGAAGCACATGACTGAGAACGAATATAAGAGCATTGATGAGGCTATTGACCAGGCACAGGAAAGCGTAGTGCCGTTCCCTGTCTCCACAGAGGACGAACTGTCTGTCGTTGGTGATGCCAACAAGACAGAGATTAACAAGCACGACTTCAAGATCGAGTTCCTGGTCCCTCAACAGGGCAAATACACATCCTACACCAAAGAATTCAAAGGCGTTTACATCACTCCCCGGCAGAACGTATCCATTGTGAAGGCTGTAACGGCCCTTCTGCCGTTCTTTAGGAAGACAAGCAATGGAGAGGTCGGCGAATACACAGAAGCCGAGAAAAGGGAGATAGCGTCCAAATTTGACCAGTCTGTATACGATGTCATGTACGACATGGTGTCTGTGGTCCTTAACATTGACCCGGAACTAAAGGATTACATGACTCCTCAGACCGTCATGGATGCAACTGTCAAGATTCTCCTCCAGTACCCTGAAATGGTAAACGAAGCTGATACTTTTTTCGCATAATCGTTCGCCAGTCTGAAGAACAGGGCAAATCTGTCAGCGATACCAGAAACAAATTCTTCGCTGAATTCAATATGTACACTTCCATGGCACACTATGTAGGCAAAGTTCTGCACATCCGTCCGAATGAGATCCTCGATTCGTGGGGTGTTGCAGAACTTATAGTGGCCTATGGAGAATACGCCAATGAAGTGGCGAACGAAAATTTTGAGTCTTGGAAGTCCATCCATATGCCTTCCAAGGATAAGAACATTCCACCGAAGCGGTACGCTGTACGGTTCATCGGTGTTAAGGAGTTAGAAGATGGCTGATTTAATAGAACTGCTCATAAGACTGTCGGGCGATAAAGATGTTATTAATTCTCTTGAGAAGGTAGAAAATCTCAAGAAGGCCCTTCAAAAGGAAAAAATCAACCTTCAGATAGAGAAAAATAAGGACCTTGATAAAGAGATAGTTCGTGTTCGCCAGCAGATTCACGACCTTCAGGAACTGGCAAAGGCCGGACTCATCAGCGACGCAGACAAGGATAGACTTAAGGCATTACAATCTGAATTAGACCAACTTCGCATCCGTGCGGCTGACAGCAGTGCGCAAATCGGTGAAATTACAAACGGTATCAACGCTGCTACAAATGTATCGAAAGACCTTGTGGAAGAGGCCAAACAACAGGCTCAAGCCGAGGCAGAAGCCGCTGCACAAACCAACGCAATGGCTGATGCTGCCGCAAGAGCCGAGGAGCGTTATCAGGCAGTTCTTAATGTCATCGATGGAATCTCATCAGCACTTTCAGGTGCAGCTTCTGGTGTTGGACTTGTAAACGACTTTGCAAGTGGTATTTTTAGCACTTTTGGCAATGTCGGCGATATGTTTTCCTTCAGTATTCTGGATAAAGCTTTGGATACCATTACATCCATGATTACCCAGAATATAACCGGCAATCTGGACCGTATCGCATCCCGATATGACATCATGTCCACGTTTGACCAGTACATGGCGTTGATGGGCATTCCTCAAGCGGATGCAAGCAATTCTTTATCCAGATTGAACGAGAGCATCCTCGGCCTTCCTATCGGCTTGGATGAAGCTGCGTATCGTTTAAGGCGATATCAGATGTTCATTGGTGACATCGACAAAGCCACTGACTTCACTATTGGTATTCAGAGAGCCATCATGGCAGGTGGTGCCAATGAGCAGATGCGCAATATGTCGTACAACCAAATTGAGCGTCTGTTGACCACTGGTGAACTTACAAATAAGCGTCAGTGGATGTCTCTGTTAAACGGCCTTGGCGTTTCTGTACAGTTCATAGCTGAAGAACTCGGTCACGCCGATATGAACGGTAAAGAATTAGCCGCCGCACTGTATACAGGCAAGATTTCAACCGATGAATTTTTGGGGGCCATCACTTCTCTCGGTCGTGGGACATCAGCTGCCGCACAAAGGCTTAATAGCGCACTTGATATCTACAAAGGGACTCTCGAATCCTGGGCATCAAACATTGAATTTGCTTTTATTCGTGGTGGAACGAATACTCTTGATGCAATCAACAGGATGCTCGTTGTTGAGACTGATGTTTCCGTTGTCGGTTACATGGAGAAGTTCCGTGATGCTGTAAATGTGGCATTTGCCGAAATGCAGCAATGGATCGATGAAAATCCTGACTCGTTTGTCATCAATTTTGAGGCTCTAACGAATCTTAAAGATAGTCTCAGCCGGTTCAGCATTGGTGATATCGCAGAAGAGGCCCTTGAGAATACCGCAGGGTTCATAAATGCTATTGCAACCGCTCTCAACAACTTTGATGCAGACAAAACCGAGTCTTTCATAGCTTTTGGCATATCTATTGCCAAACCACTCGCCACAATCGGCAAATATGCCGGTGAATTAGGCGTTGCAATGGGCGTGGTGGAGCGTTTTGAAGGCCATGACTGGTCAAATCTGTTCAGCAAGATATCAGAGAACATAAATGATATCTCGAACATTACGAGCGGCCTTTTAAACATGATTCCAGACGAATTAATGGATGAATTGCTTGCATTTGGCCTTACTGATGGAATAGTTATCTATACCGGCCTTACATGGATGTCAAAAGGCTTTAATGCGCTTCATAGTGCGATTGAATGGTTCGCAGACCATGGTGGGTGGTCCACTTTTGGTCAATTAGGCATAGCAATCGGACTTGTTGCCGGTGCAATTGCATATTACAACAGTGTTAAGGCCGAAATGGACACAAAATACAATTTTGCAGACCTCGAAAAGGCCATTTCAGACTCTCAGGCCATTCGTGAGAATATACATGACATTTATAAGGATTTTGATGATGAATTAAGCAAAATTGGCTCCCAGTCCGAAAAAGCCGAGGAATTATTGAACAAAATAGGGGCCTTGGACGATGCCGTGGCAAGAGGTGATGCTTCCGCTGTCAGTAAACTTCAAACGACAGTTGAACAATGGAACAGGCTATTCCCTGAAATTTCATTAACAATTGACGAGAACACAAGACAGCTTGACGAAAATTCCAGGGCCGTCACCGAAAATGCAGAGTCCTATGCAAAGGCTCTCGAAAGAATCCGTACTGTTAATGCCTACCAAGATTATTTGACTGACTTGCAGAAGGCTCAAATAGACTTAAACGGTCAGATAGCAATAATTGAAAGAGCACTTGATTCTGCTAGAAAGAATAATACCGAGCAATGGCTTGACGAGTGGGGAAATATTCAGCGAAATCCGCTTTTGCACTTCATCAATTACTTGTTGCCCGATTGGGATCTCCTTCACATGGGTTCCGGCTTTACCGAGGCTGAGGTAAACAAGCTTTTAGACGAACTCGAGCAGGCAAAAGCAGAGGGCAAAATACTGGAAGACCAGTACAATGCTGCGGAGGAAGCGCTCAATGGCCTCCTGACAGCAGAAGATGAAACAGCGAAAGCAGCCGAAGAAGTAGTGCAAGCGCAACAGGATGTCGCTTCTGGTTCAAACCAAGTCACTAATGCTCTGCAAGAACAGGCTGATGCTCTTGATGCATTAACCGAGAAATATAAGGGCTACGCAACAACCGCCTATGATTCAATGAGGAGTGCTGTCGCTGCATTCAATGAAATCAAACCGAAGGATAAGGACTACGACTTCAATTTTGTTTTAAAGAACAATGCCGAAAAAATGGTTGAAGTTCAACAAGCAGGGCAAGTCCTTATGGATGAGGTCGCAAAGGCTATTACAAGCGGTGGCGAAACCGATATGCTGCTTGAATATGTCAGCGACCTATTTGCGAGTCAAAATTATGATGCCATTATCGCAGCTGCCGCTAACGCCAGTGCCGGTAACATCATGAGTGATGTAGAGACATATGCGAAAGGCCTTAGTGCCATTGGACCTTCATCGCAAATGTCAGCACTTATGCAGTCGTTGAACGATGACTTTGCAACTACTATGGTTGGTGTGTTCGCCGGTGAAATACCTGTATGGGGTGAGGCTTGGAGTGCCTTATTCGATCAATACAATTCGGAAATGCAAAGCCTGGTTGATGCATATGGATATGACCCAGAGACTGGTGCCTTCTTAAATGTTGATACATCTAACTTCGAAACCGCAATGCAGGCGTTGGATGACTTCACTCACAAGTATTTTGGCAATGGTGAGGATAGTGAGGACGATACTGCAACGGCGGCATTCTCGTATCTCCAAGAGTTGATTGCCGAGATGAGTGAAACCACCTTGCCTGAAAATAGCGATGCATACGAAGCTTTAGGTATAGCGGTTAATGCATTTAATAACGATGCCCTTACACCACTTACACAACAGCAAGCGGATGCTGCTCAGGAAACCGAAAATCACAAAACTAAAATGAATGAATTATCGATTGAGGCTTCCAATGATATTTCCACGCTGAACGAATATGCCTCGGCAGTAAACAGCGTGGAGGGAGCGCTGAATGCAGCGGCAACAGCAGCAGGAAATCTTGCATCTGCATTATCCAGTATTCCTACGGTTGCACCGTCCTTTGAGATACCTTCTATACCTTCGGTTGCGCCATCGGTTGCTCCATCCTTCTTTGCATCAGGCGGTCCTGTTGATGGCGTATTCAAAGGTGGCGATTCTGTACCGGCATTCCTTACGCCCGGCGAGTTCGTTGTTCGCCGTAAGGTAGCACAGGCACTCGGCAAGAATTTCTTGCAACATCTGAACAACATGAACATTCCTGCGGCTGTTGAGTCACTCATGAGAGGAGTCAACATCCCCATGGGTCACGGCATCGTAGCCTATGACAACAGAAGATATAACGACAACCACGCAACCATCAATCAGAACATAGTGACAAATAATCCGGCATTTACATACCGCCGGGCTTCGAGATTTGTGGGGGCATTATGATCTACAAACGCCACTATCTACAATATAACGACCTTGTGTTCGATGAAGCGGACATGATAATCGAGGATGACGCTTCCGTGTCCTTCAAGACATTCGAGAGTGATTACGGATGGGGACACGGAGCATACGCACCGCAGAAGAGAAAGGGACTCTGGGCAGAATCTGGCAGAGTCTCTTTTTCAATTACGCTGAAGATGAAGAAGCTGCCGTGTGAGCAGAGACCTTACTATGTGCGGTTCGCCAAATCGCAGCTGACCACGCAGGGTAAACTGTGGGCCATTCAGGACAACACGATTATCTGGGCTTATGCGATACTTGAGAACTTCGTGGAGGTGCATGATTCCAGAAGGGATGAAGCCATCTTCGATGTGGACTTCTCCATCCCGGAAGGCGTTTGGCATAAAGCCAACAAACTGAAGACCTTCTTACTGCCGTATGACAAGTGCGACTTCATGGATTGCTATGACTACCACGAAATCGACCAGTGCGGATGCTGTTCGTGTGAGCCAAGGAATGACACTTGTGACTGCTGTGACTGTATTGAGAAGGACATGGCATTGTGCTACCACACAGGAGAACTTCAGAACTTCTATGACAAGTGCGGTGGTGGTTACAAGCTTGTATACGACTGTGCCATGGCAGAGAAGTTCTTCGGTGGGTATTACTCTGATGCACAGTGGGGGCAGAAGATATGCTCCGACTGTAACAAGCCCATTGACGGCTTCTTATACAGCGATACAGACATTCCAACAGAGAACGTGACGATTACCCTGCACGGTGCGATGAAGGACCCCTACGTTGAAATAAACGGCAATGGGAACATCATCAAGGGTGAGTATGACGGAACGCTGATTATAAAGCCGGACGGCTCTGTGTACTTCACAAAGGACATTGATTGCCCTGCCTGTGACCCCTTGGATGTTTCTGTTTGGGAGATACCAGAGGGCATGGAGTACGGATGGACGGTGTACCAGGGCAAGAATCACATCGTAGTAGACCCCGGTGAGTGCTGCATGGTCTGCGCTTACTTTGAAGTAGATGCGTTAGCAATTTAGGAGGAGAAATGAGTCAAATTCAATGCGATGCCTGTACTGACCTTCGGGATTACGCAAAAGAGTTCGTGGCACACGGTGTCACGGAAAATGTGGCGGCATCCCTTGCGGAGAACACAGGCCTTAACCCCGACCTTACGGTACTGCATGAAGACTGCGAGGACATGGCTGATGTCGTTGACTGCCTGGTAGGCCGCATGACCGATGTAGACCAGTACTCAAACTGTGACTGGAAAGAATACGCAGGAAAGTTAGTACCGAATCTGTATGAAGTACTGAAGGCAATCAACGCCGTAGACTGCGGACAATGGGAGAAGCTGAAGATGTTAGATGAGATACTCGAACTGTTAAGACAAATCATGGCAAAGCTTGAAGAGTGCTGTGATGGTGGTGGTAGTGCCGATGGTTGTGTTGATTCCGCATCGGCTCAGATATATGGTGATGCCTGCCCTGCACCGTTCTGGAATTCTCATGAAGGTGAGGAACCGTTCCTGGACGGTGGTGTGGCTACGAGAACCTGTCCAGAAGAGTGCCTTGTGTATCTGTATAACAATCAAGCCGGTTCGATTCTTTACAGAAAGCATGGTACTGAAGCAACAGAGATGCACAGGTATGGGGCACAGTCATTTACTGTTACATTCCCGACAGCGACCACAATCCATATGGTAAACACCAACACGGAGCAGGTTTGGGCTGCAGTATACATCTCTTTTACTGAATAAGGGGGTAAGCCATGGATATCGAATGCACAGTATGCAATGACCTTATAGAAACTGCTCCCGACCTTGCGACTTACGGCGGTATCACGGATACGATGTGTAATTCTCTGAAGAATGACACAGGCTTGAATCCGAGTCTTCCTGTTCTTCATACCGACTGTGAAGACTACGACACCATGAACGACTGTCTTATCGGCAGACCCGACTCCGACCTTGAGAAGTACGAGTCCTGTGAATGGCGAAAGTTCATGCACAACTGGATCCCCAATGTTCACACGATGTTCAAGGGCCTTATCTGCGGTATCTGTGGTCTGTGGACGAATGTTCACAACCTTTGGACAAACGTAAACAGCCTCACAAACAGATTGGATGAACTTGAAGACCGTGTCACAGACCTCTGTGGCCTGCTGAATCAGCAGATGAACCAGAACATGGATACATACGGTATCCTGACAGGCACAGGATGGGGAGATGTTACTGCATTTACCGGCGGCGAGATCAATACGGTAGATGGTGCGCCTGCGCTTCTGCATCCGTATACGGATTACTGGGACGGCGTAGGCTTCTGGTACAAGAAGAGTTCTTTCAGGAATTGTGATGGTGAAGTAAAGACCTACGAATGGTTTCAGCCGTACCTTCGTGAATATGCTTACAACACACAGGTGGCATTCAACGATTGCATTTACAAATGCCCTGTGAGCAGGCTGCGTGAATGGGGATGGACAGAGAGCCTTATCTCCATGCTGACGGACTTCCCCCAGTGGTGGCAGGGTTACTGCGTATCCTGGGGCGTGTACTTTACTTCCACGCTGTACGCACGGATCATCAATGACTATCTGGAGATATGGGTCATCGGTGGTTCAGATTCCGACCTGTCTGGCCATGTAATCAACGGCGCAACGAAAGCACCGCTTCTGTGGATTTCATAAGGATGAGTTATGTACTTTGAGATTTTCCGAGAGAGAAAGTTAATAAAGAGAGGAAACCATATCCTCGGTGGACTCAGATGGTCAAACGAACTGATGTATGTACCTTCCACTTCCATTCAGCTTCCTATCGAGTGGAGAGAGTACTTCCATGGAAGGGAAGAGATAAAGATATTCGTCAACGACAAAGTGTTCTGGGGTGAAGTGCTTGGTATCGAGGAAGATAAGGACCGTGAGGTCATCAACCTTGATATCGAGCATATCATCCATGAATGGACATACCGGCAGATATCGGTCAACAACGCCGTCAAGGATGGTCAGATCAATCTCATCTTCAAAGGTTCGGTCATCGAGGTGACGGATGATATCTCGGTATCTGCCAATCCTTTCGATTTGTACATCCCGGATGTCTATACATTGACGGATGAAGACTGGATACGCAGGGCAGGAGCAGTTGCCTGGTACTACAACGGTGACGATGACCCTATCACCTTGGTCGATGCTTCTGCGGTCAAGAGAAAGCCGGATGACTACGATGTCATTTTCGGTGTTGCAGAAGGTGGCACAGTTACGGTAACCTGTACCGTCAAGCGACTGCGTGGCACAAGAACCGGCTCGAAGAAATACGATGATGGCACGGAAGTAACGGTCTGCGCTGTCCCCTTTGAGATGACCACGGATGAGGTCGGCACTCTTTCCTTCGATGACTACAAGAAGAGAGCCTACGCTTATGCATGGGACCAGGATGGTGATGACCTGCCGGTAGATGGCTATGACCCTAGCGAGATCCGTGCAGCTGTTGGTGAGTACGACCTTGAGTTCCGTTCCGGCGAGGCAAAGGTCACGATTACGGTCACCGTTCTTGAAGCCGGTGCGGATATCACTCCTGTTGTTCCTAGATACAAGGACAGAATCACAGACCCTTCTGTCATTGACGAACTGGTAGACATCTTCAACGAGATGAACTTCGCATATCCCGGATGGGTGATGAACTACTCGGAGAAGGCAAAGAAGCAAATCATCGACTACATCTATTCACGGCAGAACAAACTGGATGCTCTGACGAAGACGATGGAACTGACAGAAGACCTCTTCTGGAGGGTACGGTTCATCAATCAGAGGGCAATCGATGTATCGGAATTCGGTGAGGAGAAGAGGTGGATAGTATCCCACAAACCTTCGGGTCCGAACAACATCCGCATCATCGAAGAACCCACGATACGCCATGACTTCGACAACGTGATAAACATGGCAACGGTCTACTCTGAGAAGTCCGACTCCGGCATGAGTTCCATGACCTTGAGAGAAATCTATGAGGACCTGGAACTGCAAGAGGAAGGATTCCCGGTAGTAATCGTAAGAGCGAATGTAAATAACGAGCGAGACTATCGTAAATATTCTACACAATATCCCACTTTAGCACCGAACAACTGGCTTGAGTATGCGGTCATTGACGAGGAGTCAGTTGCATTGGAGAGCGGAATCCTGATTGAAGGGACCTTCGCCTTCAATGACCTCAGTCCTTTTGAAATCGAGAGGGACGAGGACGGTTTTGAGATAGAGGTATCAGACGAAGACAGGATAAAGGCAGCGCAGACAGCTTACTCGGCAGCGATCCGAAAGCTGAAGCTTGCAAGAAGGACTTTTGAGATTACGTTGCAGACAGAGGAACTCCCTGCCGACATCGCACCCGGTGATAAGGTCCGCTTCGTCTACGATAATTCGCTTTACATTCTTGAGGAATGTTCATCATACATGAAGAAGGTACTTTCCTATGACGATTGGTTTTACATTACTAGCATTGACTATGATATTGATCCTACTGGTGCAGAAGTAGACACCATCACGATTAGCAAATTCATCAAGATCGATCGGGAAACCTCAAACGAATAAAAAGCCGTAGTCAGACTGGCATCTGCTACGGCAATGAACAAACACTTGGGCTGTTTGTCCACACCTTCATTCTATCCGACATAAAAGGTGGGGTCAATAAGCCCTCTTTTTATGAAAGGAGAAAAGAATGGCAGGAAAATTTGTTGACATTACAGGCATGAAATTCGGCAGGCTTACTGCGGTTTACCATATAAGCCGACAGGGAAAAGCTATAAAGCCCAAAAGCTTTTGGATGTGTACTTGTGAATGCGGTGGTACTGCGGTTGTGGATGCTTACAGGCTTCGACATGGAGAAACGAGGTCGTGTGGTTGCATTGTGAGAGAAGGCGTAAAGCCAAGAAAGACCGATGACCAAAAGCGGTTAAGACGGATATGGATTGGCATGAAGCAGAGGTGTTTCAATTCGTCCTGTAAAGAATACAAATACTACGGACTTCGAGGCGTAACCATCACGAAAGAATGGCTTGAAGATTTTGAAGTATTTTACCAATGGGCGATTGCTAATGGATATCGGAACGATTTAACAATCGACCGTATTTCAAGTAATGGGAATTATGAGCCAAGCAACTGCCGATGGATAACTATCCAAGACCAACAGCGGAATAGACGCAATAACGTGCGCTTGACTGTTAATGGTGTTACACATTCCGTGGCAGAATGGGCACGAATTACTGGTTTTTGCGGTTCAACTATTGCATTGAGGCATAAACGTGGTTGGTCAGATTACGAATGCGTCTATGGAAGAGGCTAACGAATAGGAAGTACGAACAGGAGATACCGAATGATTACCATGGAGCAGGCAGTCGAGAGAGTTGCCGAAAGAACCTACGAAAACACGCAGAATATCAAGCAGATGAAACTGCAACGCAGGACCCCTCCTGTAGATATCTATGGTATGGAGTTCACAAGGCAGGGCGGTCCCGGCGCTCCTGCCACTTTTTATATTTCGATATCCCCCGACATGGTGTATCTGGAACGGTTTGAATTCAAGCTTATAATTCAGCCGTTCCTGACTACATCTGGAACATCCACCGGGTCGCAGAACATCACGATTGATGAGACATCCATTATCCCAAGTGACTTTGCAAGAGTAGAAGGGGATACGCTTTACATCGACCACAACACCGTAATTGACCCTCATACCCACACAGTAAGCGGACACAGCCACAGCCAGACTCCCGGTGCAGGACTGACCCCTGTCACGGCATCGGACTTTCTGATTAGCGTAGAGGGAATCGATGTCACGCCTTATCTGATGGCACAGTATGGACAATGGATTAACGGCGAGGGTGTGTATCCAACGATTGACATTAACAAGGATTACGATTTGTTGGAGGTTGCCTCGGACTTTGTTGCCGAGGGTCGTAACGATGACGCTCACACTATAACGAAAGCAGGCTACAAAAAGATAGAGATAACCTCGCAGTCATTGTTTTCTGTCACGTTGGTGCTTTACCTAAAACTGAGTACTTGTAACCGATGACTCATTATCAGAGAGGAGAATATATGAGTAAAGAAATCGACTTAACAGGCAAGAAATTTGGGCGGCTTACAGCCATTAAGAAGGTTGGTAAGGCAGATGGTCATGGAACATTGTGGCTGTGCCAATGCGATTGCGGAAGGCTACATGAGGCACGGTCTTCATATTTACGAAACGGCCTTACCACATCCTGTGGATGCTATCGCACGGAATTGAATGTCCAAAGAGCCAAAGAGATGGGTGAAAAGAATGTAAAACACGGAAAATGCAGAAGGAGGTCGAAAGACCCCCTTTTTTATGTGTGGCATGGGATGATGGGAAGATGCAAATATCCGACTCATATTTCCTATAAGAACTACGGCGGTAAGGGAATCACAGTATGTGATGAATGGCAAGAGTTTGAACCTTTTTATGAATGGGCTATGGCAAACGGCTATCGGAAAGGCCTTGCTATTGACCGCATCGATAGCAACGGCAATTACGAGCCATCCAATTGCAGATTTATCACAC
>JAZNNW010000002.1:0-45849 GCA_045580485.1 Candidatus Avilachnospira sp. | reverse complement strand
ATCGCTTCTCCCACAGCGTTGAAAACGCCAAAGCCCACGGCGTCAATATTCGGTATGGCTCCGATGTGTTTGCCCAAGTAGTGCTGTCCCTCGAAGACTTGGCTCGTATGGTCGAGCGTGGCATCTATGACCTTTCCACATGGGTGGCCGGAATGAAGTATCTGCCGGAAGCAAAACCTCTGAAGCCTTGGTTCGCAGGTCTTGGATTTATCGAGATGCCAGAAACTGTCGAGGAAGTCAAGTCTCAGTACAAGCGGATGGCAAAAGGGATGCATCCCGATGCAGGCGGAGATGAAAAGGCCTTTGTAGCACTCTATGAAAACTACTGCAAGTGCATGAAAGAAATGGAGGGTGAGGAATGAATGAAAATAGTAAATAAGATTATGCGGTTGCAGGTCGGAGATAAAATCCGAGTTAATGATTGGGAGGAGATATTTACTGTATGCGGCGTGTCAGAAAATTATGTGTTGGCACATTCCGGCCAAGAGTACACGATAATTTCGAAGCACCCGACAAACTACCAGTATAACGGAATTATGGCCGGCGCTTATGTCTGCGCTCCAGATTCTTTGATTTTTGGTTATGCGGGAGGATACCACTTCGATAATGCAGAATGGGTGGAGATCTACCTTAATGAACTTGAGAGCGGAAAAATCGAGATGTCAATCAGGAGACGGGCTGAAATCCATTCTTTGGAAATGGAGGACGAGTGAATGAGCGGACAGATAACCCGAAAACAGTTAGAACAAATCGAAGATGCGAGGATGTGTTGTGATGTCGAAGAGTACAACAAAGTATTGGAGGAAATAACCGGAATTACAGCAGCCCCGTTCACGGCCTACTCCTACTACGATAGCGATCTAAATTATCTCGGAGACACTGAAAACAACACCCTTGAAGAAATTATGAAAGCAGCTTATATCGAGGTGATAGACGAATGACCGTCAAAGAGAAACTGGTTGAGTTGATAAAGGATTTTCAGTGTCCGAACTATGGAGAGTGCCCATATGAAAACTCCGGTTGCTCCTTGTGTCAAGCTGACCATCTGATTGCAAATGGAGTGACGGTGCAAATCAAGAAGGATAAACCGCCAACGGATCTCTCCGGCAAATGCGGCGGATGCCTGCATAGCGAACCATATGAGCCTGGGAAAAGCTACTATGTCAGGTGCAAGAACAGCGAGCATCTGAGCAAACCGATGTACAGAGAGCGTCCACTCAAGGCGGTGAGACACCGTACAACGAAGGCATGTAAGCACTATGTGCCGAAGGAGGAATGATTATGGAACAAAAATGCGCCAACTGCGGAAATGGCAAGTGGACAGATGGTGTAACTCCAATCACAGAAACCTGTTTAGCCTGCAAATATGTTGACAAAGGTGAATTAGGGACGCAGCCGAGCAACTGGGTTCCGAAAGCACAGACCAATGCAGACTGCATCCGGGCGATGAGCGATGAGGAGTTGGCAAATCGCTTGTTTGAAATTGGCTGGGATTGTCATTGCTGCACAGAGAACGAGAGGCTTGAAAACGAGCCGCTACTCCGTGGTGAGAAGTGCGATGAGAAGTGTGAGGAGCATTGTTTGGAATGGCTCAAACAGTCTGTAGAGACACCGTGGGAGGAATGATCGTGGACGACAAGAAAAGGACCAACCGACCAAAACCGATGACAGATCCCTGTTTGTACTGCCCTACAGACTGCAAGTCAAAAGAACGGTACAAATGCGACCTGTTCAAAGTAGCTTTCATTCGCTCATGGGACGATACAATATCCTTTCTGAGGAAGGTGCTCAGGTGAATGAAAGTGCAGGGTTTTGTACTGTATCGAATTTTTTGCGGCGAGCACATTGTTTATGTAGGCCGAACAAAACAGCCGCTTCAGGATCGTATTCGGGGACACCTGTTTGCAAAACCGATGCACCGGACAATAGCGATTGAACAAGTGACGAAGATAGAATATGCTGAGTTCCAGACTGAAGCCGACATGAACCTGTATGAGATCTACTTCATTTTGAAGTGGCATCCTCCGTTGAATGTGGATGATAAGACTCCCGACTACCCAACGGTAAGCCTCCCTCCGGTCGAGTGGAAGGAGTTCGTGACACCGCTCTGGGGGAAATGGCTTCAGCAGATAACTGAAAATGCCTCTGAATATGAGAGGATGCTACGCAGATACCGGGCAATACCGGAGGAGATCCGGGTTGTCAGATCGCAAAGGAGGATGGGCGAAATCGACGATGACACCTGTGACGAAAGGGTAGAGGCCCTGAAAAAGGAACAGGACAAACTGCACGATAAGCTCTGGAAATGAAAAAACGGTGGAGATCGAGGAGAACCTCGAAATCCACCGTTCTTTTGTTTATTGGGGGTTTAGAATTTGATTGAGCCTGTCAGCGGCATCTTCGTTGGAACACATGAACTGGATGTTCAGGCCGCCTGCGGAAGTGATGATGAGCTTGCCATATTTCACAACCGGGAATTGCTTGTTGTCGGAGTACCGCCTGTCGGGCGTTCCGTCGTTATTGGCATATGCCCAGACCTGTTTCACAACTTCTGCATCGTTCGGCACTGCGCCGGTTTCGACAAAGCCGATTGCCGAAATATCGAACCTGACATCGTCGTAGTCCAGAGCACCAAGTTCCTTCTTTGTGAACACCAGAAGACGATCAGGCATGATAGCCAGTTTTCTGTCCTTCATGGTGAACACCACAGGCTTGATGTTCGTCTTCAGATACCAGGGGAGCTTGCCGCCGGCACTCATCTTGGTAACATCGTAGGCGTCCTCAATGCCAGCTGTAACCCTGGCATTCTTCGCCTTGGCTGTCATGGTGATTTCCTGCAAAGACTGGCTTGCAGCCACTGATCTCCACGCCGTAGAGAACTCGTCCCACTTCTGGCGTTCTGCATCATCGAACTCGTACTCGATCACGCTCCTGCTCAGGTAGAACAGAACGGCGGTAGCGGCAGCGCAAATGTAAAACAGAGCAGGTATCTTGGCGGTTAGAACAGTTACGATGACGGCGGCGATCCTGATGAGTTTTGCTCGCTTCATACTCTTGAACAGCTCCTCATACTCGGGAGAGCGGAGCGTCTTAGTGTCCGCAGACTCGACCACTTTGATGTCTGAGTAATCGTCCAGAGGACTCTTTGGAACCGGTGCGGGCTGGGCTGCAGAGTGGCGATTCGGACCGTGCTCTTCGACATAGCTGATGCCGGTGCCGGGGATAGAGACTGTCTGCCTCGTGCGACCATCCGCAGTCTTTGTAATGCGATAGCCCTTTACGCCCCAACTGTATCCGATGCCCTTTGTGCTGAGATTAACCCGGAAGCCACCACCGATGTTTATGCTTTTTCTGTACCTAAGTCCCATAATAAAAACCTCCGTTAAATTTGCAAAGAACTAATTTGCATTTAGTATTCTATCAGCAGTGGTTTTGCTCGTCAATGAAAATGTAAGCAAATGCAAACAGGATTGGAGAGATGTGATGAATGGGAAAGAGCATTTTTGATGAATTAGACCCGAATACAGCGATTTTTACGGATCGTAGCAATACCTACATCATTCGGAAAAATTTTAACGGTTTTAGAAGACAATTTTGCAGCAGGATCTACACGAACTGTAAGTTTTGATTTGTTTCACGGGAAACACATGTCGGTAACGATGTGTAAACGAAAAAAAGGATTACAAGAAATTATTTTAGTAAAATCCGAAAATAAACATTGACATAGGCGGTAGGTATTGTAAGATAAGTATGTAGATAAATACTACACAATGAATTTGGAGGAACAATCAATGAAAGCTATGAAAGATAAGGCCGCCCGCATCATTGCAACATGCGAGTTCGTTAATGAAAGCTCAAATGGTACTTGGTGCAACTGCTTTTATCGTAGCGCAAATGGATGCCTGTACAACATCCAGACCAAGGATGGAAAGTTGTACGATGTGATTTCCTACGGCCGATAAGGAGGAGAAAAAATGTTTGCAGTTGTCGCTGTTTATCCCTCTGGTCGCCAGCAACTGATCGGCTTCGCCAAGAACACCGAAGAAGCAGATGAGATGGTGGCTGCCTGCATCGCCCAGAATGGAGAAGAAAAAATCAAAGAAGTTGGTGTTCGATTTAACATCGAACTCGCCATATAATAGGAGGATCTGATATGAGTAACATGAAAAAGACCGATGATTTCTTCGCAAAGATTGAGGCTGCCGGCCTCACCAAAGCCTTCGAGAAGATGGCGGGTATCGCATACGACACCCTCGGCTGCTATCTGGAGGATCTGATCGACGATGCTGTCTTCGAAATGGAAAAGCCCAAGTGCCGTATTCGGTACTGCGAGAAAGATCAGGACGGGGATGAGTGCTATATCTTCGAAACCCGGCAGAACGACGAAGAGGAGTACGGCTTAACGGCAAGCTACCGACTCATCGATGATCGGATCAGCTACCAGGCTCTGACGCAGGTTCGAGAGATGGTGCGCCTTGGGTACGATATCCACTTCGCATAACCGCCGCCAAATCTCAGGAAAAGGCCGGGAAGGACGACTTCCCGGCCAAGTAAACAATCAACCAACTCAAACCGAAAATACCGCTACGGGGCTTCTACGGGCTTCCTGCGGCCCTGGTTTACCGATTGGCAAACAGGAGGATAGATGATGGAAAAGAAAATGTCAGATGCGATCATTGAAAAGATGGCTTATGAGATCAGAAGATTTCTGATCGTCCGTGAAATGTGGGTCGATGTAACCATCTATTTCAACGGCAAAGCACTCTCTGCCGATGACCGGAAGGGGACTTTCGCCTACAACGACCCCGACAAGGTGATCGTCCTCGAAGACCAGGACCCGAAGAAGTTCTTCGCCTTTGCGGGAGGTGTACTCAGTATGAGTTTCGAAGGCGACTTCTACGATGTTATGAACTATGATTGCTGGCCCGCAGCGCATAGTCATTTCGTGAAACTGCTTGCAAAATACGGCTGCCACTATGAACTCGGCAACGCTTGGAACTTGTCAGTCTACCAGGACTAAGGAGGATTTATGGAAAGAAAAATCTTTGCACTCATTTATGTCGATGAAGAGATTGCGTTCAGAGAGAAGGATGACGGACCTGTTGCATATCTCGAATCGGAGATCGAGTGGCTCGTACAAAAAGGAATACAAATGAGCGATTGTTTCATTGCGGATGATGACGAAAGTGACAACTGGAAAGCATATATCAATTATCTTGCCGATTGGGCGTTTGAACACCAATACGACGAAAACGAAGGTGCTTCGCCTCTGTCTTACTTTGAGTGGAAGGAGGTTCTTCATAGATGAGCTATGAGCAGGCGCTGCGCCACTCCAGAAACCACCGAAAGGATCGTTTCACTCAGCAGTGCGGCGGGCCGGTCCATGAACCCAACGAACCGATGACGCAGGATCAGATAGGGGCGAACGAGATCTGCTCCCTTGAGCGAATAGCAGATAGAACGGATGAATACCCCATCTACATCAAGCCAGTGTCCGGCGGAGTATATGTAACCGTGAGCGAGCGTGACAGCTTCGCTACGAAGATCGAGAGCCGGGATGAGTTAGACAAATTCATCCTTGACTTCGTTTTGTAGACGAAAAAGATTATTTTCG
This sequence comes from Candidatus Avilachnospira sp., assembly GCA_045580485.1. Classification (GTDB taxonomy): domain Bacteria; phylum Bacillota; class Clostridia; order Oscillospirales; family Oscillospiraceae; genus Avoscillospira. Next base: position 40,235 of record JAZNNW010000002.1, on the reverse strand, counting down.
GAAAATATTTGCTCGGACTATTGACTTAGACGGTCGGTATTGTAAAGTAAAGTTACGATAACATTACCGATTGGTAAAATTGAAAGGAGATTTTGGTAATGCTGATGGAGCTCGTAATGAACTTAGTCATAGCAGTCGATCCGAAGGAAAAAGAGAGGGCGTACCGAAAGCTCGAAAAGGTCGGAGTTGATAGAATGACTGCTGATATTATGGCAGCGGAGTTCTGCAAAGATCAGGAGGTGGAGAAGAATGTCTGATACATTGAGAGATCACTTGTTCAAAGAGGCCGAAAAGTACGGGTGGAAGTGCGTTGCCGATACTTTCAATGATAGTAGCGTTGACTTTGAAAAATGCACTCCTTTTGGCCGAGACTTTTCGTTCTTCGTCGATGGGGATGATATTGCCTGTGAGGTGCGTGAATATGCACACAACTTCGATGCCGACAACTACATCAAAGAGTGGATTGATGCAGATGAAGCCGGAGTGGTTGGTGTACCAGATCCTGAAACACTCAGGCAGGAAGCAGAGTATATCCAGCACAAGATCAACAAATTAGCCAAGGTGCTTGAAGAAGCCGAGGAGAATTTCTGGAACACGGTCTATGCTGCGGAAATGAAAAAGATGGAGGAATCGAAATGATTGAAAAGAAAGCGAAATGTCCCGACTGCGGTGCCGTTGCTACTCGGTGTATTCAGGTTGATGAAAGTGGATTTTCGTTCTGGATGTGCAGTGAATGTGGTACTGTTCACGAAGACACTTCGTGGTACAGAATGATTGACACTGAAACTGCAAGCAATATTCTCCGGGTAGGTGGAGATCGAGGATTGTTTGTTTGCAGAACAGCAATCGAGGTTATCGGTATTGATAATAGAGATGGATATGCTCTGTGTGAGGAGTTCCCCGATCTTGCTGAATGTCTGGCTTGGCTGGCCAGTGAGAAGGAGATGGGAGCATGACAGACAAATTGAAGAACCTCCTGAGAGAGAAGGCGGAAGAACTCGAATGGAGAGTGTTGATCGAAGAAGACTGTTGGGAGTTCCAAAAATACAGCCCTGCCGGTGAAGACTTCTGGATCAGCATCAGCGGAGAGGATATCGTCGATGAACTGCTTGACTGGTATGAGAGCTTCGACACCGAAGACCATGTGATGATGCACATGGAGGCGAAGAAAAACGGTCTTTCGGGAGTCCCGAGTCTGAAGGTGCTCGTTGAAGACGCAGATGCCATTGATGAAATGGTTGAGGAATTGTACGATGCTCTTCACGATGTGGAGGAAGCGTATTACGAAGGAGGTGGGACTGATGGATAATTGGATGAACCGGCAATACGGCGACTTCCCGACATTGGAAGAGATCAGAAGAGACTATGCAGAGCTTGTTGCTCTGATAGACGGAGTGAGAACCATTGAACAAGCAAAGAAACTGGAAGAATCTCACAGACTGCGGGTAGAGATTAACGGAATGTCTATCGATGAGTTTGAAAACGGTCTGATTACCATTTCCGGAAGAAATGGTTGTCGTGGAACAAACGAGGAGATCGAATGGATCCGTTATGATCGATACGGCTGTCTGTCCTACATTTATGATCGTTTTGACGGAAAGCCTGTGTTTGATGTTTGGGGCAATGCATGCTACGGAGAGGAGTTTATCTCCGATGTAACCATCGAAGATTTGACCGAAGAAAAGTATCGTGCACAGGTTGAAAAGAACTATTTAGGTTATTGAAATCGAACAAAGGAGAGCTGTTATAATGACACCTGAGGAGTATTACACCACTGGTGCAAGACGGGTAAGAGACTCAATCCTTGCCATGATAGTTGGTCTGCAGAATAAGATCGGAAATGATACGGGAAGTGAAAGATATCAGGCATATCAAGAAGTCTATGAGCTGATCGCCGAGACCCACGGAGATATGTTTGTCTCTTACAAGAGATAAGACAGGAGGATTTACATGACTGTTGATGCAATAAGATGCCGACAGTGCGGATCGTATGTGAAGCGAGATATCAGATTTGATAAGGAAGGTGTTCCTCGCTTTGTGTGCCCTGCCTGCGGTGTTTCCAGAACAGATTACAGTTGGTTCAAGTATATCGATCAAGAAGAGGCTCTTGAGATTATCGATCACCGAGGACGGCGAGGATTGTTTGTACAAAAAGACGGAAGACGGTTCGTTGGCATTGACAACCGAGATGGCGATGCCTGGACAGAAGATTTCCCAACTCTGACGGACTGCCTGATGTGGCTCCTCGATACAGATAAGGAGGAAGATTATGGATCGCCGTCGATGGCGCAGTACGAAACGGGAGAAGGACCTGCTGAGGATGTAGAGCTCAGTCAGTATCGGTGCCTCCGGTGCGGCCATGTATGGTATGAGGATTGCTACGCACCTGATTATGCTGACTATTGCCCCGGATGCGGAAAAAATCTTTGGAGAGAGGGCGTTCAAAAATGACAAAAGCGGAGATCCGAGCGGAATTGATGAATGGCCGAACCTTGGACGACATCCTGCACTTCACGGATGGACAGGAGTGCCTGATCTTCAAGGCTGACCAGTTCGTTCCAGGCGGCGAGGTTTTGTATGTTCCTGACATCGATCTGAACCAGATCCCGGTTAACCTTGACCTGAGCCGTGATAATTCGATGATGAATGAGACGAGATACGGGTGGGGACCGATGACGGCAGAGGAGCAGATCACGGTTGTTCTTTCGTACTGCTACACAGGAGAAGACTTTGTCAACGAGTGTGACGGGGATGAGAAGACGGCCAGATATCTGTTCGACTACTGCGACTGGCAGCATCCCAGCTCGGCATACTCGGAGATCTGCGACGATGAGGAGGAAGTGGAATGAAACGATATATCCTGCGGGCGTGGTATCAGGAGGCGTACTACAAATGGACATTGGCTGATTTTATCGTCACCCGACCGGTTTTTACGGCAGAAGGGGTGTACGCTACAAGCAGAACGCTTTGGGGCGGAGAAACGAGAAATTTCTACCCGGCGCATACCGTTGTGAGTTTGAAGGAGGAATGAAGCGTGACTGATGAAGCTATCAACAGAATGAGAGAAACCATCGCCGCTGAGTTGGATAAAAAATGGGAGATTAGCCGTGATGATGGAGGATGCTTCTGTTATGAAATTTATGCCGACTACCGGGACGAGATGGGCAGCGAAACCGCCGTAGAGATCCTGCGAAGTGATGACCCTTACATGAACTTTTGGGAGAAGATGCAGGAATGGTACTTCGATTATGAAAATCAGATCAGAGACGAGATCGAACAGAATGTCGAAGCGAAGCTCACCGCCCCTGATGGAGCGTACCCGGAAGGCTTCACCGCAGAAGAAAGCGCCATGTTCTCAGATCTGATGCTTGAGCTTGTCTACTTCGAGTTGCCCGAGAAGCACTACATGGACCAGTTGTTCTATGTGAACATCATGGTTGACACCGGAGACGGCAACTACGACTACACCCTGAACAGTGTGTACCCGTGCTGGTACGGTCGCTACGAGAACCGGCTTGATGATAAGGCATCTATCGTCTGGCTCGCCAGACAGCAGGGCTATACGAAGACCCAGCTCTGGAAGGCGCTGCGGGATGGGGATGTGGCAAACCCCGAAGGGTTCCTGCAATCCATGCGGCAGGAGGTAGCCAATGTAGCTTCGCACATGATGACCCTGACATTCTTGGTGGAGGTGAACCTGCGGGATCTGATGGAGCTGAATCGGCTCGTCAAACTCCAGGATCGTGATGGGCGACATTATGACACCAGAGAAAACCCGGATTGTGGATACATCATCATCGACAAGAAAACGATGACCGGATTGTATGATCCTTGGGGTGGAGGCGGTAGCGTCCTTGAGGTGGAACTGGATAAGGATGTGAAGCTCCCGATCAAGTTTATCCGCTCCGCACTGCCGGACGGCGGTGATGGATGGGCTATCAAGAATGTCTACGGAATGTGCGGCTCAGCATGGACCCAAGGTGGAGTGAAGAAGATCCATTGTCCGAAGAAATTGAGAGAGGAGTGTTTGGTATAAAAAGAAAGTGCAGAAACTGTGGTGCTGATATCGTGAAGATCCACCTTGGAGATGGTCGTGTTGCCACCTGCGATGCGGATGAACGCCTATACTGGCTGAAGAACCCCACGACCACAATCGTTACACCGAATGGAGAGGAAGTCTTTGCCAGCATCCAAGGAGATATAAAGGATGCACACGGAATTGGCAGAATGGTGCATTTTTGCAGAGAGGAGAAACGATGAAAGAAGTCTATGTATTGACATTCCATGAGGATAGCGATAACAGAGATGGAACTGATGTATTTGTATATGGCGACCTTGAACGGGCGCAGGAAAAACTGGAGGAACTCTATCGAGATAGTTTGAAGATCCTTGGCCACGATGAAGATACTGAAACGGATGACTACCGGTGCTTCTGCGGCGATAAATACGCTGTTATCGTGGAAGGGTACAACAGCTACATATGGACTATCGAAACTCAGAATGTTTTGTAAGGAGGAACATATGAAGAAAGTAATTGTCGGGCGGCCGATCAACGGCATTTCACTGAACGGACTTGAGTACATCCTGGACGGCGATGATGAGATCAGATACTTTGATAGCATCGATGAGGCAAAGACGCTTCTCAGAGAGCATGGATACGATGACGAGGATATGGAGGACTATCTGGTGTTCAAGGAGAGCGAGGATCGCACCTGCTTCCGCTGCGGATCGCCTCTGTTCAAGAGCAACATTCAAGGATACACATACCAGTGCTTCCACTGCGACGAGGACTTCTACGCCTTTGAGCAGGAGGATAGGCTCGACTTTACGGAAGGAGATCATAATGGAGAATAAAATCTTCAAAATCGAAGTTGGTCAGGAGGTCTTCCTGCGGCCGACTGGTAACAATAAGCGGAGCTGGGACGGAAAGCCCGTTCCGGGTCGCATCTCAAAGATCGCTCGGAAGAATTTTTATGTCAGCGTGAACGGCCACACATGGAGCGATGAGCGCTTCGACCGTGAAGACTTCTCATGCGATGAACGGGACAGAAACGCTGGATATGTCATCTATGAGAGCGAGGAAGCGTTCCGCAGAGATGTGGAGTGCGAGATCATGCGGCTGAAGATTCTTGGGTTCTTCGGCAGTGTCGGCGGGAAAGAGCTTCCCTACGAGGCCATGAAGCAGATCCATGACATCCTCTCGTATGAGGATGTCATTTGACCAGATAGGAGCCAATACAGCGGATGCTGACATACCTACACTCATCCAGAACTCGGCAAAAAGCATAGGCGACCTCGCAGTTTTTGGGTTTTCGAAAAATCCTGATAAATGTGGATTGTTGTGAAATATCTAATTGACACAGGAGGTAGGTGTGTTACGATAAAAGAAAAAGGAGCTGTTCTTATGAAAACATACACATACCTAACCAAATATCACACACCAACATTCTCACCTCTTTTTGCCTCTCTTTTTCTTGTTTCTAATTCAAAAATATTGGAAAACATCATCAACTTCTACTACACCTCGGAGGAGGTGAGAAAGGAGATGGATAGGATAGGAGACGGAGAAGCAGCGATTTTCAACCTTATTCACAACCTACAAACAAACAACCGGGATCTTCTTATCGTCGACCCACTTACCGGCTTAATCCACCACCAAGTTTCTCTTACTGCGGAAAATCTGGAAAAAACACTGGATTTCTTTATCCCCGGAGAAATCCAGTGGTACACCCCGGAGGAGGAGGGTCTGTGACCCTCTATCCTATTTCTGTACAGGAGGTTATTGTTATGAACAACACAAAATCTACCAACAATTTGAAAATTTTCGGAAACCTCGGGGAGGTTTTTGCAGCCTATATACAGACCATCGCCCCCCGCTCTCACCGGGAACCTCTGAGGGCTGAACTGTTAAGTAAGGACGGAGATGTTTGCATGGAGGCAACAGCACTTACCGTTCTCAAAATGATTAGCAAAAGAAAGGGAGATGGCATAAGCTACACCTGCGAAAGCGACTTTAGCGATCATATCCCCAAGGCTGTAAAAATCAGGACAAATTGCTCCAGGCATTATTGGTGGAACGGAACTGAAGATCGTCCTTGGACGAGCTGTTATGACCAAACTAAAGGATACTTTGATCTGTACCCCTACACAAACCCGTTTGGCACTGATTTTAGTAAAGGCATCCACCTGACATATATTTCTGACCCCAAAACAGGTGAAGTGCTTAAAGATAATGAAGGACGAAATTTGGCTGTATATGGCTACCTGAAATGGAGCCTTCTGGTTCCAGCTGCAGTGGAGCTGTTTCAGCGTGGAATTGGATTTGATTTTATGGAAGATGGTGCTCGGATCACCGAACTTGCTCATGTTGGATCAGAAGGGTGTTTGAAGCAGAATCCAAAAACAGGAAAATGGAGATCTGTTCGTAATTGAATTTCAATCACTCGAATACCGAATGTACCGACAGCCGGTATTCGGAGAAAAATTTTTTGAAAAATCAGCATTTTCTATTGACATGGGTGGTAGGGAAGCTACGATAAGTATGTAGATAATCCCAACACAATGACAGGCGAAAGCCAGGAGGTTCACATGAAAGAAAAGGTTCTGAAGCAGATTGAGTTCCTCGAAACTGAGATCGCCGATCACCAAAAGCGATTGGATGCGGCAGTTGCCGAGTTCAAGGAGAGTGCCAGCAAGTATGACGCCTACGACATCGTCACCTTCATCCCCGGCGAGATCCGTGACATCGAGTATGAGCGGAACAAAATCGCTGCACTCGATGAGCAGCTCAGGATGCTCGCGTGGATGTGCAAGGAGGACTGAATATGGGAAAGGCGTTCATTCTTCAGAGCGAGGGTCGGCTCTACGGCGAGTTCATTGACCGCAGCGAGCATGACACCTACGATGAGGCAGAGGAGGCCGCAATCGCCCTGTTTGACAACGGCAACGGTGATCCCGGTGACTTCAGGATCGTAGAGGCTGCCACTGGCCACAAGTGGAGGCTTCCGGGCTATCGACTCATGACTGAGAAGTGCCCCGTCTGCGGCAAGGATGTTTGCAGGCAGTATATGATCCGAACCTATGACTGTCACGGCATCCCGTTCCGCCTCGTTTGCGACCGGTGCTACGATAAGATCATGAGCACCAAGGGCTACGACGGCGAGCGGTACGACCTCGATCCGTATGATTATTAAACCCAGGCGGCGGATAGCCGCATTGTTTGTATTAAGTGTTTACCGATGTGCAAGCTGAGTGCAACACAGTGGAAAATAGAGAAGGAGAAAGAAATGCAAAAGAAGCTGGATCTGACGATCCGACTGAACGAAGACACCTTCGAGGTGGATGTTTACGAACCCGAGAGTGGGGAAATCGCTCAGATGCAGTTCCCGTACTCGCCTGACGAGCACCCGGAGTTCGACGAAAAGATCGGCGAGGAAATCTATTCGTGGATCAGCCTGTGGGCCGATCAGGAAGGAGACGAAGATGAATAAGAAATACGAAGTCACCGCAGAGATCAAGGTGACACTCACGACGCAGGACATCGACGACATCATGGTAGGTGCCCTTGAAGGCGGCATCAACTATTGGTGCGGCGAGGCCGAAGTGATCGAGGAAAAGCGTGTGGCTGATTGGGGGCACGAGCAGATTGCCAGAGGCGGCGTTCTGATACTCCACGACATCGAAGATCCAGATGAGGTTTGGGAACTGAACCTTGAGAAGTTCCTGAGTGGCTTCAAACTCTGGGTCGAGAAAGGCGGCGACGAATACGGTGCCGTCGAGGATGGCAAGGTGGATTGCTGCAACATTGACGCCGCCTGCGCCGACGAGATCGTGCAGTACGCACTGTTCGGAGAGTTGGTGTTCGGGTAATGAGCAAATGTTACATAGTAGTTCACCGCAACTACGCCGACGGAACGGATGCCTATGCGTTCCACAGTGAAGAAAAGGCACGGGAGTCGGTGAAGCAGGACTTCGAGACCGAAATGCAGAACCTACGGTCGCAGGGATACGACCCCGTCGATATGTGGGATACATTCGGGAACCCCGAAATCTTCGTTCGGGACACCGACATCTACTACGAGTGGACGATCTTTGAGTCCACCATTGTCTGAGGAGGGAAAGCAGATGAGAAATCTGAATGAGTTGGATAGCTGTAGAATCAGGCATCCATTCCTGCTGAATGGACCGAAGTCCGGAACATTCAAGGTGTTCGTTAACGGCAGATCGTTTAAGGTCATCGCAAGCGTTGATTATTGCGGCGTCAGCGGTATGATGGAGCACATCAGTGTTAGTCCGAACAACCAGAAGCGCTGTCCGACATGGGAAGAGATGGCAGCGATCAAAGATATGTTCTTCCTGCCGGAAGAAGAGTGCGTCCAGTTCTTCCCGAAGCATAGCGAATATTTTAATATTCACGAGTTTTGCTTGCATATTTGGAGACCCGTAAATGGATACATGAAGCAGCCGAAAACAATGGAAGGCGGAATGGTCACGCTTGCCGAAAGGGATGAACAACTTGAAGACCTTTGGGAGCGTTTCGCAGATGTTCCGATGGACCCTGATACCGAAAAGATCGAAGAAGACTTCCTGCACTTCCCGAAAGGAACGGATCGAGAAGATATCTGGCACTGGTTCGATGAGAGACACAGTAAGGGTGTTGCGTATCTCCTGTATGGGGATAGTGCAGAAAGGACTGTACGGACAGCAATGCTGGTCTATTACAAATCTCTCTGCCACGATTGTGCGACAAAAGATTGCGCTTATAACAGCTGCGGAGAGTGCAGATTTTCGCTTGTCGAGCATCGTGTTCCCATCATTACGGATGAAGACGGCTGTAAGGAGTATTGCATAAAAGAACGATATAATGACGAATGTTTTTGATGTCAGGGGTTACAGCAATGGTTTTTTTGAAGCGAAATATCGGGGCAAGCAGACTCCGATTTGTAGGAGAAGACGGCTCTATGGGTCTGACAAGAGGCGCAGTATATGATGTTGAGATAAGGATACGAAAAAACTGGATATGGGTATCATGGATTCCGATTGGCCCGTATCAGACCTCTGGCGATCCTCCCCGATGCTGCCCATATGAAACGACACAGGCATTTGCGTTGAACTGGGAAACACTAAAAAAAGGAGAAGTTTGATTATGAAAGTTCGTGTGTTCGGACACGCCGAGGTTGTTGTGTCGACAGTGATCGAAGTTGAAGACAACGCAACCCCGGAGGAGATCTTCTGCGCCGCAACGAAGGTATTTCAGGGAATCGATCAGTTCGCCGGTAATGGCGGGGATGGTGACAAGTTGATCGGTGTCAACGGAGCCGATGACACGATTATGGTGGACGAAGAGCCGATCTTTGATGATTATACGGAGGATTTGTGATGAGTTTTATAGGAGGCGGGATGTATCAGCCAGAGCCATGTCCGCTTTGTGGGGAAACGCTCTGGAACGGCCGGTGCGAAAACCCGGATTGCCATTATCACTGGCATCCGAAGGAGGATGACGAAGATGAAGAGTATTGAAAAAACAGCCGCCTTACTGGATGCATACATTGAACTGGCACAGGAGGTTGGATATAGCGACAGCCAGATCATCGATGCATTGATGGATATATACGACAGAGAAGAGTTGGAGCAGCTTGGTTATGCTGACTTTATTCGTTCCTATTTTGAGGAGGATTAGAAATGAAAAATGTGCAATGCAAAAACTGCACCGAATACCAAAACGAATGGTGCGAACTGAGGGTGGATTCCCCTGATTCTGAGATCATTTGTGATGGTTATCCCGTGTCTTGCCGTGACACCATTTTGGCATGGCTCAGATCAGCGAGGATTAGTTGATATGGAACACGCATATAAGAGCAGAACAAAGTATATAAAGGGCGGAAAAATTTGCAGCTTAGATGAATTGCTTCAGCAAGACCAGGTGTACTTTTATGATAAAGTCACGCACCGGTCATGGTTCGAAAACTGGCAGATCGGATGGGCAAAGGCTCATATCGATTTCGGGCATCTGCACTTTGCAATAAGAAAGAAGGATGAGGATGAGTAAAGCCCTGCACGACAAGGCAGAGGAGAAAAAAGTTGTGCTTGTTTCCGACCTCGATCCTATGTGCCCGATCTACCATGTGGTAGACGAGCACGGATGGGACATCGGAGAAAAGAACCCGAACTTCGGATACATGAAGCCCGCATACCATAAAAATGGCCGAATGACTGGCGGCAGACACAGCGGATTCGAAGCTCGCTTCTACAAGGGATCGCCTCCCTGGCTCAAGTATGAGATATTCAAGATCGATCACCTCGGCGGAGGCATTACTTTCCACACAAGAAAGAGGGGACGATGAATGAGAATTGTTGAGCTGCTGACCGAAATTTTGAAAGAGTTGAAAATCATCCGCCGGCATTTGGAGGAAATCACAAAATGCAAGTTTTCTGCCGGCAAACGGTTTGACTTCTAAGGAGGATAAAATGAAAGAATGGATACTGGCGAACAAGTGCCCGCATTGCGGAGGCCGAATGAATATGTCTGAGCACTTTGCTCTGACCCATGACTACCTCATCCGAAAAGACGGGCAGCTCAGCAAGAGATATCGCAAATCATCGGAAGGCTCCATCGAATGTGTGACTGCATTTTGCACTGTGTGCAAGACATATTGGGACGGAGACAACACTTTTTGTGATGCCGATGGTGTTTATATCCGTGGAGAAGGGAGTTGAGCGGATGAAAAACCGAACCACCGTCATGCACGGGATGTTGGAGGATTTGAAAGATTACCTTGTCAGAAGCGGGTGGACTCTGGAGGAACCGAAGGGAGAATACGAAGTCCTGCGAGCTCGAAAGAAGGATTACCCCAGACCTCTGCTCATTCATGATAGGAGCACCGGCGGATGCGGATACAGTATCGACGAGCGTGACATGAAAATATACAAGGGCTGGCAGAAGAACCGCAGAAAGCGAGGGCTCCCGACAGGTAGAACGATTGAGGAAATGAAAGAAGGATGGAGAGTTCTGTGAAAAACGATAATGTGTACGGCCTCTTTTCTGATTTTGACATAGAACAGCACAAGGCAACATATACGCACTATCTGGAGGTTTTGATTAAGGTAGATGGAGAGGTTGTATATGCGGTGCCGTCACACCAAGAAAAAGCGATAGCACTGGCATGTGAAAAACTCGGTGTATCAAGAACAGAATTGAACGACATGTGCCCAAGAGAGTATTACTGCGATTTCATGAATTGGCTTCTGAAAATTTCGGGGGCGATTGCAGTATGGGAAGATTTCTGTGTTGCCCCAAAGGTATCAAAGAAGCAGATCGGTGCACTCAAACGCTTGAAAATGCACGGGCTGTACAAGGGTGCGATTCCGTTGAGAAGTGAACAATAAGGAGGGCTGCTAAACGCATGAGAGATTTTGAGGAAAATATTGATTTTATTCACAGTTCGGTGTATGATGGAGAAAATACACCGAACGGAGGTGGAAGGATGACAGCGAAAGAAATTCTCGCTGCGGCCCTGAGAGACCTTGATATGACTCAAGCTGAGGCTGCAAGAGAGTGCGGACAAACTCCTCAGCAGCTTAGCGGTAAGCTCGGACGAAATTCGCTTCGTGCAGATGAATTTTTGGAAATTCTGGATGCTATCGGAATTGACATTGAATTTCATGTCCGAAGCAGCGGCAAGAAAATGCGCTCGTGTGCAAAAGGATACGGACGCCGTGTTCGCAGCATGGTAGACAGAGTCACATACGACACAGCATCGTCCGAGGTCTTGGCAAATAATTTCTGGGCTGATGGAGTCAACGAGTACAACGACGGAAAGGCTCTGGAGCTATACATCGACAAGGAGAACCGATACTTCTTCGCAGAATACTCGTCCTGGGAAGGTGTTAAGGACCGAATTTGTCCTGTCTCTGCAAGCGATGCGGCAGCCTTCATCGAGAAGTACGGAACCGAAATTTTCCGAAACCATCAGTAATTGCGCAACAGAAGAAACTCCCTCTGATTATGGTCAGAGGGAGTTTTTGAGTTTTATGCAAAATACACAATTTAGAAAAGCCGGTATATACAAAATGTTCTCACGCCCCTTTTGAGGAATCCAAACCCACTTATATCATCACCATAAAATGCCTGCAAAACTGATTTCAGAGGCTCACACGGCAAATAAACGAAAAAATATATTTATGAAAAATATTTTTGCAAAATCAGCAAATTTATATTGACTTTACCGCTCGGTAAGTTATAGTTAAAGTACGGTAAATAAACACCAAAGCCGACAGGTAGCCGGGGCAACAGCCCCGGAAAGCCTGAGGCAAATAAGGAGATAAAGAAATGCTTTACAGTGAGTTTCTCGAAGGTACAGGCGCAGTCGATTGTGTCGCTTCCTACGAAGAGTACAAAAGAGTGGAACAGATCTATATGGAATCAGATCACTGCACAAAAGCCGATGCCTACCGGATGGCAAAGGTGGAGACAGTGGAACAGTATTTGTCCCGACAGAAAAAGGCCCGCAAGGCAGAGCTTGAGTGGGTGAAGCAGAATATCATTTCCGCAGCAGCTTTTATTCGGGGAATGGCAGAAAAGGAACTGAGCATGAACGGATACGCTTACTGGCATCTAACACCGTGTGGAAATATTTTTGAGCTGAAGCTGGTCCGGCAGATGAACTGTGGATCTGTGCGTCTGTACGAACTTTCTGTAAACGGGCAGAAAATCGATGTAAGCGAAAGCGGATATAACTTGCTTCCCAGCGCAGAGATCCAGAGCTACCGAGCAAACTGGCATGATAAGACCAGAGCCGAGCTGGAAGAGCTGTTCGGCTACATCGCATAAGGAGGACAAAGAAATGACCGTCATGGAACACCTGAAGGCCGCCGGCTTCGACATTGACAAGGCTCTGCATATCTACGGAGACGGACATGCGGAGTGCGAACGCATCGACATCCGAACCACTCGTGGCAGAGATAGCGGCGGCCCCCTAACCATCGTTGAGGCCAGAGCGTATGTGATGTGGAGTGATGGCGGAGAGCATCCCTATCCAAAATACGGATGAGACGGTGCTGAGAAAGGCTACACCGTCACCGCCTACCTGAGAAGGGAGGCAGCATGAAATGCTATAAATGCCTCCACTACTATGTACGAATGGTAGGTGCTGGAGGCAAAGGCTACAACCCGTCCCCGTGTTGCTGGCTGTTTGAAGATACCGGGCGCAGGCCGAATGTGCTGACCCAGGTGTGCTTTGTTTCTAAAAAGAAAAATAACCAAAGGAAAAAGGATGGTGAAGATGGTAAGGTTTGATACGAAATTGCAGCTGCCGGGTGGGGCTCGAATAAAGACGGTTGTATATGATGGCGAAGTAAACGCACACGAAAAAGACGACCGGAAGTGGAAGGCTATGGATGTGTGCTTGGCAATGCCGAACGGGAAAAATTGCCTGCTTTGCAGTGTAGACTATGAAGACAGCACAGGAATCAGACTGTTTGTTTATGGCGATAAGAATGAGGAAACTGTTTTTGAGTACCCAAATCGATTTATGCAAGATCAGGAAATGGAGGAAATTAAATGATTTGTGAGTTCTGCGATCACTGGCAGTACCGGGAGCAGCAGAAGTTTCTGGACGAGGTGGCGGAAAGACTTGGTGTTGTCTGCTTCCGCCCGGAGTATCACGCAAAGACCAGGGATAAGAACACGGTTCTTTTCTACACCGTAGAGGACCACGACCATAACCGTCAGGTTGACAGGCAGGCGATCCAGTATTCAAGGACGCAGGCCAACGACTTGCACTGCTACGACGAACGCTTTATCTATCGTGACAGTTTCTGGTGGTTTGAGAACAGCGACCGCAATGGCCTGTATGACTTCAACTTCGCCAACTTCGGCAAGCTGGAGCTGAGAGGCCCCAGATGGGGAGAAGTTCTGGAAGGTGACATCCGCATCGCCCTCATCAAGAAAGCCGAGAGGGATTACATCGGAAAAGAAGGGCTTCTCGCCCTGAAAGAGAGCGACGAATACCACAACGATCTGAACCGCAAGCTCATCCAGGCGATGAAGATGAGATACGGAAAGTGTTTCCTCGGGAAAGTGAACTTCTACGACGATGAACAGAAAGCCATCGCCGCAGGAGAGAAAAGCCCGTTCGTGGAATACACCGGCCAGAAGGTCTACAACTTCGGGTGTGCGTTCTGCGTCCCGGAGGAAAATGACCAGCTTGCCGCCCTGATTGCGGAGTGGAATCGGAAGGCGGAAATCGAGACTATGAAAGCCATCGTCGGGCTCATCGAAAAGCTCGGCGGCTCAAACTTCATCTGGACCTAAAAGGAGGACAGCCGAATGACTATTGATGAAATCGTTTCAAATGGCATAGAGATACAAGGCGATAATATCCGAGTGAAAATCTGGAGCAACTCAAAAGAACAGTATGTCTTTGATATGAACCTGAATAATATCCCTGTTGATAACCCGGAGATTTGTGTGAGAACGGTTAAATACATATACGCATATGCAGGCAATCTTGTGATCGAGCTTGAAAGCGAAGACTGAGGAGGAATGAAAGTGAACGCATACGAGAGGTTACGGCAGAGGCACCAGGAGGAGGTCAACGCTTTTCCCGTCCATTTTGCCTTCGGCCATGAACAGATCGAGCAGAAGATCAAGGATCTGAAGCTCAGCAAGGACCCGAAGAAGCGAGCGGAGCAGATCGTGCCAATAGGCGCCGGCGGCTTCGTTTTGAAGGCCGACTATCCCGCTTTCGTTGAGATGTGCAAGCGTCACTCTAAGGAGCGCATCGAGGCAATGGCGGAGGGAGAAAAAGGCGGAACCTACCTGTACGATATGTTCCGAACCGAGCTCATCAATCACGAATACGGGTACACGGTAGATGTATCCGACACTCTGGAGGCTCTTGGGTTGACTCGGGAGGATCTGGAAAAGAACTCGGTGATGAAAGAGGCTCTGGAAAAGGCTGCTGCCGATATCCGAAATGAGGAGGGATTTGAATGGTAAACGAGAGTAACATCCGAACCGTCAGATACTTCGCATCCCAGAGTGGCGAGGACCTGTACCGTTGTGAGGAGTCTGGCGGAGTTTACATCCGTCAGGAGTGCGACGACCAATATGTTCGGTGGCTGACCTCGAGCAAATGGCAGGGAGGATACGAAGCAAGTTGTCCGATGAGAGAAGGTATCATCATCCGTGTGGTCGACCGTGGTGGCTCAACACTGTTTGAGGAGACAGTGGTCAAAGCGGATGGCTACATGGACACCGTTGCCGAGAAAGTCGGTGCGTTCAGCAGAGAGGCGATTATGGCTTTGGAAGAAGACATCCGAAAGCGTTTCGATCTTGAAGTCTATGACGAGTGGAAGTCGTGGCTGATGAAAGAGGCTGAAGCTGCCGGCTACGATGGATACTGCGAAAACTGGATCTACGATGCCGAGTATGAGGATCCGGTGAAGATAGCTAAGATGGACTTCCTCGGCGTATCTGTCTATGCTGTTGCGCAGACAGCCAAGCATCGCAAATGCGGAAAGAGCTGGACAGATTATGAGATCCGAACAGTAGATCTGAGCACTTGCGTCGCCATCTGCGGATATGTATTTGAAAAGGAGGAATCGTAATGCTCGACAAGGTATCCAGAACCGACCTCATCCGTTTTGAGCACGACGGTGTGAAGTACGCAATGACCAGAGCTGAACTCGACGCCGCATACGCCTATGTTGAGCGTGAGTTCCAGGAGGAAGATGCTCTGCGACAGCTCGATTACTTCGTCTTTGGGTACAGCGAACCGTCCTTCGGAGATGACCCCGATATGGCAACCGACGGAGAGGCCGAGGATATGGCTGTCTTTGAGGAGGAGTATGGCATCAGTTACATGGAGGCAAAGAAGCTGAAAGGTCAGTTCACCACTGTATATGTCTGCAACAACGACTGTAATCAGGCCGAAAACGACCGTTGGCACGATGCCATTGTCTGCGTCTTGGATAACATGAAAGAGCATAATCAAGCTCAGTCATAAACGAATACAAGGACATGCCAAAAATATTTCTGCTCAATAAAGAAATACCTATTGACTTAGGCGGTAGGTGTTGTATCGTAAAGTCATGATAACTTTACCCTCGTTTTACCGATTGGTAAAGTTGGAAGGA
Organism: Candidatus Avilachnospira sp.; assembly: GCA_045580485.1. Lineage (GTDB taxonomy): Bacteria > Bacillota > Clostridia > Oscillospirales > Oscillospiraceae > Avoscillospira. The sequence goes on along the minus strand of JAZNNW010000002.1, from coordinate 24,098 downwards.
GGTATAGGAAAATGAACCGATGTGAAGCGCTGGCCTACATCCAGGAAAACTTCGACATCAGCGGAGAGGCCGGCCGGTTGATCGATAATGTTCTTCAATATGCAGAGCGCATCGAGGAGAGAAATGACCGGTATTTGTTCCTGCGAGAAATACTTGCCGGTACGATTGGCTTGTCCGACATCGAGATCAGGAGATTTCTACGGGAGGTGCCGCATGGAGCGTAATTGGAGACTCGGAGATGATCTGATCCCGAGTGACAACATTCTCGATGGACTGACATTCGATGACCTGATCCTGTCTGCCCGTCACACGAGTGTTGTAAACCCGAAAACGGTCAGGGAGAACCTGAAGGATATGCTCGAAGGCAGACTGGAGGATATGTGGTTCCTGGTCGAGAACAACATGGACATCATCATTCAGGCTGCTCTGAAAGGAAGGGGTTAAATGGAACGAAAGGAAATCGTCATCACTGAAGAAAATTATGCACCTGTCTTGAAGACGGGCGACCGATTTATCGCAAAGCCGAAAGGCTTCCCGGCTCAGGAATATGAGTTTATCGGCTTTGCGCCATTTGAGGAGTGCGGATGCCAGTACATCATCATCAAGAATGTCGACACCGGCAGTTTTTCTGGTGTTGAACGCCTGTGGTTCAACGAGGCGTACTGCGGCCGCAAGATTACCTTGCTGAAGGAGGAAACCTGATGGCGTATCAGCGAAAGACAGAAGACGAATATCGTCTCGAATATGACTACGGGTGTGGGGATGGCCCCGAAGTTCTCTCAACCTACTCGACTCTGGCGGCCGCCAAGATCGACAAGAAGGCGTACATTGAGAACGAAGGCATCTACCCGGTTATCCACAAGGTCAGAGTACGAAAGGAGGACCGCAGCGTGTCTGGTAACATCTACTTTGCGGGCGGCTTCATGGAAGATCCGAAGAACCCGAAGGGCGAAAAGGTGTTCATGATTGTGAAGCCCTCCGGTAACGGCGAGCTGCCGTACCTGACATACAGCCCCAACGGGCTCAGAACGACCGCCCACCATGCGAACCTGTATCGCTTGTCCGATGATGGAAAGATGGCGATGCTGGCCGATCTCAGATGTCCAAAGGTTGATGGTCGTGGCCCTGTAAAGCTCACCGAAGCCCAGCTGGCGGCGCTGAAAAAAGCGGTTGAAGCCAATCGCTTCTTTGGGTAGGGAGGTAGCCATGGACGAGACTTTATTTGAGCTCATGGAGCAGAAATCCTGGACATACCTCGTCCGATGCCTGGAGAAATACGCAGACCGGAATCGGCACGGGTACTGGACCGACGGCATGGAGATCCTCTGCAAGACCGAGGAGGCTGCCGAGCATCTGGCGAACTTCCTCGAAGACATCGGCTTCGACTATGTCAACACCGGCTATTACGACCCGAAAGAAGACGAAGCTGACGGCAAGGTAGATGCCCGAACTGGTCAGTGGTATGTCAGTATCGACTGAGAGGAGGATCTGCATGGAAACTAATAGACAGAGACTCAAACGGCTCGGCATGGAAGACGATGTCGATACCGTCATGGATGCCAACGGAGACCAAGTGTGCGAGATCTGCGCAGAGCGCATCGAGAAGAACCTAAGCCCAACAAACCCATCTTGCGAAGGTAGGTGGTGCGAAGAGGCCGTTGATCTTTGGCTTGATGAGGAGGCTGATGAAGGCGAATGAGGAAGACGCAGAAAGAGAAAATGTATTGCAACCCAGATGTATGTCCGCATTGCGAATATGTCGGAGATGGAGATAGTTTCTGCGACAAGATATTTGAATTTGTCATCGAAGGTTGGATGCCGACATGTTTCTTTATGTCAGTAGGCTGCCCATACAGAAAGGCGGTTAGAAAATGAACCATCCGTGCGGAGATTGCTGGCTCAGACCCAGTAGTTACTGTGTCGGATGCAAGCTGAAACTGTTCGGTCTCGGCCTCATCCATGTAGATGATAGGAATGAAAGGAAGAAAGTGAATGACAAAGTCGGTCCAGATGGTGACACAGAACTTCGACATCAAGGAGAACCCGGCTGTCAGGAATAAGTACCCGACCCTTTACGCCGAGGTTGTTCGCCATGACCTTGATTCATTTAGCTCTTGGTACGAATTAACCGTCGAGGCGCACGAAGAGTGGCTGAGATACATCGCTGACGACACAATTCCGTTCTATTCGGTTAGTAGGAGGTAGGATATGAAATACTGCTCATGCCCGCACTGCGACACGAACTTCAAGTTCGACGGAGCAAGCAAAGATAACCTTGGGTGGCACACTGTCTGCCCGGACTGCGGAGGTAGCTTCGATATTGACATCGAAGATCATGTGGTGCCCGAAGGAACCCTTGTCGGGCTTCATACCGGCATGAAGGGCTTTGTATCCACCTTCACCGATCAGTACGCCGCTGAGTTCGACGAAATAGTGTATCTCGTCACATACCGGGTCGGCACCGATGAAAGAACCGCCAGAGTTCGACGCTCCGAATTTGACATCATCGAAGACTGGAGACTGCTCAAAAGAACCAAGTTCGGCGTTGAGCGTGTCTGCCACTACCCGAAGAACCAGGAATGGGGTAATGTTCCCTGTTATGGCTGTGCCGACCGGGCAAAATGCAATCACGACATATTCGAGCGTCTCGCTCAGTACGAGGATACGGGCTTGGCGCCCGATGTGGTGACTGAGTACAAGAAGTTCGAGGATGAGCTGGTTGCATCCGGGCTCACATTTGGAGATGTCCTCAAGTTGATAGAAAGACACAACAAAGGAGAGATCTAATGAAGACTTTACTTGACCTTCTGATCGAGAAGCTCCCGGAGGGTGCGGAGATCCGCAATGCCAAAGTAACCAACAACCGCATCAAGTTCATCTTTGCCTACGACGGTTATACATCCAGAGGAAGCATGCTGAAGATGTGTGCGCCCGGACACGAAGAACGATATGTCATCAAGCATATTGCGATCCACATGGCTACCATCTGTATCGCCGACAAAAAGGATTTGGAAGAGGGCATGAAGTGGATTGACATTGAAAGACAGGCAAGATTCCCCAAAAAGGAGGAAAATAAATGAAACGATTGACTCAGAGAATTGACAACTTGATTGTCATGGGAGCAGATGCTGATGCAAAGAAAATGACAGAGATGCTGTGCCAATACGAGGACCTGGAGATGACGCCCTCAGAGATCGATGAAATGCGTATGCATCTGTGCGATTTGGAAGCACAGATACTCAGTCAGAGCGAAAAACCCGATAGTTCGCCTCAGGGCATCTACAACAGAGCGGAGATTTTGAACGCTGCTATGAGATGTGTCTGCGGAGACAGAGAACAGGATTACGGAAGTCCAGAAAATAGCTTCCGCATGATCGCTTCGCTCTGGGAGCCGTTTCTGAAAATGAAATGCTTGTCTCCCGGAGCCGAACTCACTATCCGTCCTGAGGATGTGGCGGCGATGATGTGCCTGTTCAAAATTGCTCGAATCTCCACCGGCCACGGTAAGGCAGATAACTGGGTGGATCTTGCAGGATACGCTGCGAATGGCGGTGAGATCGAGACAGGTGGTACTATGTCAGGAAAAGATTGAAAGTGTACTTTGAATATTTGCTGAAAATATTGCAAGTACGCAGTAAAAGTAGAAGAAATTCCTGAATACAGCGGTTTTTGCGGATCACAGCAATACTTATCCCATCGGCTTTAATTCCAAAGCATTTAGGCTGTTCCTCGATAGCCAACACCTGTCACCAGGAAAATATCATAGATAAATAGGAGGTAATTGTTGAACTACTACGAAATCTACTCAGCAAAGACCGGAGAACTGCTTGCAAGAGGAAACGCCAAGGAATGTAGGAGAAAACTCGGGTGTGCCAGCCTCGATAGCTTCTATGCTCTTGCGAATAGATCCCGGAGGGGCATAAACAAACAGTACCGGGTTGTCATCAAGAAGGGTGGAGAAACAGATTACCCCGTTCTTGGCGCAAACGACCCGATCCACAGACGAAAGGAGAAATAAAGAATGTTTGAATTTGCAAGCGAAATCAACATAGTTCTGGATGATGGCGCCATCGCTCCTACCAGAGCACACGAAGATGATGCAGGACTCGATCTGTATGCCATGGAGGATGCAGTTGTTCCTGCAAGAGGCAGTGCGATTTTTGACACTGGTGTTCATGTGGAGTTGCCGAAGGTAACTGTTTACACAGGCTTCTTTGCAAAAACATGGAGGACTGCCGGCTTCATCAAAAGCAAGAGCGGTTTGAACATCAAACACGATCTTATCAGCGACGGAGTGGTAGATGTCGGATACACAGGAAGCATCAGAGTGAAGCTGTACAATCTTGGAGACATGGCCTATGAAGTGAAGCGTGGGGACAAGATTTCTCAGCTCTGCATTGTACCTGTTCTCACTCCGAAACCGAAGATCGTAAAGATGCTCACTGAGACTGAGCGTGGCACCGGTGGCTTCGGCAGCACTGGCCGATGAGGAGGATGCTATGGGACGAATGACCTATCAGCACTGCGGAAAATGGTGCATCGACGGGAAAAAGATCGTATCGGATACTCAGGCAAACTGCTGGGGAGCGGCCGCAGACCTGCTTGCTGCCTATGAAAACACCGGTCTCAGCCCGGAACAGATCCAGAAGGCGGTAGATCTGCTGAATGAATATGAGAAACTCGGCACTGTTGAAGAACTGACCGAGCTGAAGTTCAGGATGGAGGGGCTGGAAAAGTGAGAGAACTCAGAAAAGCAATCGCAATCGACTTTGATGGATGTCTGTGCAACGACGCTTTCCCTGAAGTCGGATCTCCTCATTGGGATGTGATCGTGAGAGCGAAAGAGCAACAGAAGAACGGCGCAGGTCTTATCCTCTGGACATGTCGTGAAGGAGATCTGCTGCAGGCTGCTATTGATGCCTGTTCTCGTTGGGGCTTGGAATTTGATTCTGTGAATGAAAACCTTCCAGAGAGGAAGGATCACTTCCAGAACAACCCGAGAAAGGTTTGGGCAGATGAATATTGGGATGATAGATCCGTAGTGGTAAGAGAAGGGTATCTCTATAGCCCTATGGTTTCTCCGTTCAAAAACGATCCGTTTGCACTGGTCTGGACGGCATTTGCAAATCTGTACCCCGACAAGGAATTTGTTGCATATTGGGATCCGATGATCCGAGATGCCGAAGATGGAACACCGGTGTTTGGTTTGACAGATTTCTCTGAAGATATGACTCCGGCTGTTTTTGTAAAACCGAGCCTCGATGTAAACAACGCCGTTGAGATATTTGCACATGAGCTTGCGCATGTTGCGGTGGGTGTGGAGCATGAGCACGATGATGCCTGGGATGATGCTTTTGAGGCGATTTTTCGAGAGTATAATCGCATCGGAAATGCGCTATTTGAGGAGATGTCGGAAGATGGTGCAAATGACTGCAACTAAAATCAAGTTACAGTCAAGTAAGAAAACCCTTTATTTTCAAGGGTTTTCGGGCTCCCAGCAGCCAGCTCGGCAAGTTACCGGCAAGTAAAAATGGAGGTGTTTGCATGGACCCTATCGAACAGCACCCGGCGTACATCAGAGCAAAGGAGCACCTGATGGAACTGGGGCTGAAATACGGATGTCTGACCTACACGGTAGATACGACGAGCATCTATGCTCAGTTCATACCGGCAGGGAAGAAGCACAATGTCAGCCCGTGCCCGTGCTACCTCGGACGGTGGAGGCTCGGAGGTTTCGGTGCAGTGAAATGCAAAGCATCCAAAGACCCGCTCCCCGGAGCCTACTTTGATCTGATTTGCGAGAAGAACCACGAAACCTGCCCACACCGAAAGAAAGGAGAGAAGCACGATGGATAATACATGGGAGATCTTGAATATCATCAGCCACTTCAATGACAGAGCCAGAGGGATGAATGATACCTTCTCGAGAGAATACGAAGAAGTCAAAAAGTTGTATGCTCAGGCGATCAGATTGCAATGTGCAGGAGAATACGGCTTAGTGATGACGACAGACGACTTCATAGAAACCGTTGAGAACGGGTTTTTTAACGATTGCGATGGTTCTGGCCGTTTCGCTGATTTTGACGGCACGAAGCACGAGCATATCCGATGCGACCCAAACTGGCTGAAGAACAATCGAGGAACATTCCCATATGTTTTCTGGTACAACAAATGAGAGCGTACTTCAAATCAGTGAGGTTGATGGAAAGGAGAAACCTGAAATGAATATGTTTTTATTTTCCGAGCGGAGAAAGCTCGGGATGCTGTTCGAGAAGTGGGCCGACGAGAACAATGTGGCAAAGAAGCCGGAGAGCGTCATCGCCTATCTTCAGATCATCGGTGCCCTTGACGCAGAGAAAGCCAGGGAGGCATTGAAAATTGAAGAAACCAGACACCCTTGAATACGACTGGCCTGAAACGGGAAAACTGGAGATACAGATGCAAGGCATGCACTCAGCAACGCTTCGTTTTACACCCTCTGAGAAAGCAGTCGAAAATGGATTGCAAGAGGCCGCCAAAAGAGCTGCAAAGGGAGAAATGCGGAAGGTATCCTCCAATACTCCGAATTAGCAAAGTCAACTCCTACAGCCGGTAGTGTGATTTAGTTGCCACAATAGGTCTTCACAATAACGGAACGGAAGAGTACAATAACGATAAGCGGCATCTCAATCACGAGAAGCCGCTTTTTAATAACGGGAGGAGCCGAGATGCAGACGCTCAACAACGAAGAGTTTTTCAGGCTGTCGGCAGAGTGCCGTCGGCACCTGAAGGCAGGCATGTTTGATTGGTTTGCCTTTGACCTGAAGTGCATGGGTGCACTTCTTGGAAAAGAAGGAAAATTCAAGGACAAGCTGAAGGTGCTTATGCTTGCGTTCTATATAGATCTGAGTGGTATCACTCAGAGACCGTTTATAGATCGAGCTCTGTTAGTCCCGATTTGTCGAGCGGCAGATCTGAGCGGACTCAGCAGGAAAGAGATTGAAGAATTATATATGGACACTGTCAAGAAAGACGCAACACCGAGACATATAATGACGGTGAAAGACAGCTTACATTTGTTTGAATTATGCCTTGAAGATAAAGAAATCGAAGCAATCGAGCTTCTGAAAAGTTTTGGTATTTAACGAAAAAATATTGACCGAATCGATATATCATGTAGAATAGGCTTGCGGAAAGCAAAAATAGGCCGATATTGCCTTGATGCTCGCCACAGGAACCGTAATAGTTCTCCACCCATAATTGTTCAGATTGACAGAAGTTTTACCTCCGGTGTGTACGAGTGTCACTACATTAACGAAGGAGAAAAACAAATGAACAGAAATCTGAACGAAGCTATTGCCGCTGCCGAAAGAGCCGATGCGTTGATGTTTGCCATCGAGAGTTGTTACCTTGACTTTGATATTCTTCCAGAAGAAATGGAGCGAGCGAACAGAGGTGTACACACTTTTTATGCGCTATGGGACGCTATCCATGCAGTAAGGGAAGAACTGGAGAAACTTGAAGGAGACCGGAGAGTAGTCGATGTGATCTATGCCGTGAACCGTGCCCGACAGGGCGATAGCACCTTGAAAACAAGCGATGAGCGATAAAAGCAAGCGATAAAGCAAGCGATTAAGCAATGGGGCCGGGGGTAGAAATATCCTCGGCTTTTTTATGCCGGCCTATTGACAAACCCTATTCAATAGGGTAAGATAAAGAAAAAGGTTAATCCAAGAAAGGACGAAAACACTATGCCTACAATCTGTATGTTCCGTGGTATTAAAATCTATATCAACTGGCGGGAACACCAGCCGCCCCATTTTCATGCGAAATACGGCAAGGAGGAAGTGGTTGTTTCCATCCGTGACCTCGAAGTGATCGAGGGCGCAATCCCCAACAAACAGTTGAAAATGCTTCTCGGCTGGGCGGCGTTCCATCAGGAGGAGCTGATTGAAAACTGGAGCCTCGCAGAAAATCATCAGGAGCTGTTCCCCATCGATCCTTTGAAGTGAGGAGGTCTTTTGTATGTATATTGTTGATGGCGTTGCCTACCAGGATGCCGAGTACGGGAAGAAAGTGCAAGGCTACCTGAAAAAGGGGCTCGACCGAAAGACTGCGGAGTATTTTGCAAGCGGGAGAAAACACATCGTGTCGGTAGTGGCAAACGATGATTTCTCTCTGAGGCTGAGATTTGACAACGGCGAAGTCCGTGTGCTGGACTGCAAGCCGATGCTGGAGATTGGGACCGTATTCGCTCCGTTTAGAGATCTCCTGAACTTCAAAAGAGTATATCTGGATGAGTGCCAGTGCGTTTCTTGGGACATCGACCCCAATGTTGACAGCAAAGAAGTGTGGGAAAACAAAATAGATCTCTGCCCTGATAGCTGCTATATGGAGAGCGTCCCTGTTGCAGGAGGTAACTGAATGACTGTTTTACCTCTGAAGGAATACGAAGCGGCGGACATCAAAAAGATCCGCAACAATATTGGAGCCACGCAGGTTGTATTTGCGGGCATCCTCGGAGTATCGAAGAAAGCCGTCGAGGCTTGGGAGTCCGGGAGAAATAAACCGGATGGACCGTCTCGGCGTCTTCTTGCGGCGATTGAAGAAGATCCGTCATTCCCGAGCAAGTATGGTCTTGCTGCGGAAGTGGTCGGAGAACACTGATGAGGGAAGGTTTCGATATGAAGTTTTTATGCAAGAAAATGAATATCCTATATACCGTCAACATCGGTGATGCCATGTTTATTTCCTGATGGAGGAATACTATGTTTGAAGTAAAAAAGACGGAAGGTCGTGCCAGACGGGGAGAATTTACCTGTCCACATGGAACGGTACAGACGCCGGTATTTATGAATGTAGGTACGCAGGGCGCCATCAAAGGCGCTTTGAGTGCTGCTGATCTGGAAAAAATCGGCACGCAAGTTGAGCTCTCCAACACCTATCATCTGCACCTTCGTCCTGGCGATAAGGTGGTTCGGCAGATGGGCGGCCTCCACAAGTTCATGACATGGAATGGTCCGATTCTGACTGATTCTGGCGGCTTTCAGGTGTTTTCCCTTTCTTCTCTGCGAAAGATCAAAGAAGAAGGCGTCTATTTTGCCTCCCATATTGACGGACATAAGATTTTCATGGGACCGGAAGAGAGTATGCAGATCCAGTCCAATCTGGGCTCGGATATTGCCATGGCCTTTGACGAATGTGTGGAGAATCCTGCACCCTATGACTATGTGAAAAAGTCCTGTGAGCGCACCTACCGATGGTTGGAGCGCTGCAAGAAGGAACTGAATCGGCTCAACAGTCTGCCCGATGCCGTGAATCCCGGTCAGGTGCTGTTTGGCATCAATCAGGGCGGCACATACCCCGATCTGCGCATCTGGCATATGAAAGAAATTGCCAAGTTGGATCTGCCCGGTTATGCCATTGGCGGTCTGGCTGTCGGCGAGAGCACCGAAACCATGTACGAGATCATTGATGCTGTTGAGCCCTATATGCCCAAGGACAAGCCCAGATATCTTATGGGTGTCGGTACTCCTTCCAATATCATTGAGGGTGTGGCAAGAGGCATTGATTTCTTTGACTGCGTAATGCCTGCCAGAAATGCCCGTCACGGCAGACTCTTTACATGGCAGGGCGCCATCAACATGAAAAATGCGAAATATGAACTGGATACCACGCCCATTGATTCTGAGTGCGACTGTCCCGTTTGCCGCCGCTATACCAAGGCCTATATCCGGCATTTGTTCAAAGCGGAAGAGATGCTGGCTATGCGGCTTTGTGTGATGCACAATCTCTATTTTTATAATAAACTGACAGAACGCATCCGTGAAGCGCTGGATGAAGGTCGTTTTGAGGAATTCCGTGCAAAATACTCCGAGAAGCTTAATCGGAAAATTTAGTTTTTTGCTTGCATTTATGCAAGGTTGTCATTATAATAATACCACTATACTTACGGAGGCTATGCTATGTTTTTAACTGCAACCGGTGCCGGCGCTGAGGGCGGCGGCATGTCTATGATCCTGATGATGGTCATCATGGTCGTCGTGTTCTATTTCTTCCTCATTCGTCCTGAGAACAAGAAGAAGAAAGAAGCCAACGAAATGCGTAATGCATTGAAGGTCGGCGACAATATTACCACCATCGGCGGCATCGTCGGTGATGTTGTCAGCATCAAGGAAGACAATCTGGTCATCGAGACCAGCGCTGACAAGGTTCGTGTGGAATTTGCCAAGTGGGCTGTTTCCACCAACAATACCGCTGCCAAGGCTGCTGCCAAAGCAAAGGAAGAAGCTCTCGCTGCCAGAAAGGCTGCCAAGAAAGAAAAGAAGTAAAGAATGAAAAAATCGCTGCCGAATGGCTGTGATTTTTTTGTCAAAGTAAAGTGATTCTTCATAGGATAGATTGAATATCACCGAAGGAGTGATACCTATGACAGAGGTTTACCTTTCTGAATTGAAAGCAGGGGACTGCGTGATCGTGCAGTCCATTGATTTATATGATAGTCTCAGCCGTCGTTTGCAGGACCTTGGTTTCGTGCCAAACGGCAGTATCCGCTGTGCTTATATCGCACCATCCGGTTCACCCATAGCTTTCTGGGTCAAGGGTGCATTGATCGCACTCCGAAAGGATGATTGTCAAAAAATAAGGAGTGTGCGGTGTTGTGAGTGAGCTTCTGATCCGAAAAAAGGAAAAGGATGATATCGTAATTGCTTTGATTGGAAATCCAAATGTGGGGAAAAGCACACTCTTCAATAGACTGACCGGTATGAATCAACATACGGGCAATTGGCCGGGAAAGACAGTTTCTATCGCCCAAGGCCGATATACATATAAGGGCAAGGGGTATATTTTGGTAGACCTTCCCGGCACTTATTCGTTGTTTTCTCAGTCTGAAGAAGAGCGCATAGCGGTGGAGTTCATCCGTTCCGGGCAGGCAGACTGTACATTGGTGTTGGGTGACGCTACTTGTCTGGAGCGAAATCTGAATCTGATTCTCCAAGTCATGGAAGTGACTGATCGAATGGTCCTGTGTGTCAATCTGCTGGATGAAGCATTTCGCAGAGATATTCATGTGGATCTTTCGATGTTGGAACGACTTTTAGGAATTCCTGTGGTGGGAACAGCCGCAGGAAACGGTCAGGGGATAAGCATCCTGCAGGAAAAGTTGAGAAATATGGCTGAAGGCTTTTTGCCCTGTCGACCGAAACGGGTGGGCGTGGGGAGGCCATCGTCAAATACTGAAATCAATAATCGAGCAACTGAAATTGCAAAAAAGGTTGTTACGGGAGACAAGAGTATTCATAGCCGCGGCTTCGACAGAATTGCACTTGGTAGGTGGAGCGGTCGGTGTTTGCTGGTCGTTTTATTGTTTGTCGTGTTTTGGCTAACCATACAGGGTGCAAACTATCCATCACAGTTATTGCAAGCGGGATTTGACAGACTGGGGATACTGCTCAGATCCTGGTGCTCAAACCTGCCGATATGGTTGCAAGGTTTACTCCTGGATGGGATGTACATAACTGTGTCCAGAGTTGTTTCCGTTATGCTGCCGCCTATGGCAATTTTCTTCCCGTTGTTTACAATTTTGGAAGATCTGGGGTATTTGCCAAGAGCTGCATTCCTAATGGACAGAAACTTGCAACGCTGCGGTGGCTGCGGAAAGCAGGTGCTGACCATGGCTATGGGTTTCGGCTGTAACGCTGTAGGTGTTATGGGCTGCCGTATCATTTCTTCACCCAAGGAACGATTGCTGGCTATTCTGACCAATTCTCTGGTGCCCTGTAATGGAAGGTTTCCTGCAATGATCGCACTTATCAGCCTGTTTTTTACAGATCAAAGCTTTTTGGGTGCTTTGATTCTGACCGGATTTGTATTGCTCTCTGTTGGCATGACATTCCTATCGTCAGGTATTCTGCATAAAACGGTTCTAAAGGGGCAGCAGAGCCATTTCGTATTGGAGTTGCCACCATACAGAAAACCGCAGATTGGAAAGATCATAGTTCGATCGTTGCTAGACAGAACTGTGTTTGTTTTGGGGAGAGCTGTGCTGGTAGCAGCACCGGCCGGAATTTTGATCTGGGTCTTGCAGAATATATCTGTTGGTGATACCCCGCTGTTGGAGTTCACTGCTCAAATGCTTGAACCAATCGGCGTTTTCCTCGGTATGAACGGTGCAGTTCTTTTGGCTTTTTTCCTGGCATTTCCTGCAAATGAGCTGCTTCTTCCCTTGACGATGATGATCATAATGGGTGGAACATTACAAGAAAGTTCACTTTTGGCTATGGGCGAAGTTTTGCACAGCGCCGGCTGGACGGTTCAAACCGCTGTTTGTGTGATCCTGTTTTTACTGTTTCACTGGCCCTGCGGAACCACATGTCTGACCATACGAAAAGAGACTGGGTCTTGGGCTTGGACTGCTGTTGCGTTTGTACTTCCTACATTTATTGGTGTTCTGCTCTGTCGACTGGCGGCTTGTTTATTCTAAATGAAAATTTTTCTACACATCGTTGAAATTCAGAAACAATGGTGCTAAAATGACAAAAAAGGGGGGCATATGATGCAGGAAGGTAAGATCATTCAATCTGTGGCAAAAGCCATGAAGCTTTTGGATATTCTGGCTGCGTCAGCCAGCCCTTTGAGCCTGGCTGATATCAGCACTATGACCGGTTGGCCCAAGAGCACCATACATGGACTTCTGTCTACCATGCGGGAGACCTCTGTGGTTGCACAGGATGCAGAGGGCAGATACATGCTGGGTATTCGTCTGTTCGAATATGGCTGTACCCTAAGCAATTCCTGGTCCATTATTGAAACAGCGAAGCCATTTATCCAGCATGTTTCCTATCATACAGGCGAGGCCGTGTTTCTTTCTATTCTTGATCGGGGCGAGGTAATTACGCTGGATCGTGCAGAAAACAGGATCGGATTGCCTATGTCTGCGGAAATGGGCTGCCGTCTGCCTGTTCACTGCACCTCGCAGGGTAAACTGTTCCTGTCCTATATGTCGGAGGAGGAGCAGGCTGCGTTGCTGAACCGTACAGAACTCTGCGCTTACACACAGCATACTATTACTACGAAAGAACAGCTCCAGAAAGAGTTTGCAAAGATCCGCAAACAGGGCTATGCAATCGAGAACGGAGAATACAAGGTTGGTCTTCGATCTGTCGCCGCTCCGATTTTTGATGGAGATGGCAATCTTCGATATGCCATCGGCATTATCGGAATGTTCAGACAGCTGGAAACAGACCGCTTTGAACAGGCCGTACAGGTTGTTCGGGAAACGGCAGAGAAAATATCAGAAACACTGTAATTGATGCTCAAGACCTCCGGCATAGCCGGGGGTCTTGGCTTAATAGCACGATAATTTGCATCAGGAAATCATTTGACCAGAACCTGATAGGAGTGTAAACGAAAATGAAAAAATGCAGAATTACAGTGATGAAGGTCGCTCGCTACGATGACCTCATCAAACAATATGAAAACCCGATTGAACACGCTTGCGACATGAAAGAGGGACAGGTGTTTATAGCCAATGGCTGGGAGCGTCCTGAAGGTTTCTGCCTCAGTGCGTGGGAGAGTATGTCCGCCTTTGTGCTGGCGCTGTCCCACGGCGGCGGGGATTTCTATGACGGCTGGATGAAGAATCCCAAGTCCGCCATGATTTCCTGCAACGACGGATTCCGCCCGGTGAGTTTTCTCATCGAGGCGCTGGATGAGGACGCGGAATGATGAAAAAACTTTACGAGAAAAGTGAATTGGGCTTTGCCCTCGTGTGGATCGGTATCTACTGCGTGGGCATGTCCATCTTTGATGAGATCTCCCGCAGTATCGGTGTGGAGAGTTCTGCCACGGCGGTGTTTGCGGTGGCAGCCAGCCTGTTCCTGTATTTCTGGCTGAAGCAGCAGGGTAAACTGGAGCGCTTTGGTCTGTGCAAACCGACAGTCCCCGCAAAGGCCTTTTTGTTCTACATACCGCTGATCGTGATTACGCTCCAGAATGTCTGGGGCGGCGTGGAGATGCACTATGATGCTGTTGGCACCGTGTGCTTCATCGTCAAGATGCTCTGCGTCGGCTTTCTGGAAGAACTGATTTTCCGCGGATTCCTGTTCAAGGCTATGTCCCGCGACAGCATCAAGTGGGCAGTGGTGGTCTCCAGCGTTACCTTTGGTCTGGGGCACATCATCAATCTGCTCAACGGCAGCGGTATGGGTGTTGCGGAAAATCTGGTGCAGATATTCTTCGCCGTGCTCATCGGTTTCCTGTACGTCATCATCTTCTGGCGTGGCGGCTCCCTGTGGCCTTGCGTGATCTCCCATGGCATTTTCAACTCTCTTTCTGCGTTTTCAGCCGAGCGCGAAGGGATGATTCAACTCGGGATACTATGTGCACTCACGGTGGTTTATGCGGTGGTGCTCACGAAGACTTTACCGAAAGTTTGAAACAAAATGTCGTTTTATATGCGATCAACCTTTTCTTTAGCGTCATCAACTTCGTGACTAAAAGCACAAGGGAGCAAGAAAAATAACACAAAACCTCTGAAATCGCTGATTTCGGAGGTTTTTGGTCCCAGTGGCGAGACTCGTTTGCATATTTGCTCGAGGCAAATATAGAGGTTCGCCTCCGTCGAGCCGTCGGCGGTATCCGTCCCCCGGACGGATACGATCGAACTTTCGAGTCTCTAATTCAAAATAAAATAGCAGAAAAAGCATTAAGCCATTTCTGCTATTTTGGTCCGAGTGGCGAGACTCGAACTCGCGGCATCCTGGTCCCAAAGCCCCAAATAATATTTTTTATAGCACTTTCTAATGCTTTTTAGTGCATTTTGCAGAGATTGTGATACTTTTCGTCACTCTTGTGTCCACTGTTTCCGTGTGTTCCGAATCTGTCTGTAGTATTTATGTGGTATAAAACGATCGCCCAACTGCGTTCCGCAGCTGGGCGATTTCTGTTTCTGATAGCGGTTGTATAGTAGCTTGACCGGGGCTGAAAGTCAAGTCCTTTTTGCTGAGTACCAGGACTCCAATTTTGCCCCGCAATAAACAAAGAAATACGTTCGTTGAGTAATTGACGAAATGACTGGAAATTGATATATTTTAGATGTGAAAGGGGGCTTTGTACAATGGGTGATTTATTAAACATTTGGAAACAGAACCGCAGCTTTTTTAGTGGAAAAAAGCTTAGTCAGATTATTGCTTTTGCTGGTGATGGTAATATTGAAAGCGAAGCCACCTATAAGCAGATACGGGAACTGTTTAGTGAAATTCCAACATCTACAATTAAGGAGTATGTAGAGGAATGCTTGCATGGCTTTGACAAAAGTGGCTTCGTTTTGCAAGATCTTGTGAATGAGATTG
Organism: Candidatus Avilachnospira sp.; assembly: GCA_045580485.1. GTDB lineage: Bacteria > Bacillota > Clostridia > Oscillospirales > Oscillospiraceae > Avoscillospira. Next base: position 8,766 of record JAZNNW010000002.1, on the reverse strand, counting down.
GTAACCGACTTGGCTTTAAGGTTACCAATGGTCGCTATCGTGGATCCACAAAAAAGAATGGATTTGATGGGCTGTGGGAAACACAAGAAGCTGCAATTATTGTTGAGTCAAAAACAACGGATGCATACCGCATTAATCTGGATGCGCTCAACAAGTACAAATCCTTGCTTATAAACGAGCGCATCGACTTATCTGAAAAAGTTTCAATACTCATTGTGGCCGGACGCCAAGATACAGGTGACCTTGAGGCTCAAATAAGAGGTTCGAGGTATGCTTGGGATATCCGCCTTCTCAGCATTGACTCCCTATTAAAACTGCTGGATCTCAAAGAAACCTTTAATGACAGCAAAACTATTCGCCAGATTTACGAAGTTTTACGTCCACAAGAGTATACTCGGTTAGATAGATTGATTGATTTGATCTTTTTGTCTGTTCAAGATGCCGAGCTTGAAGAAACACAGGAGCCGTCTGAAGAAAAGGTTGCCGATGGAGCAGGTGGCGAAAATAAAGCCTCATCTGAAAGAGCTGGATTCTATGGAGAGTGTGTCGGGAAATTAGACCTTAAGCATGGAAAAAGCTTCCTAAAACGTGCAAATACGTTGTATTCGTCCGGCGATGAGATTGGTGTTGTTATTAATGTTTCTAAAGAGTACATCCAAGGGGGTAGACCAAAATATTGGTTTGCATTCCATCCGCATTTTGCTGATAATTTATTGGAGTTTTCTTCTCGCTACATTCTTTATGGTTGCGGTAGTGCAGAGCAGTCGTTTTTGGTTCCTCTAAAAATTGTAGAGGAAAACAAAAAATATATGTGGCACACAGAACGGGCAAATGGTACGGTGTACTGGCATATTAACATTTTTAAGTTCGAGGATGGCCACTACTATCTGCAAACACCTTTGAACGAGAAGAACCAATGGGTATGTTTGGATGGATATAAACTATAAAACAAGTTGAAAACAATTGCCCAGCTGTAGAGCACAGCTGGGCAATTTGTAATTTTTGAATTGGTTTTGCTGGGAAAAGATAGGTATAAATATTTCCCCAGATATATTGAAAAGGAAAAAGACCTGTGATAATATTGGGACATAATTGGTATTAGTATTTTCCCGGAGGTTATAGATATGGCAAAACAGGTTCATATTCGTGTTGACGATGATTTGTACGAAGAGCTGAGCAACTATTCTTCAGTTAGTGGACAGTCTATGCAGGACTGCCTTTCTGTTGCCATCCGTCAGCTTTTGGTAAAAGCAAAGGAAGAACCTCTGACCAAAGACGATGGATATCGTTTTATAGATTTATTTGCAGGCATCGGTGGCATGAGAATTGCCTACGAAAGAGCGGGTGCCAATTGCGTTTATTCCAACGAGTGGAATAAGTATAGTCAGCAGACTTACTATGCTAACTTTGGAGTCCAGCCCGATGGCGATATTACCAAAGTAGATGCAGAGAGCATTCCGGATCATGACATTCTTGTTGCCGGCTTCCCGTGTCAGCCCTTTTCGATTGCCGGTGTTTCCAAAAAACAGAGTCTTGGCAGGGCAACCGGCTTCGAAGATAAAACCCAGGGAACACTGTTTTTTGATATTTGCCGTATTCTCAAAGCAAAGAGGCCGAAAGCATTTATGCTCGAAAATGTAAAAAACCTGTGTAGTCACGACAAGGGAAGAACATTTAAGGTCATCCAAGAATCCTTAAAAGAACTGAACTACAGTGTATTTTATCAGATCTTAGATGGAAAGTCATATGTGCCACAGCATAGAGAACGCATCGTAATCGTTGGATTTGATATGGAGCGGTATGGCGATATAAAAGAGTTTGATTTCAAATTTGAGCCTGTAGAAAAGCTGCCTGTCGTCCTTGATATTTTGGAGAAGGACGTTGCTGAGAAGTATACTTTGTCGGACAAACTGTGGATTTATCTGCAAAACTATGCCGCAAAACATAAAGAAGCTGGCAATGGTTTTGGCTATGGTATTGCACCTTTGGATGGGATAACGAGAACTATCAGTGCCCGCTATTACAAGGATGGTTCTGAGATTTTGATTGCGCAACCAGGAAAAAACCCCAGACGCCTCACACCCAGAGAGTGTGCACGCCTTCAAGGCTTCCCGGACAGCTTTAAGATTCCGGTTTCTGATACTCAGGCATATAAGCAGTTCGGAAACTCTGTTGTGGTCCCCTTAATGGAACAGGTTGCAAAAAAAGTTGTCGCCAAGCTTGAAGAAATGGACGGTGAGTTGCAGTGAAAAATGGTTACCTGTCTCAATATTTTGATGGCGTAATGGCTAAACGGCTCAGTGTGGTAGAAGCGAATTTGGAAAAAAGCAATCAGCACGAGTTTAATGGTGTTGCTGCGATGAAAAAAGTTTTTGGTACTGAACGCCAGAAGTTTCCAACGCAGTTCCTCTTCCTTGACGATGAGAATCCTCCCATTTCTGAAGAGGGATTTTTGACTTGGTATGATGCAAGAGAGAACCATCCCACGCGTTCTGAATATCGCCTGTTCTTTCCCACTACCGCAGTGTCTCGGGCTGCGTCTGCTGGAGATGTCCTGTTTATTGGTTTGCGCCCGGACAAAAGCGCACTGGTTGTAATTGTCCCAGGAGCGTCTACAATTGCGAGTCAGCTTGCCTGGTTGTTTGACGTTGAAGTTGCCGATCTTTTTTGCGTTACATCAGAATTCACCAGAAATCATGTCCGGCTTGAGTATGCGTCCAAATGCATACTGGAACACATTGGCATTGAGATTGACGAACAAGATACTGACTATCTGGAAGACATGCTGGTCAGGTTTGACGGACGATTCCCGAGTACAAGGGAGTTTTCTGCGTATGCACGTAACACTCTGCGCGACATTGATGCCAGAGACAACCCGGACGAAGTGCTCGTGCGTTGGCTTGACCGGGAAGAGGTATTGTTCCGCACGCTGGAAAAGCACCTGATCCAAAAACAGTTGGATCAAGGTTTTGCAGATGTTGACACGTTTATTGCCTACTCTTTGTCTGTTCAAAATCGAAGAAAGAGCAGAGTTGGACAATCTTTGGAAAACCACTTCGAAATGATTCTCAAAGAACACAATATTCGTTATGACCGCACAAAAGTGACTGAAAACCGCTCCAAGCCTGACTTTATTTTTCCCGGGATCAAGGAGTACCATGACGTGCAATTTGATGCGTCGCTGCTTACTATGCTTGGGGCAAAGAGCACCTGCAAAGATCGGTGGCGTCAGGTTCTTGCGGAAGCGGACAGAATTGAGCACAAGCATCTTTTAACGCTTGAGGCAGCTATCAGCGTCCACCAGACAGATGAAATGGCCAGCAAAAATCTGCAGCTTGTAGTTCCGAAATCCATACACAAAACATATACAGCCGAGCAACAAAATTGGCTCATGGATGTCGGTACATTTATCGAATTTCTGACACAGAAACAAGGATGCATATAATGGATGTTAAGTCAAAAGAGGCTCGCAGCTACAATATGTCCCGTATCCGAAGCAAGGATACGAAACCCGAAGAGCTTGTACGCAAATTTTTGTTTGCTCATGGATTCCGCTACAGAAAAAATGATGCCCGGTTACCAGGAAAACCAGATATCGTATTGCCCAAATATAAGACCGTAATTTTTGTGAATGGCTGCTTCTGGCATGAGCATGAAAGTTGCAAATATTTTGTTTGGCCGAAGAATAACGCTGACTTTTGGAAAAAGAAGATCGAAAGCAATGTGGTACGAGATACCAAAAATTACCAACAGCTTAAAGCGCTTGGATGGAAGGTTCTAATAATTTGGGAATGTGAGCTTAAACGAAATCACCAAGCGGAAACGCTTGAACGAATTGTCGATCTGGTGAGAGAAGGAGATGTATGAGCACAGTGTCCTTTGCAGAGAGGCTTGAATGCAATGCCCCGAGAAGCAATGTGAGTGAAACTGTGTATAACTACCACTATGTGTTAGAAAAATGTTAGAATCCGGGGAAGAAAACGGATTTACAATGAGAAGTGATTGCTTGATTATAGTACGGAGTCTTAACTGGAGAGCACCCTGCAGCTTTAATTCATGAGCTGCAGGGTGCTTTTGCAATTGACTTATGTGGTGGGTCTAAGATACTGTTTTTCTGAGAAATACTTATCCATTCCATCAAGAATTTCACTGATAAAGAGAATCACAGTATCTTTTATTGTTTCAAGATCACTTACTGTGAGATCTCGTGCACAGAGGCTAAAGCTCTCGTCACCATGGGCCAAAGAATTACGTTTAGATTTTACTTTTTCTAAAATTCGTTGATCATCGGTAACACGATATCTAATTCTATGACGATCACAAATATCTTTTATCTGCTTTGCGTTGAGATTGCCGTTTATGTTTAGCATCCCTTTTGTCATGATAAGAGGTGTTCCTTGAGTGATATCTTCGACGATTTTTCGGACACGGGTAGTGTATACATTTAGTCCGGACTCAGCCTTATAAACCTCACGTACTTTATAATCCCTCCAAATAATTTGGAGTTCTTCAATAAGAGAAGCATATGAACAGTTATCGTGCTTCACTTGATCATAAATTTCTAACATGCCGGTTGTAAATGTCGCCTCAACAAGATTATACAACATGAGCAAGAAGTTCGATTTCATGATTCGAAAGAATCTTTGATTATCTGTTGTGTTGAGTGTATTTCGAGTTTCGTCGTTTATGTCGAGCATAACTGAATAGTAAAACTCAATTTCCGTCTTTCGGTCTTCAAAGACCGCATGTGTAGCAGTCATCATATGCGGCTTAACAATTGGTCTCGTACATATTCTACACGAGCAACCAACTTTCCTTCGTTATTGCTGGCATCTGACGTAGTATGTTCCTTGAATTCCTGCGAATTAATCCAATCGACATTATCGACACTCAGCTCGGGTTGTTCTTTTAAAGCTAATGCGACACCAACAGAAATTGCTTCAAACCGGACTCTGGGCGTAGTTGTAGCGTTTTGCGACTTAGCAAAGCCAAACTCAAAATGCTGTCGTACAAATTTCAACATATTTTCGAAATCGTTTTTGTATTGAGATTCATCAAAGGATTCCAGATTCTCCGATAAAAACTTATCCAAAAACTGATTGACCTCATGCTCAAATGACTTATAATCATACAAATATGCAAAGAAACGAAGAACTAACTCAAAGCGTTCCTGCCGTACTGCTTTGCTCTTGGAAATGGGGCAAAGCTTAACGAAATCTTTGTTACTACAGCATGATTCGATAAACGAAGTGAGTTTTCCGGGATAAGATCCCCGGCGTACTTCAGAGTCAGAGGCTTTAACTCCCGAAGTGTTGATCCGGTTAAAAAGATCTTGACGGACTTCGGGGGTTGTTTTCTCGTCAAGAACTACCACTCGGAAGGTGCGATTCAGAAATTTCCTTTGAGTTGCTTGAGAAAGATCAGTAAAACTAAATCCGTCAAATTTGGTGAGTTTAGGGAGTTTGGATAAACGGAGCTTGCCGCTTACAAATTCGCAAAGAGTTTGGATTCGTTGAGCACCGTCAATAATTTCCAACCGTCCATCGGCACAGCCGGCAAAAAACATAAAAGGAATGGGCAATCCCAATAATACGGACTCAATGAAAAGTGTTTTGTTCTTTTGCTTCCAAACAAACAGTCTTTGGTAGTCTGGAATGTAAAAATCACCTTTATCAAATTTGGACAACAATAATTCAAGGGTATAATCTTTTGTATCGTAGTCTACCTGCTGTCGCAGTGTAATTAGTTGCTGCTCTGCTTCGGCAAGCTGTTCGGTTGTGATTTTCTTTTTAGCCATTACCGTACCTCCGTAGATGGTTCAGAATACTAATTCCTATTACTTCGCCAAGACGAACTGGAACAGCATTTCCAATTTGGATACCTAACTGACGTTTATTAATTTCTGCATCAGGACGTACAAACTGATAATCGGGAGGAAATGATTGTAGAATTGCGCCTTCTCTCAAAGATAATGCGCGATTCTGTTCTGGATGCCCAAACCTGCCATTTCCATAGCCATAAAACTGAGTTGTAATAGTTGGCGAAGGGAGATCCCATACCATTCGGCCATAAACGGATGGATAGGTTTTTCCAGATATTTTTTTATGGCATTTTAACTGCAAATCAGCATCCCAATCGCGCCAAGTCCCCCCAGGGACTGACTGTTGAATCCTCCGGATGTTTTTGTCGGAAAGTGCAGTACAAGAATGCATAGGATCATTGGGATCCATTCCTCCTGCAGCCAATGCGGGGAGTGTACCTATTGCATCTTGGACGGTAACATAGTTTTCGGGAGTGTGTGTCGGCGGTATTAATTCGATATCGCCAAACAAGGAGGCCAATAGAATCAATCTTTTTCGACTTTGTGGAACACCATAATCAGGGCAATATACTACTTTGTGCGTAACATGATAGCCACACTCAGCTAACTCGGCTAAGAAATCCGTGAACACTTTGGTTTTTTCTAATTCCGGAACATTTTCCATGGCAATTATTTCCGGATGAGTATCTTTTGCAAGAGAACCAAAAGAGTATAGTAATCTCCATTTTTCGTCTTGATATCCGTCTTTGCGATACCTTTGAGTATACTTTGAAAAAGGTTGGCACGGTGCACAACCTGCCAAAATATGTATATTTGTGTTGGGCGGATAAAGCTCCTGTAGTTCAACAGGAGAGACTTGGGTTATGTCCTTGCATAAGAATCTTGCGTTATTATTTTCTTCATATGCAAACTGACAATTGATTTCAAAATCAATGCCAGCGACAACATTTATTCCGGCTCGTTCAAGACCTTTTGTTAATCCGCCAACACCGCAAAATAGATCTATTGCAGCACTGGGCATGATGATGACCCTCCTAATTCATTATTTGTGATTTTGGCATTGCGGTTTTGCGGATCTATTTGATGTTGGTTTTTGTGCATTTTCTGGAATTATCCAAATCCTGCTCATTCTCATAGCGCCGTCAACTCGGTTTTCTTTGCATAAAATCTGAACTTGGCGGGGACTGACACCCCATTTTTCAGCAGCTTCCTCGACTGTAATATATCCGTTCATATGCATCCCTCTTAGTTCGGTTGAGTCTACACAAATCCAATTGTTATTATATTCGTTTAAACGAAATTGTCAAGCTTTGCTTAAATGACAAGATGTTGTCAATAATACAAAAACTACACCATTGCTAATCTTGACGCAATCTTGTTATTTGTGAATAAAAGCTATATAATTGCATCGAAGTCGGATGTGGGGTGAAGAGCTATGCCTCTTGAAATTGTACGAAACGACATAACAAAAATGGCTGTAGACGCCATCGTCAACGCTGCCAAGGAATCTCTCTTGGGCGGTGGCGGTGTGGACGGCTGTATCCACCGTGCGGCGGGGCCGGAGTTGCTGGCTGAGTGTAGGTCTCTGGGAGGTTGCAAGACCGGTGATGCCAAAATCACAAAGGCATACCGACTGCCATGCAAGTACGTGATACATACAGTCGGCCCTGTCTGGAACGGCGGTACATACGGAGAAAAGGAAAAGCTCGTTTCCTGCTATCGGACGAGCCTTGCGCTGGCGAAAGCGCACAAGTGCGAAACGGTGGCCTTCCCGCTGATCTCTTCCGGCATCTACGGCTATCCCAAAGACCAAGCGCTTCGCGTGGCGGTGGACACCATCGGCGAGTTTCTCATGGAAAACGACATGACGGTCTATATCGTCATCTTTGACCGCGCCGCCTACCAGATCAGCGGCAAGTTGTTCGCAGATATCGCCGAGTACATCGATGACCACTATGTGGACGAGCACACCGATTCCCGCCGTGAGCGCCTGCGCAGGCTGAATCGACTTGAAAGTAAGGCGATGATCTGTGAGGATGCAGTTCCCGACTTTATGGCTGCGCCCTGCGCACCTATGGCCATGAGTGTGGTCGGCGGCAGCTTGGACGATATGCTGGGCGAGTTGGATGCAGGCTTCTCAGAAACGCTGTTAAAGCTCATTGACCGCACCGGCAAGAAAGACTCCGAAATCTACAAGAAGGCCAACGTGGATCGCAAACTGTTCTCCAAAATCCGCAACAACCCGGACTACAAGCCGTCCAAGGCTACGGCAATTGCCTTCGCCATTGCGCTGGAGTTGGATCTGGATGAAACGAAAGATTTCATCGCTCGTGCTGGGTTTGCGCTGAGTCGCAGCAGTAAGTTCGACGTCATCATCGAGTATTTTATCAAGCAGAAAAACTACGATGTCTTCGCCATCAACGAGGCGCTGTTTGCCTTTGACCAAAGCCTGCTGGGAGCGTAACGAATGAAGAAATACTCGACAGAAAAACGAAAAATCCCGTCCACAGGACGGGATATCAAGATTCTGATCTTCCGCCCAACTGCGCCGAAGAAAGAGTCTGCACAAACACCAGGCGTTCTCTGGATCCACGGCGGCGGATATGCCACCGGCATGGCGGAGATGGCTTATTTTTCCCGACCGCTGGCGCTGGTGAAGAAGTACGGCGCGGTGGTGATGTGCGTGGATTACCGGCTGTCCGGCGAAGCGCCCTATCCCGCGGCGCTGGAGGATTGCCATGCCGCCCTCTGTTGGATTAAAGAACACGCCGCCGAACTGGGCATCAACGACAGCCAAATCATGGTGGGCGGCGAGAGTGCAGGCGGCGGTCTGACGGCGGCGCTGTGCATGTATGCCCGCGACAAAAGGAGCGTGAACATTGCCTATCAGATGCCGCTGTACTCCATGCTGGACGACCGCGACACCGAGTCTTCTTGCGACAACC
>JAZNNW010000001.1:0-36773 GCA_045580485.1 Candidatus Avilachnospira sp. | reverse complement strand
CATCTTTGTGGATGATATGATCCCCTGCGGAACGCAGATTAAGTAACAAAAAATGGTCCCTCATCTGAGGGAGCATTTTTGTTACGGATTTTAGAACTTCACGATGCAGGCATCGTCGTTGGAGCGGTATGCAGCTTCCATGACCTTCTGGACCTGAATGGCATCGGAAGCGGGAACTTCCACGGGCGTGCCGTTGAGGATGGAGTCGGAGAAGGAGGCCACTTCGCGGGCATACATATTACCGAATTCCACTTCGATGTTGGAACGCTCGCCGTCCTTCTTGTCCTGCTGAGCGTCGTAGCCACCCTGTGCACCCAGGAACATGGCATCCAGCGTACCGCCGTCCACCTGACCGATGACGGTGTCACCGATGAGACGGCCCTGATCGCCGAAGATCTCGATGCGCCACTTGGCAGCGTCATCGGGAATGTTGAAGTTGGACTGGACCACGCACTGTGCGCCGTTTTCCAGACGCATCAGAACGGTGGAGGAGTCTTCCACTTCGTACTTAAAGGACAGAGTATCGTGGAAAGCAGCCACATCCTTGGCCTTGGAGCCCAGAATGTACTGCAGCAGGTCGATGCAGTGGACGCCCATGTCCATCATGGCACCGCCGCCGCCGTTCTTCTTGCTCTGACGCCAGTTGCCGGGCATATCGGGATACCAGCAGGTGAACTGAGCATAGGCGGAAACAGGCTTGCCGATCTTGCCTTCGGCAACGGCCTTCTTCATGGCCTGCACATAAGCGCCGAAACGCATCATCAGACCGGCAGCAATCTTGACGCCCTTGCTTTCGCAGTATTCCACGACCTTCTGACCCTCTTCAGAGGTCATAGCCAGAGGCTTTTCGATGAGGATATGCTTGCCGGCATCGGCAGCAGCCATAGCCTGCTTGGCATGCAGGACGACGGGAGTGGCGATGTAGACGGCATCGATTTCGGGATCGGCCAGCAGATCGGCTTCATTGTCATAGGCCTTCTTGCAACCCCACTTGGCACGGCACTTCTCAGCCAGCTCCATGTTGATTTCCATAACGGCGACCAGTTCAGCATTGTCGCACAGCATCATGCCGGGGATGGTGCGGCGATCGGCGATACCGCCGGCGCCAATGACGCCCCAACGGACTTTCTTGCTCATAGTGAAATCCTCCTAAGTTATGTAATTATGAATTAATCGGGAAGCAGATTCTTAGCGCTGTATCTGGGATAGACATTGTAGGGACGGAAGCCCTCGGCATAGGTCACGCCGCACTGATAGCCACGATACTTGGAGCAGGTGCGGACCATGTCGGCGAAGTCGATGTGGTCATGCTCCAGCATCCACTTCAGCTGAGATTCGTGGCACTCCAGAGCCTTGATCTTCGTGTCCATCTGGTTGGTGATGTCCACATAGTGGGTAGGCTGGAAGTTAACACCGGCCAGAGTGTCCATAAAGAACACGGGGATGAAGCTGGAGAAGGGCTCGTACTTTCTGGGACGATGGCTCAGACCGGAGCAGAAGCTGCCGTTGGTGGCGATGATGCTGGTCTCCTTGTGGTCCAGCATATAGTCGTCGTCATTGTGGGTGATGATAACATCGGGGCGGACAAAACGGACGATATCTGCCATGGCATCCATGACTTCGGGGTCATGGCTGTTGACCTGCATATCGTGGACATTCAGGTTAAAAACTTCCTTGGCACCAATGATCTTACCGGCGTTTTCAGCCTCAATGGTACGCATGGCTGCCAGAGGTTCCGGCTCGATGACTACATGACCCAGATCACCGTTTGCCACATGGCACAGATAGACCTCTGCACCCTGCTCCACATACTTGCGCATGGTACCGCCGCAGGCGATTTCCAGATCATCGGGATGGCAGCCGACACCTAAAACTCTCATTGAAAAATCCTCCTTTGTTTTCTTTTTCGGCTCAAAAGAAAAGAAGCATTTACAAAGCCAAAAAAGCAAGGTATACTATAACATATAGTATACCTTGCTTTTACTCGTTTGTAAATATCTGTTTCACAAAGAAACAGTAGGAAAAAGAGAGGCTGCACCATGAAAGAATATACCATTACCCGTGTCAGTGGCAAACCCGAGTGGGATCGTATTCCTGCATTGCAGGTGGATGTCCCCAACTGGGAGCCCCCTGTGGATATCACCACCCAGGCACAGATCTGCTACGATGAAACCGGCATTTATGTCCATATGTGGTCCAGAGAGGCTCATATCCGTGCAGAGGAAAGTGCACCCCTGAGTATGGTCTGCGATGACAGCTGCATGGAGTTCTTCTTCCGTCCCGATGAGCGTGACGGCAGATACTTTAATATTGAGATGAACCCTCTGGGCAGAACCTATATTGGCATCTGCTATAACCGGGACTGGGAATGCCGTCTGGCACCCAACGTAGAGGACAAACTGATGGAAAAAACCGTCCGTCGGACAGCCGATGGCTGGGAAGTATTCTACAAAGTTCCCGTCTCTTTCATTCAGGTATTTTTCCCCGGTTATGAACTGAAGTCCGGCAGTAAGATCCATGCAAACTGCTTCAAGTGCGGCGAAAAAACCGTCCAGTCTCACTTCCTTTCCTGGAACCCCTGCACCAGCCCCACGCCCGATTATCACCAGCCCCGTGACTTTGGCCTGATGGTTCTGGAATAAAAAGGCAAAAGTGTTTGACAGGGCATTTTGAATATGATATTGTCTACATAGAGCGTAATTTGCGGCAGAATGTGTCTGCCTGAATATGAAGGAGGTTTTCTTTTATGAACATGCTCGATACCTTTAAGGGTTCCTATTTCTCCGAGATCGTCCCCAAGGGCTGGGACATCAACAAGATCCACGAGTGCGTCAGCAATGACCCCGCTACCGTCTGCGATCCCCAGCCTTTCTGGAACAAGGACTTCGCTCCTGTCAAGTGCACCAACCTGGAAGAGTTCGGCGCTTACATGGGTCATGAGATCGCTATGCAGATCAAGCTGACCAAGGAAGAGGGCCGCAAGCTCATCATGATCCTGCCCGTTGGCCCCATGGGTATGTACAAGTGGGCTGTCTACTTCCTGAAGGAGTGGAATGTGGACTGCAAGCATGTTTACGGCTTCAACATGGATGAGTGGTCCGACGAAAACGGCAACACCCTGCCCGCTTCTGACCCCGCCGCTTTCCAGAATGCTATGACCGAGGCTTTCTACGGCCCTCTGGGCGAACTGACTGTTCCCGAGGATCAGAGAAACTTCGCTACCAAGGAAAATCTCCCCACCTACATGGCTAAGATCGAGGCTCTGAAGGCTGAAGGCGCCAAGCAGGTTCTGGTCTACGGCATCGGCCGTATGTGCCATATCGCTTTCTGGGAGCCTCATTTTGCTGATGAGTTCGATACCGTGGAAGAGTGGATGGATCAGTCCCACCGCATCGGTGCCCGCCTGCATCCTCTGACCATTGAGCAGAATGCCATCACTTCCTTCCGTTCCTCCTGGCCTCTGATTCCTTGCTATGCCAACACCATCGGCCCCAAGGTCATCTTCAACTCCGACTATGCCATCGGCGGTGCTGACGGCGTTCTGTCCCGCGGCATGCAGTGGCAGGGCATGAGCTTCTGGATGACTCTGCGTCATGGCCCCTGCAAGGCTATCACCTCCAGCTTCATCCCCACTCTGCCCGGCAAGCTGTTCTTCATGGAAGAACTGGCCGGTCCCCTGGTTCCCGATACCAACTAATTTTCTACATAAAAACCCCGGAGCTTCGGCCCCGTGATTTTTTGTGTGCAGCAAAAAAGAAAAGCCCGATTGGGCTTCTCTTTATGGAATCTTACTTCAGGTGAGCGTTGTGGATAGCCACGAAGGTATCGATAACTCTCTGGATATGCTCCTTCTCCCAGGTGGGATGCAGGAACAGGTTGACGGTACGGGCACGCAGGGACTTGGCAACGGGGCAGACCACATCGTTGTAGTTGATGCCCTTGGGGTTGTACTCCTTGGAGTTGAAGGGGAACTTGGCATCGCCAAAGCCGTTCATGTCCTTGTAGGAACGCTCTTCGTATGCTTCGGGCCACTGGATGCCGTAGCAGGGGATCTTGTTGGCCTTCATTTCCTTGACGAACTCAGGAGCAGTGATGTCCAGAGCGTCCAGATCCAGGGTAACAGGATACCACCAGTAGGAGTTCTGACGCTCCTCGGTGTTCAGAGGCAGACGGGCGACACCCTTCAGGTTGCCCAGAGCTTCGTCGTACATCTTGGCATACTCGAAGCGGCGGGCCAGGTTCCAGTCGTCGAAACGGGCCAGCTCGTTGATACCGAACTGAGACTGGATCTCAGTCATACGGTAGTTGAAGCCGATACGGGTGTGGATGTAAGGCAGAGCCTCTTCCAGAGCCAGCATGTTCATTCTGGTCTTGACATCGTAGCCATGGTCACGGAAGGAACGGCATTCCCAGCCCAGATCCTCGTCCATGGTCAGAACCATGCCGCCTTCGCCGGCAGTGGTGAAGTGCTTGGACTGGCAGAAGGAGAAGCAGCCAGCGTTGCCGATGGTGCCGATCATCTTGCCGTTGAACTTACCGCCGATGCACTGTGCGCAGTCTTCCACGACATACAGGTTGTGCTTCTTGGCGATGTCCATGATACGGGCCATGTCGCAGACGACACCGTACAGGTGGACGCAGACGATACCCTTGGTCTTATCGGTGATCTTGCGCTCGATGTCGTCGGGGTCGATGGTGTGATCCTCGGTAACATCGCAGAAAACGGGGATAGCGCCGGCCTGAACGATAGCGTAGGAGGAAGCGATGAAGGAGTAGGAGGGAACCAGAACCTCATCGCCAGGGCCGATGCCCAGAGAGGAGATAGCGATGTGCAGAGCGGCAGTACCGGTGGCGCAGGAAATGGCCATGGTGGCGCCGGACCACTGACGGAACTTCTCTTCGAACTCCATACCGATCTTGCCGGTCCAGTAGCTGACTAGGCCGGAGTCGGTGATCTTTGCGATGTCTTCCTTAGTCTGGGGAGCAAACTGAGGCCACATGGGGAAACCCAGCTCGGCTACGCCAGCGCCGTTCATTGCCAATTCTTTCTTTTCCATGACAAATACACCTCTTATTTCATAATATTTTAGTTTTTTGCACAAAGACGCGTGCTTTCTGAATCCAGAATATCACGGTGCAATTAATTTGTCCATAAAATAAAATCAAAGAATCTCTCAAATTTTGCGGTTTTTACCTGTGCAAATTATACAAAAGCAACGAAAAAACGGCTCCCCTTGAGGGGAGCTGTCGCTGAAAGCGACTGAGAGGTGTAGGTTTTATCTGATTATCAGATAAAACCTAACATCCAAAGTGCCGATGTTGTATGATACAGAGGCTTGGAGGTGAAAGTATGAATAAAAAGAACTTGTCTGTTAGAATAGATGAGGATACGCTGAACAGGTTTCGCTTGGTTACACATTATCAAAAGCGTTCTCTCAGCAGTCAGATTGTTGTACTGATTAAAAAATGTATCGAAGAACACGAAAAAAGATATGGTGTAATCAAATTGGAAAAATAAACCAAACCCGGGCAAGCTGAGCTTGTCCGGGTGATTTTTATAATTCTGCAACCAGTTTCTGCACCAGATCGGCGCATCGGCGGGCGGCAGTCCGTTCAAAGGTGGGATAGTCCTGTTCGGCGGAGCCGTCGGCCTTGTCGGAGATGGCACGGAGAATCAGGAAGGGGAGACCGTTCAGGTAGGCACCCTGTGCAATGGATGCACCTTCCATCTCGGCGCAGTCACCGGCGAAAACGGAAATGAGACGATCCTTGACAGCGGAATCGGAGATAAACTGATCGCCGCTGACCACCCGTCCGGGAATGGCGTGGAAGTCGGTCTCTCTGGCGCACAGCGCCAGAGCTTTTTCCACCATGGCAGTATCTGCCTTGAATTCCCGGAAGCCGATGCCCGGCACTTCGCCGGGGGCGTAGCCGAAGATCTGCACATCCACATCGTGGTGGACGGCTTCTCTGGAAACGAGAATGTCACCGATATCCAGCTTTGCATTGAGAGAACCGGCAACGCCGGTGTTGATGATATGGGTCACAGCAAAGAGATCTGCCAGAATCTGCACACAGAGGGAGGCATTGACCTTGCCGATACCGCAGCGAACCACCACCACATCGGTGCCGTTGAGCTTGCCCTCATGGAATTCCATGCCGGCTTTTTTGGTGACAGAGGCATCTGTCAGCTGTGCTTTCAGGGCGTCCACTTCCAGTTCCATGGCGCCGATGATACCGATTTTGCTCATATAAACTCCTTATTCCGGGTAGACCAGACGGTCGTCGCCGATGCCGTAAAGGACGGTGTCCAGATAATGTGCGGCCATGGCCTTGGCATTGGGCAGATCCATGTCCGAATAGTTGCCGCAGTCCTTGGGGGTAGCACCGGGAATTTCCCCCTCGAAATCCCGGATGAATTCCCACATTTCAGTCATAAGGGGTACGATCTCCTTGGAGGAGAGGTCGCCTGCCAGCAGCAGATAGAAGCCGGTACGGCAGCCCATGGGACCAAAGTAGATGACCCGATCTTTCCATGTGGGATGGTTGCGAAGGTAGGTGGCACCCAGATGCTCCATGGTGTGCATCTGACCGGTGCCCATGACAGTCTCCCGATTGGGAGCCGTCAGCCGCAGATCAAAGGTGGTGACGGTTTCAGCACCGATGCGATCCTTTCGGGCAACATACACGCCGGGCAAAAGCTTAATATGGTCGATGGTAAAACTGGCGATTTTTTCCATTTTTTGCTCCTTACAGGGTGATCAGCTCGTAATCCTGAGTACCCAGACCGATGACCTCGCCGTGCTCCGTGGCAGTGCGCCAGTTGGTGGTGGGATGCATACCGGTGAAGCGATCCTCCACTCCGGCTTTAGCCTTGAGGATGCTCATGGGATTCACCGGCTGCTGATTGACCATATCGGCACAGGCCACATCAATGGCCACCGGGTCAAAGGAGGCGAACATACCCACATCGTTGACCAGAGCGGCATCGGATTCGGGATGGCAGTCACAGTTAGGGGAGACATTGTTGACGATGTTGATGTGGAAACTGGGTCTGCCGTCCACCACAGCCTTGGCATATTCTGCAATCTTGAAATTCAGATTGGCAAAGGTCTCGTCCTGCGCAGGCTGGATGGCATCCTTGGGGCAGACGCCAATGCAGCGGCCGCAGCCCACACACTTGTCGTGGTCGATCTCACACTTACCGTCGCCGATCTGGGGTGCATCATGTGCACAGACCTTGGCACAGGCACCGCAGCCCACGCAGAGAACCTGGTACACATAGGGCTTGCCGGCAGAGTGCATTTCCATCTTGCCTGCACGGGAACCGCAGCCCATGCCCAGATTCTTCAGTGCACCGCCGAAGCCGGTACATTCGTGACCCTTGAAATGGTTGAGGGAGATGACGATGTCGGCATCCATAATGGCTCTGCCGATTTTGGCAGTCTTGCAAAGCTGACCGCCTGCCACGGGAACTTCCACCTCATCGGTGCCCTTGAGACCGTCGGCAATGAGAATCTGGCAACCGGTGGACATGGGGTTGAACCCGTTGATGTTGGCGGTATCCAGATGATCCAGAGCATTCTTTCGGGAACCTACATAGAGGGTGTTGCAATCGGTGAGGAAGGGCTTGCCCCCCAGTTCTTTCACATAATCAGCCACATATCGGGCAAAATTAGGCCGCAGGAAAGCCAGATTACCCAGTTCGCCGAAGTGAATCTTGATGGCAACATACTTGCCCTCAAAATCGATCTTGTCCATACCGGCGGACTTCATCAGCTTCCCCAGCTTGCTTTCATGGTTCTGACCGTTTTTCATCCGAAAATCGGTAAAATATACCTTCGCCTGTTCCATGGTGTCGCCTCCCGAAAAATTTTTCTTTTATTGTAACACATTCCATTGGTCGTGTCAAAAAAGTTGTGGATATTCCGTCTTGTATTTGCTATAATAAGTCTGTACTATGGGCAGAAAGGGGCTAAATATGGAATTTACCGGATTTTTGGGAAATTCTCAGCTGAAACAGCGGTTGTCTGCCTCTTTTGCAGCAGGGAAAACCTCCCATTGCTATCTGCTCTGCGGACCTGTGGGTTCCGGCAAGCATACCCTTGCCAGAATTCTCTCTGCCGCTTTGCAGTGTTCGGAAAAAAATGTGCCCTGCATGACATGCCGCAACTGCCGCAAGGCCCTTTCAGGCAGTCACCCGGATATCATCACCATAGACGACCCCGAAAAGAAAAGTGTATCCGTGGAGCTGATCCGTCAGCTTCAGTCCGATGCCTTCATTCGTCCCAATGAGGCGGCCAGAAAGATCTATCTGATTCCCAGAGCCATGGATATGACCGATGCCGCCCAGAATGCCCTTCTGAAGCTGATGGAAGAACCGCCATCCTATGCGGTGTTCCTGCTGCTGACGGACAATGCGGAAAAGCTGCTGCCTACCGTCCGCAGCCGCTGTGCCGAGCTGCGTCTGGAGCCTGTACCGGCAGAGACGGCAATGGCATGGCTGTCAGAAAAATTCCCTCAGCAGCCCAAAGAAGCCCTGCAGGCGGTCTACCGCCGTTCCGGCGGCTATCTGGGGCAGGCGGAGGAACTGCTGCAGAATGAGGGCTATGCCCCCCAGACTTTGGAATTTGCAGCAGCTTTTGCGAAAAAAGATACCATGGCGCTGACGAGGGTCCTTTGCGCCATGGAAAAACAGCCCCGTGCCAAACTGCAGGAACTGCTGGAGCAGTGGCGGCAGCTTCTGACCGATGCGCTGATGGTGCGAGCCGGTGCTGCAGCATCTCCCGAGGCCATCTCTGTGGGACGTAGCCGAACAGGTGCAGATCTCAGCGAAGCCCTGCGCAGCATCCAAAAGGCGTTGGAGAACTGCATCGCCAATGTGGGCACGGGACATATCTGCGGATGGCTGCTGGTGCAGCTTAAAACATAAAGGAGAACCACCATGACTGATATGATCAATCCTTCCGAAGAAGCGGAAGTTCTGGCACAGGAAGTGACGGAAGAACCCGTTGCACCTCTGCCTGAGACCGTCACCGTAGTGGACATTCAGTTCCGCTCCGGCAACAAGGTCTACTTTTTCGATCCCGGTCAGCTGGAAGTGAAAGCCGGCGACCATGTGATCATCGATACTGCCCGGGGCAATGAATTTGGCTATTGCACCGCCGGCAACCACCAAGTATCCGGCAAAGATATTGTTGCACCTCTGCGGAAGGTCATCCGAATCGCCACAGAGAAGGATGAGAAGATCAACGCCGAGAACATTCAGAAAGAAAAGCGGGCATTCGAGATCTGCCAGCAGAAAATTCAGGCTCACGGTCTGGATATGCAGCTGGTGTCCGCCGAATGTGCCTTTGATGAGAGTAAGATCATCTTCTTCTTCACCGCCGACGGTCGTGTGGACTTCCGTGACCTGGTGAAGAATCTGGCATCCGTGTTCCGTACCCGCATCGAACTGCGTCAGATCGGTGTCCGTGACAAGGCCAAGATGGTCGGCGGTCTGGGCATTTGCGGCAGACCCTTCTGCTGCAAGGAATTCCTCGATGACTTCCAGCCTGTTTCCATCAAGATGGCAAAGACTCAGAATCTGAGCTTGAACCCCACCAAGATCTCCGGCACCTGCGGCAGACTCATGTGCTGCCTGAAATATGAGCAGGAGGCCTATGAAGATCTGCTGAAGACCAGCCCCAAGAACGAATCCTTTGTGGACACGGTGGATGGCAGAGGCACGGTGGTGGATGTAAATCTGCTGCGGCAGACTGTCCGTGTCCGTATGGAAGATCAGCCGGAAACCGTTGGCTGTTATAAAAACTGCGATATCTGCGTCCTGCGTAACGGCAAGGCAAAGAAGGGTGATGCACCCATCCCCAAGGAAATTGCACCCCTCTCTTCCAAGCCCAAGCCCACCAAGAAGTTTGTGGAGCTTTCCGATGAGCCCATGCCCGATGTGATCATCTCCGGCGAGAAGGCAGCGGAAAAGCCGGTGACCGTAGCGGAAGCTGTGCCCAAGGCGGAGGAAAAGAGCTCCAATAATAGCAATCGCAACCGCCGCCGCAAGAAAAAGCCTGCTGCCCCCAAGGCAGAAGGGCAGCAGCCCAAGCAGGAAAAGCCGAAGCAGGAGAATAAGCCCAAGGCTGAAAAGCCCCAGGGTCAGCAGCCCAAGGCAGAGGGCGCTCCCAAGCCCAAGTCCAATTACCATCGCCGCCGCAGAAGACCCGGCGGTCCCAAGCCCCAGGGCGGACAGAAAGCTGAATAATGAAAGAACCCCCGGATGCTAAGCATCCGGGGGTTGGTGTTTATGGGGATTAGTACATACCGCCGCCCATGCCGCCGGCAGCAGCTGCCATGGCAGCGTCAGCAGCAGGATCGGGCTTGTCGGCCACCAGAGACTCGGTGGTCAGGACGCAGGAAGCGATAGAAGCGGCATTCTCCAGAGCGGAGCGGGTGACCTTGGTGGGGTCCACGATGCCGGTGGCGATCATGTCCACATAGCTCTCGGTGTAGGCGTTGTAGCCATAGCCGATCTTCTTGCTGGAGCGGATCTTCTCATAGACGATGGAGCCGTCCACGCCTGCGTTCTCAGCGATCTGGCGGATGGGAGCCTGCAGAGCGGCAGCTACGATCTGCGCGCCGGTCTTTTCATCGCCGGTCAGCTTGGAAACCAGCTTCTCCACAGCGGGAATGGCATTGACGAAGGCAGTGCCGCCGCCGGCCACGATGCCTTCTTCCACAGCAGCACGGGTGGCGTTGAGGGCATCTTCCACACGGAGCTTCTGCTCCTTCATGGCAACTTCGGTCTGGGCGCCGACCTTGATCACGGCAACGCCGCCGGACAGCTTTGCCAGACGCTCCTGAAGCTTCTCCTTGTCGTACTCGGAGGTGGTGACGGACAGGGTGGCCTTGATCTCCTGGATACGGCCCTGGATGGCATCGGGATCGCCGCAGCCGTCCACGATGACGGTGTTGTCCTTGCTGACCTTGATCTGACGGGCATGACCCAGATCGCTCAGCTGTACATCCTGCAGCTCCATGTTCAGCTCACTGGAGATGACGGTACCACCGGTGAGGATGGCGATATCCTTCAGCATTTCCTTGCGGCGGTCGCCGAAGCCGGGAGCCTTGACGCAGACGCAGGTGAAGTTGCCGCGGAGACGGTTGACCAGAATGGTGCTCAGAGCATCGCCTTCCACATCTTCTGCGATGATAAAGGGCTTCTTACCGGCCTTGACCAGCTGCTCCAGAATGGGCAGAATCTCCTGGATGGAGGAGATCTTCTTATCGGTGATGAGAATATAGGGATCGTCGATGACAGCTTCCATCTTCTCGGTGTCGGTGACCATGTAGGGAGAGATATAGCCGCGGTCAAACTGCATACCTTCGACCACTTCCAGCTCGGTCTCAGCGGTCTTGGATTCTTCGATGGTGATCACGCCGTTGGCGGAAACCTTGTCCATAGCCTCAGCGATCAGCTTGCCCACGGACTCATCGCCGGAGGACACAGCGCCGACACGGGCGATGTCATCGGAGCCCTTGACCACTTCGGCGTGGCTCTTGATGGTCTCCACAGCGGTCTCCACAGCCTTCTCGATGCCCTTGCGCATGACCATGGGGTTGGCACCGGCAGTGACATTCTTCAGACCTTCCTTGACCATGGCCTGAGCCAGGACAGTGGCGGTGGTGGTGCCGTCGCCGGCAGCATCGTTGGTCTTGGTAGCCACTTCACGAACCAGCTGAGCGCCCATGTTCTCGAAAGCGTCTTCCAGCTCCACATCCTTGGCGATGGTGACACCGTCATTGGTGATGAGGGGCAGACCGAACTTCTTGCCCAGAACCACATTGCGGCCCTTGGGGCCCAGAGTGACCTTAACGGTATTGGCCAGCTGGTCGATGCCGGCCTGCAGAGCCTTGCGGGCTTCTTCGCCGTAAATAATCTGCTTTGCCATAATTACGAAATCTCCTTTAGATAAAAACTTAAATTATTCCACAACAGCCAGGATGTCAGCGATCTTGACGATGCTGTAATCCTCGCCGTCCAGCTTCAGTTCCTGACCGGCAAACTTGCCCACGACGACCTTGTCGCCGACCTTGACGGTCATGGGGTTCTTTTCGGTGCCGGGGCCAGCAGCGACCACTTCGGAAACGATGGACTTTTCCTTGGTGGCGGTGGCGAGGATGATGCCGGATGCGGTGGTTTCTTCTTCCATTGTGCTCTTGACCAGCACATAGTCAGCCAGGGGTTTGAGTTTCATGGTGTTGCCTCCTAATTTTAGTATCAAACGGGCGAACCCGCAGGTTGTGGTTTTGGCACTCTTTCTTGATGAGTGCTAACGACTATATAATAGACCAGACCGGGCTTATAAGCAATGGGCAAATTGTACAAAAAAGGTGAATTTTTTGTAAATGCCCGTTTCCGGGAGAAAAATCGACGATTTCTTCTCAAACACCCAGAAGTTCTGCTTCTTTTTTCTCTGTATTTTCATATTTTAAGCCCTTGGGATAGAAAAACCGCAGAGCACCGGGAACCACAGTAAAGGTCACATCCTGACCTCCCATGGATTCTCCGTCAATATTCACAATGCTTTCCTCTGTGCACTGGATGCGAATCTCCGTGATGCGCACATGACGGATCAAGTCGGGGTACTGGGCGTAAAGACCATCCTGATACTTACCAATGATCTTGGCGATCTGCAAAAGGTTCACTTGCTTGATGATCAGCACATCCAGCAGACCGTCATCGGGCTGGGCATCGGGCACGGGATGGAAGCTGCCACCGTAGTGCCGTCCGCTGCAAATGCAGATAAGGGTCTGATCGCCGGTTATGGTCTCGCCGTTGACATCGATGATATAGGGCTTGTGAGTGCCGCTCAAAATGTTGGCAACAATGGAGAGATAATAAGCGCCGTTGCCGGATACCATGGGCAGCCGCCGGTATTTTCCCATCTCCGAGGCGATTCGGGCGTCCAGACCCATAGAGCAGATGTTGGCTGCATAACAGACCATATCACCGGACTGACAGCGAATCAAATCGAAACGGGTCTCCTCACAGTCCAAAAATTCTTCCAGATTGCGGAAAGCGTCAGGGCGGTCAAAGAGTTTGACAAAATCATTGCCGGAGCCGCTGGGATAGTGGGTGACGGAGACCCGGTCAAAACCGGCAATGCCGTTGACCACTTCGTTGAGGGTGCCGTCGCCGCCGCAGGCATAGATGCGGAGTTCTTCTCCTGTTTTGGCTGCCTCCCGTGCCAGGCGGGTGATATCGCCGGGACCTTTGGAGACTTGCACCTCGTAGTTCAGACCACGGCTGCCGAAGACTTCCTTCGCCAGCGCCTTGATCTGCACGCTGCGGTCACATTTGCCGGCAGCAGGATTGACGATAATCAAATGCTTCATAAGGTTTACACCTCTCAGTCACGGCTTTGCCGTGCCAGATTACGCCCCCCTTTTGTCAGCTTTGCTGACATTTCCCCCGCCGGGGGAATCACCCTCAAGGGGAGCCCTGTTTTTAATAATACATATAGACATTGCATTGCAGGCGACCGTTGTAGAGCTTTCTCTTTTTGGTGGCCTGCTTGCCGAAATAGTGCTCAAATTCCGGTTCGGAGGAAATGATGTATTTGTTCCAGCCATCGGCAAATTTCAGATGCCGTCCCAGCTGCTGGTACAGCCGCTGAGCACTTCTCTGCTCCAGCATCCGCTCGCCGTAGGGCGGGTTGGAGACGATGATACCCTTGTCCGTAGGCAGGGGCAGCTTGGTGGCATCGCCTTCCCGGAACTCGATATACTTGGCAACGCCTGCCTTCTGGGCGTTGGAACGGGCAATGTCCAGAGAATTGGGATCGATGTCTGTACCGAGGATGCGGTAGTCGCCACGGAACTCCATGTCCTTGGCTTCCTCTCTGGCTTGTGTCCAGACTTCTTTGGGGACCACATCCCATTTTTCAGCGCCGAAGGTGCGTCCCAAACCGGGGGCACGGTTAAGGGCAGCCAGAGCGGCTTCGATACAGATGGTACCGCTGCCGCAGAAGGGGTCCCAGAAGAAATCCCGACCTCTGTATCTGGCCAGGTTCACCATAGCAGCTGCCATGGTCTCATGGAGAGGCGCTTCATTGCCCACGGCACGGTAGCCCCGCTTGTGGAGACTGGCGCCGGAGGTGTCCAGAAAGACCTCGCAGATATCCTTCATCAAAGAGAATCGAATCTGATAAATGCAGCCGGTCTCCGGCAGCCAGCTGAGACCGTATTTGGCGCCCAGACGGTCCACCGCTGCCTTCTTGACGATAGATTGGCAGTCCGGCACGGAATGGAGCTGGCTGTCCAGACTGTAACCCTTGACGGGGAACTGCCCGTCCTTGGGGATGATATCCTCCAGAGGCAGGGCTTTGACACCCTGATACAGTTCTTCAAAGGTTTTGGCAGGAAAACGACCCAGCAGGATCATGACCCGTTCGCCCATGCGCAGGCGCAGATTGGCTTTGGCCATGTCATTGAGATCGCCCGTAAAAAATGCCCGGCGATCCTCCACCCGGACATCGTCCAGTTTCATTCGCCGCAGCTCATCGCCCACCAGACCTTCCAGACCGAAGAGGCAGGGGACGGCAAAAGTAAATTTCTGATTCATAGGAAACTCCTATTTCATGTATTTCCCAGTTATTATATGCGATTTGGCGAAAAATAGCAATAAAAAGAGAGTGCCGAAAGGCACTCTCTTTTTAAGTTGATAATGAAATTACTGAGCCTGCTTGGCGGCCTTCTTAGCAGCCTTCTTGGCTTCCCACTGGGTAACGCACAGGGAGCAGGAGATATCGCCGGTGACATTGAGGCAGGTACGGCCCATGTCGAACAGACGGTCCACAGCAACGATGAGACCGATGTAGGCAACGGGGATGCCGATGGCTTCCAGAACCATGGCCAGCATGATCATGCCTGCGCCGGAGACGCCTGCAGTGCCGATGGAGGCCAGGGTAGCGGTGACGACCACGATAACCATCTGACCGATGGTCAGGTCAATGCCGCAGCAGGTGGCCAGGAAGATGGTAGCAACGCACTGGTAAATGGCGGTGCCGTCCATGTTGATGGTGGAGCCCAGAGGCAGGACGAAGGAGGAAATGTCCTTGTCAGCGCCCATGTTGTTTGCACACTCGGTGGAAACAGGCAGGGTAGCGGCGGAGGAAGTGGAAGTAAAGGCGAAGATCATAGCAGCGGCAGCACCCTTGAAGAACTTGCCGGGGCCGATCTTGCCAAAAGCCTTGGCAGAGACAGAGTAGACCAGAATGGCGTGGATGGCGTATGCGATGTAGGCACACAGCAGAACCAGAGCCAGATTGCCGATGATGGCAGCGCCCTGGGTAGCCACGACCCAAGTCATGTAGGTGACAACGCCGATGGGGGAGAGGCTGATGATGAAGGTCATGAGCTTCTCAATGACAGCGTAAGCGGAGTCAACAACATTGCGGACCAGAGTAGCCTTTTCGCCGGCAGCCAGAATGGAGCCGCCGAAGAACAGGGCAATGACAATGACCTGCAGCATGTTGGCTTCGGTAAAGGACTTCCACATATTGGTGGGGAAGATGTTGACCAGCGTGCTCATGAAGCCACCGAATTCCTTGGCTTCATATTCAGCAGCGCCCAGCTGGCTGGACAGGTCGGGGAACAGATTGGCACCCTTGAAGATGCTGCCGACCACCAGACCGATGACACAGGCGATGGCGGTGGTGCAGAGGAAGTACAGCACAGTCTTGATACCGACGGAGCCGACCTTCTTCATATCTTCCATGGAGACGATGCCCTGGATCATGGAGAGCAGGACAACAGGAACGACGATGAACTTCAGCAGGTTGACGAAGATATCGCCAAAGGGTTTGATGTACTTTGCAGTGAAGTC
Source organism: Candidatus Avilachnospira sp. (assembly GCA_045580485.1). Classification (GTDB taxonomy): domain Bacteria; phylum Bacillota; class Clostridia; order Oscillospirales; family Oscillospiraceae; genus Avoscillospira. The sequence continues at coordinate 20,893 of JAZNNW010000001.1, read as the reverse complement.
ACCGCCACCGGCGAAGTTAAAGATCAAGCCGGCGACCACACCAACGATCAGTGCGATCAGGATCTGAATGGGGAGACTGAGTTTCTTCTTCATACATTTCACCTCATCAAAATTTTGTTTTCGATTTCTCTTCCTTGCATTAAATGCAATTACATTATACAAAACAGCTCAAAAAAAGTAAAGAGTTTTTGTGCAAGCTGGTAGTTTTTGATAAAAATGTAAAAAAATCCGACAAGATGGCTCTTGTCGGAAAAAGTTTTTGTGAAGTCTTACAAAAAATTTTTAGACCTGTTTTACCTCGTAGCCGCAAAAGCGAATGGCGGCTTTTGCCAGCTCTGCGGTGGGATCGATCATAGCTTGGGGCAGGTGCAGCAACTGGGCAGCCAGAGGCAGCTCTGTGCAGCCGAGGATGAAATAATCGGCACCTTTGTCCGTCAGCCGCTGCATAACGATCTCCATATCCCTGCGGTAAGTTTCCGGATCGGCATCGGCTTTGACACCCTCATAAATCACACGCATGAGAGCGTCCTGCTCCACTTCATCGGGCACCAGATAGGAAACATCCTGTGCCTGCAAGGCTTTTTCATAAAGCCCGGTGGCCAAAGTGCCCTTGGTGGCAAGAATGGCGGCAGTCTTGCCGGGGAACTGCTTTTTGCAGGCCTTGGCAGTGGCTTCCAGCATGCTGATGAAGGGTACATCGGTCTGTGCCTGTAATCTGGGCAGGAAGTAATGGGCAGTGTTGCAGGGCATAAGGATGCACTGAGCACCGCAGGCAATCAGTTTTTTCAGACTGTCGGTCATTTCCTCCACCGGGTCCTTGCCACCGGACAAAATAGCGGCGGTGCGGTCGGGAATGGCGGAATTGTCATCAATGTAAATGCGGATATGATCGTTGTCACAGCCTGCTTTGGTCATGGTGACGATCTTGCGGAACAGGTCAGCGGTGGCAAGGGGGCCCATACCGCCCAGAATACCCATGGCTTTTTTCATGTTGCAGCCTCCTTAAACCCAGAATTCCGGGAACAGCAGTTCGCTGAGGACTTTGACCGTCAGCAGGATCAGCACGATGACCACAGTGGGACGGACGATCTTGCTGCCGTTTTTGATGGCAAGACCTGCACCGATGTAGTGACCGAGAATGGAGGCCACAGCGGATACCAGTCCTACGCCAACCAGCACATAACCGGCGGTCCAGGCGGTGTAGAGACTGCCCAGATTGGAGGCCAGATTGACCACCTTCACATGACCGGCGGCGGTACGGGTGTCCAGCTTGGCGAAGCGAATGAAAATAATCATGAGGAAGGTGCCGGTGCCGGGTCCGTAGTAGCCGTCATAAGCACCGATGATGAGGGATGCACCCCAGCAGATCAGCGCCTGCTTCACAAAGGAGATCTCACCCGGTTCATCGGGATAGGAGCGGGTGCGGAGGGTGATAATAGCCACCACCGGCAGAACCACCAGCAGCAGGTATTTCAGAACCACATCGGGAGTGTGGTGCTGAAGCCAGGTGCCGCCCATGGAGCCCAGGAGCGCCAAAGCAATGGAGGGGATGGCCAGCTTCCATTTCACATAGCCGTTCTTGATGAACCGGGCCGTGGAGAAGATGGTGCCGATACCGGCGGAAAGCTTATTGGTGCCAAGGGCGAAGTAAGTCGGCATACCATGGAAACCAATGAGGTATGTAGGCACGGAGATAATACCGCCGCCCCCTGCAATGGCATCCATAAAAGAGGCGAAGAAGACGCCCACACAGATAAGCAGGACGATCCAAAGGGGTACGCCGTCCAGTTGAATGTCGGTAAAAAGGTTCATACAGGTTCTCCTTTCAGCACGGCCCAGACTTCCTTTGCCACGCCGTCTTCATCGTTGGTATGGGGGCTGACCCGGTCAGCGGCAGCTTTGGCGGTGTCACTTGCATTTTTCATGGCAACGGCTGTGCCCGCGTAGCGGAACATGCCCACATCGTTGCCACCGTCACCCAGAGCCATAACTTCTTCTGCTTTCAGTCCCAAATGCTCGGCCAGCTTTTGCAGACCGAAACCTTTATCAATTCCCAGAGGCATGATCTCCAGATCGATGGGATGACTTTCCATGATCTCGTATGGCAGTTTTTTCAGCTCCTCCCACAGCTTTGGCTTGTGGGAAAGATCACGGAAATACATATGTATCTTGTTGGTAATGCCTTGATAATTCTCTATATAGGCATCCATATCTTCTTCGGGAATGTGGTCCTTTTGGATGGCCTCCCAAAACGACCCCCAAAAGGTTCCGTCAGCAATATCTTTTGCCCGATTGTGAATGGTATTGTTTTCGTCAAAAATATCGGGGATGGTGCCGTAAGAGGAGATGATTTTGTAGAGCATCCGCAGTTCATCGGCGGAAAGGGCTTTGCGGAAAATATCCTTCCCGGTCCGCAGATCCATGACCTGTGCGCCGGTGCAGGTGACCACATATCGCATCCCCGGCAGCTTTTCAACATATTGCCGGAATTCCGTCAAAGGTCTGCCGGTGGAGATGCAGACATGGATTCCGGCCTTGACAGCGGCTTCCAGGGCATCGATGGTTGCCTGGGTCAGTTCTTGCTTTGAGTTGATCAATGTGCCGTCAATGTCGATGGCAATGAGTTTGATGGACATTTATCGTTCCTCCACCAGTCTGCGGATCAACGCTTCATCCGCTTGATTATAAGTGACTCCGTTCCAGCGGAGATTGGGTCCTTTTCCGCACTGGCGCATACAACCCACATATTTCAAGGTAAAGGTCTTTGGGTTTCTGCCGTAGGTCTTTTCCACGAACCCGGCAAGATCAGCCCGTTTGGGGCAGTTGGGGCCTGCGCACAGCTCCAAAACCGGCTTCTGCTCTGCCAGTTTGAGACTGGGCAGCCTTCCGATGACCGCCAGAAGATAACTCTCCTTGATTCCCAATGCTTCTGCTGTCTGCGGCAGCAGGCAAGAGGGAATGGCACCGCCGTGTTCGTCCTGGATTTCCTTCAAAAGGGCAGTCAGTGCGCTTTGATCACGGGGAGCACCCTGTGCTTTGTAGTAATCCAATGCTTCTTTCAGTTCCCAGACCACAGCTGCACCTCCTTTTTTGATATGATACCCTTAAAATGCCCAAATGTCCACAAAAAATGACGACCCAAAGGTCGTCATTTTTTGCGTGTTAAGAATTAGTCGCCAACATGGAAGTTGACAGAGGTGTCACCCTGATGATCGGTACCGAACTCATAGTCCTTACCGGGCAGGATGGCATTGAGGATAATGCCGACGATGGCGGCAACAGCCAGACCGGACAGGCTGATGGTAACGGAGCCGATGTTGAAGGAGACAGCGCCGGAGTAGTTGATGCCGATGGCCAGAACCATGATAACGGCAGCAATGATGACATTACGGGTGTTGGTGAAGTCTACCTTGTTTTCGACCACATTGCGGACGCCGACAGCAGAGATCATGCCGTAGAGAATCATGGAGATACCGCCGATGGTGGCAGCAGGCATGGCCTGGATCAGAGCAGCGAACTTGGGGCAGAAGGAGAACAGAATGGCGAAGTAGGCAGCGATGCGGATGACACGGGGGTCATAGACCTTGCTCAGAGCCAGAACGCCGGTGTTCTCGCCGTAGGTAGTGTTGGCAGGTGCACCGAACAGGGAAGCCAGAGCGGTTGCCAGACCGTCACCCAGCAGGGTGCGGTGCAGACCGGGCTCTTCCAGATAGTTTTTCTCACAGGTGGAGGAGATGGCGCACATATCGCCCACATGCTCCACCATGGTAGCCAGAGCCAGAGGCATGATGGTGATGGCAGCGGTGATCAGCATGGAGGGGTCCAGATCAGCACTGGTGAACAGGCCGATGACGGTATTTTCCATCTTGAAGGGAACACCGATCCAGGCAGCGTCCTTCACAGCAGTGAAGTCCACATTGCCGGTGATGGCAGCGATCACATAGGAGGCCACAACGCCCAGCAGGATGGGGATGATCTTGATCATGCCCTTGCCGAAAATGTTGGCTACGATGACCACAAGGATAGCCACCAGAGCGATCCACCAGTTGGTGCGGCAGTTATCGATGGCAGAGGAGCTGAGGATCAGACCAATGCAGATGATAATGGGGCCGGTGACGATGGGGTGGAAGAACTTCATGACCTTCTTGGTGCCGAAGGCCTTGAACAGAGCGGCCAGAACCACATACAGCAGACCTGCGCAGGCAACACCGAAGCAGGCATAGGGCAGCAGATGGGCTTCCTGGTTGGGAGCGATGGCTGCGTAGCCGCCGATGAAGGCGAAGGAAGAGCCGAGGAAAGCGGGAACCTTGCCCTTGGCCAGCAGGTGGAACAGCAGAGTGCCGAGACCGGCAAACAGCAGGGTGGAGGAAACGCTCAGACCGGTGAGAACGGGAACCAGAACGGTTGCACCGAACATGGCGAACATGTGCTGCAGGCCCAGAACCAACATTCTGGGTGCGCCCAGTTCTCTGGCATCATAAATGCCATTTTCGGGGATGGACTTCTTGGACATTTTTCTTTCTCCTTTCATATTTGAGAGCCGTGGCATAAAAAAACAGAACCAAAAGCAAAGGCTTTCGTTCTGCTAGGGAATAAAATACTGACCCACACCACGGGCAGGGAACACGGACAGAAAATTGGTGTTGCGTTTCATTTGTCAGGTCCCCCTTCTCATTTTCTCCAGAGTATTATAATGTTTCCTAAAAAGAAAATCAACAGGAACTTGAAAATTGTCGAAAAAAACGATGGTATTTCCGTAGCTTTTTTTCCAAACTGTGCTATAATGGTGAAAATAAAAAGATGAAAGGATCGATTCCTATGAACACTGCCTACGCAGCAAGAACTGCAGCAGAACTGCAGGCGGAGTATGCTTCCGTCAAAGCCCATTTTGAAGACCTGAAGTCCAAGGCACTGAAGCTGAACATGGCCAGAGGCAAGCCCGGCAAAGAACAGCTGGATCTGGTCAGCGATATTCTCACTGTCCTGCAGAAGCCCGAGGACTGCATTTCCGATGGAATCGATGTCCGTAACTACGGCGAACTGACCGGCATCCCTGCCGCCAAGGTACTGTTTGCCGATATTCTGGGCTGCAAGCCCGAGGAGTGCTTCATCGGCGGCAACGCCAGTCTGACCCTTATGTATGATACCATTTCCAAGGCCTATACCCACGGCTTGCTCCACTCTGAGCGTCCCTGGTGCAAGGAAGAGACAATCAAGTTCCTCTGCCCCTGTCCCGGCTATGACCGCCATTTCAAGATCACCGAATCCTTCGGCTTTGAGATGATCAACATCCCCATGACCGCCACCGGCCCCGATATGGACATGGTGGAGGATCTGGTGAAAGATCCTGCTGTCAAGGGTATGTGGTGCGTGCCCAAGTACTCCAACCCCGATGGCATCATCTATTCCGATGAGACCATTGACCGTATCGCCAATCTGAAGCCTGCCGCTCCCGACTTCACCGTCATGTGGGATAATGCCTACTGCATCCATGAGTTTGACGGCGACTTCCTGCCCTTCCGGGATATTCTGACCCTCTGCCGTGAAGCCGGCAACCCCGATATGGTCTTCGAGTTCGCTTCCACCTCCAAGGTCACCCTCCCCGGCGACGGCGTGTCTGTCATGGCTGCCTCTGTGGAGAACCAGAAGTACATGGAAAGCCTGCTGACCATCCAGACCATCTCCTATGATAAGGTCAATATGCTCCGCCATGTGAAGTACCTGAAGAACAAGGAAAACACCCTGGCTCTGATGAAGAAGCATGCAGAGATCCTGCGTCCCAAGTTCCTGTGCGTGCTGAAGTGGCTGGAGACTGAGATCGAGCCTCTGGAGATCGCCTCCTGGCAGAAGCCCAAGGGCGGCTACTTCGTCTCCGTCAACACCGCCCCCGGTCCTGCCAAGCGCACGCTGGCTCTGTGTAAGGAAGCCGGTGTGGTCATGACCGGCGCCGGTGCCACCTTCCCCTACGGCAAGGACCCTCAGGACAGCAACATCCGTATCGCTCCCAGCCTGCCTCCCGTGGCAGAACTGGAAGCTGCCATGGATGTGTTCTGCACCTGCCTGAAACTGGCCGCTCTGGAACAGAAACTGGCTTAATTGAAACTGAAAAAGTCCGGGATTGGAAAATCCCGGACTTTCCATTTATATTCAACTGCTGTATAATAAAAAACAGAAAAAGGAGGGAGCATCCATGAAAAAACTGCTGTTTCGTATTTTGTTGGTTGCAGCATTGTGTGTTCTGCTGCTGACGGTTGCTGTTGCGGAAGAGAATACATATTATATTTCAGAATTAGATATGGAATTGACCATCCCCTCTGGCTATACCGTGTTGACAAGAGATTTGCCGGAGACGGATTCGGCGTGGAATGTCTTTGGTACATCCAAAACGGAGCTGTTAGCTGCAATGGAGGCAGATTCGAACTATTTTTATGCGATCACCGGCGATTTGAATCAAGTGATCGATGTAACTGTAACGGAGATGGAGGATGCGAGCTTTAATAATCTCAGCGAGAGCGAGATGATTGACTTGGCTAATATGCTGGCTGAGCTGTTGACGGAAGAGGGATATACCGTATATTACTGCGGTGAATATTCTCCTGCGGGAACAAAGTTTCTGGTTATAGAATTCTACAGTCCGGAAAGTGACTCATATGTGATACAGTATAGCACCGGATATGGCACAAAGACGATCGATATTAGTTTTCGGTCTTATGCAGGCGCGATCACGGAAGAACAGCAAAACTCCCTGCGGAATCTGATCAAAAGTGTCAAATTAGACGCAAAAACAAAACCCCAAAAGAAGGCGACATTATTCCTCTATGTTGACCATGAAGCAAATGTTTCTTTCACCGTTCCCGGGAACTGGGAAAAAGGGCAGCCTATTGACACAGAAAATGCATCCGGTTCGGAGTTTTACTCGGAAGACTATTCGGAGAATTGTATCACTTACTGGAGTTCCGATCTCTGGGAACAGCAGACCGATGAAGAAAAAGAGGAAAATCCCCGTTCCGTAATCAATAACTCTGATGTGACTTACAGAGATATTGCAGAAATGTATGATCTGACAAGAGACGAAGTATCTGAAGTTACATACAATGGAGCGGAGTATTTCAAGGTTGTGACCGATGCTGAAACGGCTCCGGTTACCCAGTTGGTTCGTTTTGACAATGGCTGGATGTATGAATTTGAGTTTGTTGGTACAGAGTCCGATGCAGCATATGCTGACTTTGAAAAGCTGCTGGGCAGTGTAAAATACCCGAACAAGGCAGAAGCAGTGCCGGAAAAGGAAGAAAAGTCGGAAGCTGAGACCGACAAAGGGTCTTATTCTATGATCGTTATGGCACTTGCGATTTTGGCTGCGGCAGGCATCGTGGTTCTTGTGATTGGTATCATTGCAGAGAATCGAAATAAGGAAAGACAAGAAAAGATTGACCGGAGGATAGTGGGTGTTTGCCAAGCGTGCGGACACAGGCTTCCGGATGACAGCCTCTTCTGCCAATACTGCGGTACGAAAGTTCGTGAATAATAAAAAAATCACCGGCTGAGCCGGTGATTTTTTTACTTCATAAACTTATCAATGGCGGAGCACAGGTCGTCCAGTGCCTGCTGGTCGTTATCTTCCACGGCATCGACGATGCAGTGGCGGATATGATCCTGCAAAATGACCTTGCTGACATTGTTGATGGCAGACTTGACGGCTGCCAGCTGCACCAGCACCTCACTGCAATCTCTGCCGTCCTCCACCATTTTCTTCACACTTTCCAGATGACCGATGAGCCGGGACAGGCGATTGACAACGGCTTTGGAATTTTCATGGACATGGGGATGGCTGTGGGTGTGGGGATGATCGTGATCGTGGGAATGTTCCATATAGGCTCCTTAATTGTGCTGGAAGAATTTGAGTACGGAAAGGACGATACCGGCACAGCAGTAGAGTCCCAGCAGGGAAAAAACAATCTTGAGCAAAAAGCCGACAACAGGAATCCAACCGAAGACTGCCTGCAGAACGCCCAGAACGGCGCAGGCCACCACATAGATGACGATGGAGATGATGAGACTGACTACATCACCGGCATGGACACTGGCACTGAGGGGGAAATAGAAGTAGAATTTCTGCATAATATTCCTCCGAAAACTGTCATATCTTTTCGCCATTATACCACGAAAAGGGACATACTTCAACCTCTGTCTGTTTTGTTGACAGGGGGCTTTTTCACCGATACAATAGTAGGAGCGAGGCGGGCGCAGAGAACTGCCGCCAGAACCGCCTTCAGAAGATCGGCAGGCAGAAAGATCAGCATACCGCTGACAACGGTCTGGGATATGGACCATTGGCTGTGCAGGTTCATAACAATGTGCAGCCATGGCAGACCGATGGCATAGAGTACACCCAGTCCTGCCAGGCAGGCAAGAAGCGCAGGCTGAAATCGGAATCCGTTTCGTTCCGTGATTTTTCCCACGATCCACGCCATGGCGATCATCCCCAACAGAAAACCGCCTGTGGGGTGAAACAGAGCGCCAAGGCCGCCGCCGGCAGTAAAAACGGGCAAACCCAGCAGCCCCAGCAGCACATAAAGAATCTGGGAAACAGCACCCCATCGACTGCCCAGCAGACATCCTGCCAGTGCGGTGAAAAACACCTGCAGGGTGAAGGAAGCCACAGGCATGGGGATGCGGATCAACGCACCCACAGCGGTCAAAGCCGCCATAAGTGCAGATAAAATCATAGCAGTGGTCTTTCGCATGGAGCACCTCCGTGTGGAAACCATACTACCATTTTAACGGTCAAAAAGCAAGGAGGGGAGACAAATGGACATCATTCGGCTGGATACGGTGACCTCCACCAATACCTATGCCAAGGAGTTGGCAAGACAGGGTGCGCCCCATGGTACGGTCGTCCTTGCCGATCACCAAACCGGCGGCAGAGGCCGCATGGGTCGGAATTTTTCTTCTCCAAAGGGATTGGGTGTTTATTGCTCTGTGGTTTTGCGCCCCCATGCAGAGCCGTCCAAACTCCTCCACCTGACCGCCATGATGGCAGAAGCCGCCAGGAGGGCGGTTTTGGAGACCGTAGGTCTGAAACCCCAGATCAAATGGGTCAACGATCTGGTTCTGAACGGAAAAAAACTCTGTGGAATCCTGACGGAAATGGAACTGAACGGGTCGGAAACCGATTTCGTCATTGTGGGTGTTGGCATCAACTGCAATCAAAAAAGAGAGGATTTCCCCACAGAATTACAGGAAATTGCCACATCCCTCTCCATGGAACTGAGGAAAGAAGTTGACCGTGAAGCTGTGATGCAGGCATTGCTTTCAGAAATCGAAAAAGCCTCAGCCGCTTTGCTTTCATCGGAAGAATGGATGGAAGCCTATCGCCAAAACTGCATTACTCTTGGGAAAGAGGTGCAGATCATCCGGGGAGAGGAAATCCGTCAGGGCTTTGCCGAGGACATGGATGATACGGGCGCACTGGTGATTCGCTTTGCCGATGGTCACCGGGAGACCGTTGGCAGCGGCGAGGTGTCTGTCCGTGGTCTTTACGGATATTTGTAAAAAATTTTCAAATTCTCTTGTCATTTTCCCTCTTTTGGGATAGGATAATAGTAGACTGAATTGGAGGGTTGTCTTATGAATAAGCGTACCAAGCTGGCGGTCCTCATGGGCGTCATTGCAGCTGTTGTCAGTGCAGTGGTTCTGGTCATCGTGTTCTGGGATAAAATTCTGGAAAAGTTCCCCTGCTGCAAAAATCAGTGGGTGGAAGAGCCGGAAGAAGCTGAGGAAGATGAGATCGTGACCTATACGGAAGAAGAGACCGAGTCCTTTGCTGATCTGGATACCACAGAAGAATAAAAAAATGACGAGTTGAAAAACTCGTCATTTTTTCTGCACATTTTTGCCGAAATTGAAGATCAACACGCCCAGCAGAATGATACCGCCGCCGATGAGTGTGGCTTTGTCGGGAATTTGAAAATCCAGCAGTGCTGCCAGAAAAGGGATCATAAACATGTAGTTGCTGACCTGAGAGGTCTTTTCCGCCATGGAAAAGGCCTTTGCCCAGGAAACATAGGCGATGGCGCTGCAGCAGACACCCAGAACTGCCAGATGGACGAACTGAATGGCAGGGGCGCTGACTGCCTGGGGAATGGCCTTGGGGGCGAAGATGGCCAGCATGGCAGTGCCGAAAAAGATGCTGTAAGTAGATACCTGCAGCGCCGAGTAGGACTTGGTCAGCTTCCGTTGAAGCAAGTTGTAAGAACTCAGTGCCAGAACGGCGCCAAAGAGCCAGAGCAGACCTTTATTGACGGAGAAAGCGCCGTTCATCAAGGTCAGAAGGGCAACGCCGATAAACTCCACACCGATGGCGACCCATTGAAAGGCTTTCAGCTTTTCCTTGTATACGAACCGGGCCAGCAGGGCAGTGACCACGGGAACCGTGGCCATGACAACGCTTGCCGTGGCAGGGGTGGTGGCGCCCTGACCCTGATTAAAGGCGATCATGTAGAGGAAGAAGCCTGCGGCACCGGCAGCGGCAAACCATAAAAGATCCTGCTTCTTCGGTGCTTTGATTTTGATGAACACCGCTGCAAGGACCAAAGCTGCCGAGGCGAACAAATACCGCAGAAAGCCCAGAGAAAAAGGCGAAAAGTGGGTCAAAGCCAAGGCAGTCAGCACATAGGACAGGGACCAGAAGAAAATGGTCACCAGGGCATAGGGGTGGAAGCTGTTTTTTCGTTTCATGATTGTATGTTCCTTGCTCTTAAAATGTAGGCATCCTGTTCGGATTTGGGCATGTTGTTCCACAGAACATTCCAGCCGCAGACACGAACCTGCAAATTTTTGTATTTTTCCGGGTGCTTCTGGGCATCCAGCAGCATTTCCTCGCTGAAAATGTTAAAGTGGATGGAAGCACCGCCCTGTCGGAGATATGCCATCAGCACGCCGTAAAAGGCCTCCAGACCGTCCTCGCCCTGTACGGCAGAGGGATGGAGCATAGCGTCCAGACAGGCACCGGAGTCGGCAAGGGAGAGATCCATGGTGGTGGCGGAGCGGATGAGAGCCGTAATGCCCTGTTTGTCCATGCCCTGGGTGGGGGAGGCGTTTTTGGAGGTCTCATCCCAGTCCTTTCTGCCGTCAGCGGTGGCTTCGGTGAAGGCACCCTGGGTGATAAAGGCACGGGCTGAGTGGATCTCATATTCATAGTTGCCGCCCATGGAGTTTTTCAGCCCGGAGAACCGGGAGGAGAAATGCTGATGAATGGCGTTGGCATAGTGGTCTGCCATGGGATCGCCGTTGCCGTATTTGTGCTTGCAGTTGAGGGCTTTCCGCCGCAGGACTTCATAGCCTTCCCAGCTTTGGTCCAGTGCGGTTTTCAGCTCTTCCAAAGTGGTGGTTTTGGTTTCAAAAACCAGTTCATAGACCGCCATAAGAGCATCCACGGCGCTGCCCAACCCGTTGAGCCACATGCTGGAAACGGTCTTGCAGCCTCCGGCTGTGGCATGGGTCATGGTCTTCACGCAGGAGGGGATGGTGGCAGAATAGAGGATGGGCGGATTGATGTCGCCGATCTGCTTTTCCAGTGCGCCCAAGCAGGTGGTCATAGTGCCCACGATGGATTCCAGTTGTCTGCGGAAAGCGGTATAGAATTCTTCAAAGGAGGAGAATGTCGTCACATCGCCGGTCTCGGCGCTGACCCGTTTCCCGGAGCGCTTGTCGATGCCATTGGAAAACACCAGTGCCACCGCCTTCAAAACATTGAAGGTGCTGAAGGAGATACAGATGGTGTCGGCTTTGGTGGTGTACTCGTAGCAGCCCTTGATAACGGAATCCAGCGCTTTTTCGTAGGTCGCTCCCTGCCGCATGAGGGCTTTGGTGATGGTATCCTCGTTGCAGAAAACCATGTTGCCTGCGCCGTGGCGCACCATATCCAGCGCCTTGCACACATAGTCCTTGGGGCTGTTGGGGTTGACCTTCAGTTGGATCTTGGGATTGTAGATCCCCAATCCGTCATAAATATCCAGAATGAGGTAGGTCAAGTCATTGATTTTTCCCTCGCCGCCCAGATACATGGGCTGACCCCAGTAGTTTCCCATGGCGGAAAACTGCATTAGAAAATAGGCAATGTAAGTGGCGATTTCCTCTTTGGGAATTCCGTTTTTCAAATCTTTTTCATAGAAAGGATATAATGTGCCATCCAGGCCGTAGCCCAGAGAGCGCACCTGATAATGCTCCACACTTTCGCTGATCATGAAGTAGAGGTACATCATCAGCAATGCCTCGTAGGTGTTTCGTGGCGCACCGACACACAGCTGCTTCAAACCGGCTGCAATGGTATCTTTTTTGGGGAAATCCTTGGTCAGGGCATATTGATACAGCCGCTCCACAAACTGCAGAATGGCCTTATATTCGATCTGCACAGCAGCGAAAAAGTCCTTCTGGACATCGGTAGGCTGCTCCAAGGCAGCAAAGGAATCCTCTGCTCGCTTCAGAATCCCTGCAAAACCCAGTTCCATCATGGAATCGTAATCGGGCACTGTGTGGTCGAAATCCAGACTGTAAGAGGCAGCGCCGGAGTCAGGCAGGTCGAACAAAAGACGGCTGTCTAGTTCCGCTGCGGCTTTGTCAATGGCTTCCCTGTGCCAAAGGTTGACAGTGTGTCTGTCGATGAGCCGACCCCAGGAATACAGACCGGGGAAGTAGTCGTGCTCGTTCACATCGATCCGGGTGTGCTCCAGCACATATTCCACGGCTTTTGCCTTGATAAAGGAATGGGAACGGTCTTTGTATTCCACCACCAGCGCAGCCAGACCTTCATCGATCTCTGCATCGGTCATGCCGGTGGCGGAATCGTAGTCATAGCCGTGATACGCCATGCGATTGAAACCGTCAAAGGGTTCATCGGTACGGTGATATTTGTTTTCCAGATAGGCTCTGTCCTGCTCCGGCAGGTTATATAACTTTTCGTTCATATCCATTTAGCCTCAATTCCTGATCAAATCCTATTATACTATGCGCTCTATAAAAAGAAAAGTAAAGAAATGAAAGGAACAAATATTACTTTTCGCACAACAAAAAGCCAACCCGATCGGGTTGGCTTTTTGTTAGTCCAGCATATCCACCAAGTCTGCAAAGGGGGACTGGGAGGGGCTGGTAAGAGGGGCTTCCTTTTTATACTGCTCCACCAGACTGGCCGCCTTTTTGATGGGACGGATGGTACCGGCACCGGCAATACAGCCGCCGGGACAGGCCATGCCCTCCAGCAGGCAGCCATTGAGCTTTCCAGCTTTGGCGAGAGTCATCATCTTTCGACATTCCCGCAGACCCTCTGCGCCCATGATCTTCATTTCCACATCGGGGGCCAGCTCTTTGACTGCGTTTTTCACCGCTGCGGCAACACCGCCGCTGACGGCAAAACCCCGTCCGTCGGCAGAGGCCTTGTCCAGAGGATCGTTGCCCTCCACCTCGGAGTACCAGACCTCCTTGGCCTCAAACATACCCTGCAATTCCTCAAAGGTCAGCACGAAGTCCACATCGCTGCGGATGTGGGGGCGGCTGGCCTCCAGCTTCTTGGCAGCGCAGGGTCCCACGAAGCAGACCTTGGCATCGGGATGCTCTTTTTTCACCATTCGTGCCGTCAGCACCATGGGGGTCAGGGTCATGGAGATATGATCCATCTGATCGGGGAAGAGAATATCCACCATGGAGATCCATGCCGGGCAGCAGGAAGTGCCCATATAGGTGTCCTTGCCGGGAATACGCTCCAGATATTCCTTGGCTTCATCCAATGTACACAGGTCGGCGCCCACAGCCACTTCCACCACGGCCTCAAAGCCGAGAATCTTCATGGCGGCAGTCAGCTTTTCCGGTGTCAGATAGTCACCGAACTGACCCACAAAGGCGGGGGCAACGATGGCATAGACCTTGTAACCCTTTTTCATGGCGTGGATCAGCTGGAAGATCTGACCCTTGTCCACAATGGCACCGAAGGGGCAGTTGACCAGACACTGACCGCAGGAAACACAGCGGTCATAGTCGATTTTGGCTCTGCCGTGTTCGTCGGAGCCAATGGCATCCATGCCGCAGGCGGCGGCACAGGGACGCTCGATTTTGACAATGGCGTGATAAGGGCAGGCGTCCACGCACTTGCCGCATCGGATGCACTTTTCCTGATCGATGACCGACTGCCCGTGGATGAAACTGATGGCATCCTTGGGGCAGGCATGCTTGCAGCTGCGGCTCAGGCAGCCCTGACACAGCTCCGTCACCCGCACCTGCTTGGAGGGGCAGGCGTTGCAGGCATAGTTGATGATATTGATCAGGGGCGGATCGTAGTATTTCTCAGCGATGGCACTTTCGTTGACACCGTCGGAGAGGGGCTTGTGCTCATAGACCGGTCGCAGAGGCAGACCCATGGCCAGCCGCAGCCGTTCGCCTGCAATGGCTCGCTCCAGGAAAATGCTCTCCCGATGGGAGGCCATTTCACCGGGTACGATCTTGTAGGGGATCTCCTCTATTCTGGAGTAGTCGCCGCCCTCATAGGCCAGCTTTGCCACTTCCGTAAATACTTTCTTTCGGACTTCCGTCACAAAGGACTTGTCTCCTCGCATAGGCGGTTCTCCTTTAATCATTTCGTATCTGTATCATACAGGATTTTCGGCCTTTTTGCAATGGAAAAAGAAAGGGCGGTAAGACTTGAAATTCTAAGGAAAAATCATTACTATGAAGAAAAAAGGAGGTGCGGCCATGATCTGGTGTGTGGAGGATGATTCCAGTATCCGGGATATTGAAGTGTATGCCCTGACATCCACGGGCTTTGAAGCAAGGGGCTTTGAAGATGGAAATGCCTTCTGGGATGCCCTGCAGGCGGAGAAGCCGGAGCTCGTCATCCTGGATGTGATGCTTCCCGGTATCAGTGGCGTGGAGCTTCTGCAGAAAATGAAAGGATCAGAGGCATTTCAGGATATCCCTGTCATCATGGCTACTGCCAAAGGCACGGAATACGATAAAATTCAGAGTCTGGATCTGGGTGCAGATGATTATCTGGTCAAGCCCTTCGGTGTGATGGAAATGGTGTCCCGGGTCAAAGCCGTGCTGCGCCGGTGCCGTCAGACCCCTGCATTAAAAGTGGGTGGCTTGGTTCTGAACCCGGTGGAGCACACCGTCACGGTGGATGGAAGCCGTGTGAGCCTGACCTATAAAGAATACGAGCTGCTGTATCTGTTCCTTTCTCAGCCGGGCATTGCCTTTACGAGAGAGCAGCTCCTGCTCCATGTGTGGAAATCAGAGTATGTGGGTGAGACCCGGACAGTGGATATGCATATCCGCACCCTGCGGCAGAAGCTGGGTGCTTACGGCTGCCTCATTGAGACGGTTCGCAATGTGGGCTACCGGCTGGAGGGAAAGTATGGCAAGTAAGATATTTCGCTCCGTAATGCTGGTGGCTGTTGTGGCACTTCTGGGCGCATTCATCGTGGTCATGGGCGTGCTGTACAGTCATTTTTCCGAGGCGCAGGTAAGTCAGCTCAAGGATGAATTGAGTCTGGCAGTCACCGGTACGGAGCAGTACGGAAATGCCTTTTTGGAAAATGTGGAGGCAGATCGCTTCCGAATTACCTGGGTCGATACCGATGGTACAGTGCTGTTTGACACCCAGGCGGATCAGACCGAAATGGAAAATCATGGAGATCGGGAGGAGATTCGGGAAGCACTGCAGACCGGCACGGGAAGTGCAGTTCGGGCGTCTGCCACCATGACAAAACAGACTTTTTATGAGGCCCAGCGGTTAAAGGATGGAACGGTGCTGCGTGTGGCTGTCAATCAACAGACTGCCTGGTCCTTGGTGGTCGGATTGATCTATCCCATCGTATTCGTTATTCTGATCGCCATTGGTTTAGCCGCGATCCTTGCCTTTCAAATGGCAAAGAAGATCGTGGAGCCCATCAATGAGCTGGATCTGGAGCAGCCGCTGAAAAACGATGTCTATACAGAGATATCGCCGCTGCTCCACCGTATCAACTGGCAGCGCAACCAGATCAACAGTCAGATGGAGGCTCTGCGGAGAAATGCCGATGAACTTGAACAGATCACCGGCAATATGCAGGAGGGTCTGATTCTACTCAACCAGGAAGGTAAGGTCCTCAGTATCAATACAGCTGCCGAGGAGCTGTTCCATGCAGAGAAAGACTGCATCGGCAAGAGCTTTTTGCTGCTGGATCGCTCCGGTACTGTGCGGGATGCCCTCAACGACGCACTGGATAAAGGACGGGGCACAGCCTGCATCAGCAGAAATGACCGGGAGTATCAGCTTGATCTGAGCCGAATCCAGTCAGATGGTGTTGTCATCGGTGCTGTGGTCCTTGCCGTTGATATCACGGAACAGCGGAGTGCAGAGCAGCTTCGCCGGGAATTCTCCGCCAATGTATCCCATGAGCTGAAAACACCCCTGCAAGGGATCATGGGCAGTGCGGAGCTTCTGGAAAACGGTCTGGTCAAACAGGAGGATGTGCCTCGGTTTGTGGGTCATATCCGTAAGGAGGCTGCCCGCTTGGTGGCACTCATCGAGGATATTCTCCGCCTGTCTCAGTTGGATGAAGGTGCGGCTATGCCCACAGAGTCAGTGGATATGCTTGCTTTGGCAGAGGAAGTGAAGGCTGTTCTGGAGCCCAGCGCCGCAGAAAAAGATGTCCGACTGGAAATCTCCGGAACAGGCTTTACGGCAAACGGTGTTCGCCGCCTGCTCCATGAGATGCTTTACAATCTCTGTGATAACGCCATCAAATACAATGTCCCCGGCGGTATGGTTTACATTACCGCCGAGGAAAATAAACTGACCGTCAGGGATACGGGCATCGGAATTCCGGCAGAACACCAGTCCCGGGTCTTTGAGCGGTTCTACCGGGTGGACAAGAGTCATTCCAAGCAGTCCGGCGGTACAGGTCTGGGGCTTTCCATTGTCAAACATGCTGCAGCTTACCATAAAGCGCAATTGCAGCTGGAAAGCGCACCGGGTGCAGGTACTGCCATAACGGTCATATTTCCCAAATGACGGGCTTCTCTGAAGCCCGTCATTTTACATAGATTTTACAAAGGTTTTTCATTCCCTCCATGGAATGAAAAACTGTAAAAAACTATAATATAAGCTGTCGAGAAAAATAAAATTCCTCAAAGGAGATCTTTACATGACAGCTTATATCTTCAAGATCATTACCCTGCTGGGTGGTCTTGCCCTGTTCCTGTTCGGCATGGACATCATGGGCAAAGCTCTGGAGCGCCAGGCAGGCGGTAAACTCCAGACGATTCTGGCAAAAATGAGCTCCACCGTCTTTAAGGGCTTCCTGTTGGGTCTGGCGGTCACTGCCGTGATCCAGTCTTCTTCCGCCACTACCGTCATGGTGGTCGGTTTTGTTAACTCCGGCATCATGACCCTGAAACAGGCCGTTGGCGTCATCATGGGCTCTAATATCGGTACAACGGTCACTGCATGGATTTTGTCCCTCAGCGGTCTGGAAGGTGACAGCTTCATTATCCAGCTGTTCAAACCCTCCACGCTGGCACCTCTCATCGGCACGATCGGCATCATTCTGTTCATGTTCACCAAGAGTGAAAAGAAAAAGGGTGTTGGTACCATCATGCTGGGCTTCATGGCACTGATGACCGGCATGGATCTTATGAGCAGTTCTATGTCCTTCTTGAAACATGAGGCGTGGTTTGCCCAGCTGATGATCTCCTTCTCCAATCCTTTGCTTGGTATTCTGTTTGGTGCCGTATTGACGGCTGTTATCCAGTCCTCCTCTGCTTCTGTGGGTATTCTGCAGGGTCTGTGCAGCACCGGCGTGGTCACCTACGGTGCAGCCATTCCCATTATCTTAGGTCAGAACATCGGCACTTGCGTCACGGCGCTTATGGGTGCTATTGGTGCTAACCGCAATGCTCGCCGTACTGCCGTTGTCCATCTGCTGTTCAATGTGGTGGGTGTGACTTTCTTCGTTATCGTGTTCTACGGTTTGGGACTGTATATCGACTGGACCTTCCTGCATGACAGCATCAGCGCATGGAATGTTGCTGTCATCCACACATTCTTCAATGTGGCAGCTACCCTTGTGCTGATGCCTTTGAACGGGCTTTTGGTGAAACTGGCCTATGTGGTGGTTCCCGAGATCAAAGAGCCTCAAAAGACCGAGCTGCTGGACAGTCGTCTGCTGGCCACGCCTGCCGTTGCTGTGCAGCGTGCCCATGAGATCGCATATACCATGGCGCAGACTTCTTCCAAAGCCATGGAACTGGCCATTGGTCTCACCCGTAAATTTGATCAAAAGGTCATGGATCAGGTCCTTGCTCTGGAGGAGGAAACAGACCGTTATCAGGATGCTCTGGGCACCTATATGGTGCAGCTCTCCGGCAAGAGACTGTCTGTGGAAGATAACCGCAAACTGAACACCTTGTTGTATACCATCAGCGATATTGAACGCATTGCTGACCATGCGGTCAATGTGGCGGAGGCCGGTCAGGAAATAGCGGAAAAGAATATTGTATTCTCCAAACAGGCGCAGGCTGAACTGGAAGTTCTGGAGCGGGCGGTTTTAGCTGTGGTGGAGGAAACCACTTCTGCCTATGCAGATTTGAATCTGATGCGAGCCATGAGAGTCGAACCTCAGGAGCAGGTGGTGGATGCGTTGGTTCGGGAGGTCAAGTCCCGCCATGTCCGCCGTCTGCGGGACGGTTTGTGTACGGTGGAATACGGCTTTGTGCTGGAAGATATGCTGACCGCTTATGAGCGTACCGCCGACCATTGCTCCAATGTGGCTGTGGAAATGCTGCAGGTCTCCGAGGGCAAGCTGGAGGCTCACGAATATCTGAATGCACTGAAATCTGGCGAACTGCATGAGAGTGCAGCCTTTGCGGAGCAATTTGCCCGCTTCAAAGCAAAATATATCTTCCCGGAAGAGCAGTAAAAAGAAAATCGCCATGGCTGAGAAGCCATGGCGATTGTTTTGTTTAGCAGTAGAAATCCTTGATCTTCTTGGCTCTGGAGGGGTGACGGAGCTTGCGGATAGCCTTGTTTTCGATCTGGCGGATTCGTTCACGGGTAACGCCGAAGATCTGACCCACTTCCTCCAAAGTGTGGGTGCGGCCGTCATACATGCCGAAACGCATACGCAGCACATCGGCCTCTCGCTCGGTCAGAGTGCCGAGAATTTCACTGAGAGCCTCTGCCAGCAGAGTGTTGGAGGTGGCATCGGCAGGACCCAGAGTATTGTCGTCTTCCACGAAGGAGCCGATGGTGGTATCTTCTTCGTCGCCCACAGGGGTATCCAGAGAAAGGGTATCGGCAGCGGTGCGGTTGGCCTCGATGATCTTCTCGATGGGCAGGTTCAGTTCCTCTGCGATCTCCTCCAGAGTGGGCTCACGGCCCAGCTCCTGCACCAGCTTGCGGTTGCAGCGAGTGGCCTTGTTAATGACCTCCACCATATGCACCGGCACACGAATGGTGCGGGCCTGGTCGGCGATGGCACGGGTGATGGCCTGACGAATCCACCAGGTTGCATATGTAGAGAATTTGTTTCCCTTTGTATAGTCAAACTTGTCCACAGCACGGATCAGACCGGTGTTGCCTTCCTGAATCAGATCCAGAATGTGCAGGCCACGGCCGGAATACTTCTTGGCGATGGAGACGACCAGACGCAGGTTGGCCTCGGTCAGCTTGTCCTTGGCGGCCTTGTCGCCCTCTGCCACCTTCTGCGCCAGTTCGATCTCCTCTTCGGCAGACAGCAGCTTCACCTGACCGATCTCCTTCAGATACATACGAACGGGATCATCCAGATTGTACTCGGCAGCCAGTTCCACAGGGTCCACCAGCGCCTCTTCTTCTTCGTCTTCGGGCAGATTCAGATCGACATCCACATCCATGTCCAGGGCGCCGTCCAATTCCATGTCCATATCCAGTTCCAGCTCAGAACCGATGATCTGGATACCCATACCCTCAAAGGTGTCGTAGATGTGCTCGATCTGCTCCACAGAGAGATCCAGTTTTTCCAATTCCGCATTCAGTTCGCTGGCCTGAATGGAGCCATCCTTCTGGGCTTTTGCGATCAGCGCAGCCACAGGAGCCTTGATATCTTCCACAGGAGCTGTATTTTTGGAGTTTGCCATATAACATCCTCATTCCAAGGCAAATGGTCAAAAACCGACAAATTGCCAATTTTAATCGTAACCAAGTCATTATATACCTTTATTCTGTCAAAGACAATAGGTTTTTTGCAATATTTTTGGGAAAATTACAAGAAATTTTCAGATATTTTTTCTTTCTACCACAGTATCGACCGATTTTTACCTGCTCATACGAAAAAATGTTTGAAGCACCGGCTTTTTGGAAACACTATGGAAAAAACAGGAAAGGATGAGCTTATGAAGGTGCGGGATTGTATGAATTCCCATGTGATCAGCGTGTCCCCGGAGGAGAGTGTTGCCGTGGCAGCCAGATTGATGGCACGGCATAATATCGGCGCCTTGCCCGTGCGGGCAAGAGACGGAAGCCTCTGCGGTATCGTCACCGACCGGGATATGGTGGTGCGCTGTATGGCTCTGGAGCGATCGGCAGCAGAGACGACGGTCAGTCGGATCATGACCGACCGGGTCTCCACCGTGCAGCCGACAACCAGCTTGACCCAAGCGGCAGACCGTATGGCCAAGGAACAGGTACGCCGCCTGCCTGTTGTGGAAGGTAGACGGCTGGTGGGCATGGTGACCCTGGGAGATCTGAGCCATCGGGAAGATTATGCCATGGAAGCGGCGGAAGCGCTCAGTGAGATCACCGTGAATGTGAAGAGATTGTAAGTGCCTGCACCGGAACGGTCAAGGACCGTTCCCTGCGGATTCCGAAGAGGTGCCTGCTATGAAA